>CAZSSX010000011.1:0-24455 GCA_964609545.1 uncultured Phycisphaeraceae bacterium | reverse complement strand
CTTAATGTTAGAAGGCTAATGTTTTCACATTAGCCTTCTAGCAAAGTCTTTTAGGTTGTTTTATTGTTCTTCTGCTTCGATATTTTCTAACGCAATCAGGTCTTTGATGTTGAGTATCGAAAGTAATTTGGTGTCTGTTTGATAGACGCCGCTGATATGTTTTGTAGCCGACCCGTTAGTGCTAGAGGGCGTTGGATTAATATCGTTATTTTTGACTACCGCGACATCGCCAACGCGGTCTACGAGTATGCCGATTTGTTCATCCCCGCAATTAATAATAATATTGCGGCAGGTCTGAGGGAAATCTTTAAGCTCATAGCCCAGAAGTATCCGTATGTCGATAACAGTGACGACCTCGCCCCTAAGATTGACTACACCCGTGATACATTCATTGGTTTGAAATACGGGTGTAAGGTGGATATTTTTATTGATTTCTTGTATGTCTGTGATGTCGATTCCGTGCCAATGATCATTTAAAAAAAAAGTGACGAATTCTGTTTCTATCTCTGTTTTTTGCTCAGCATTGACATCTTCAAGTGTTGCGGTCATGGGTTTATCCTTTTTTTGATGAGTGATCTTGCTATACTGCGGCGAGTGCTTTTTTACTAGCTTGGACGCCTCGAAGTATTCGTACGATTGATTCCATTAGACGTTTTTTGTCGAGTTTTGTGAGGAATTCATCTACGCCGCTAGCCATGGATTTTTGAATAGCCGCGCTGGTGGATAACGATGTGATGGCGATGATGGGCAGATGCGACATGTCGGGCGTGCTTTTAATATTGCGTGATAATTCGTTGCCATCCATGTTGGGCATTTCGATATCGGTTAGGATCAGATCAATATCTTGATGGTTGGTTTGTAAATATTCCCATGCATCTAATCCATCATTGAAGACCATGGTTTTGAAGCCTTCTGTTTCTAGGAAGCTGTTGATTTGTGTTCGATAAAAATTTGAATCTTCTGCGAGTAAGATCGTCTGGTCTTTTTTATTAAAGTTAGCCGGTGTTGATTGGCAGGTCGCATCTTCGCTGACGTGCTCTTTTGCCAGTGCGATGATGTCTAGGAATCTTACGAATTTACCTTCAATAAGGAGGGAACCCAGCACGCCATCCTCTCGTACTGTTTTGTTGTCGATATCGGGTTTGATGTGTCTGATGTCGGATAATGTGGGCGCGATGATGCCTAACGTTTCACCGAATGATTCGAAGACGATGACATGTAGCCATTGGCAATCATTGCGGGGCTTGGCTTTGATATGTTTTTCTAAGCTGATCAGTTTGATGCTGTAACCTCTATAGTTAAGCAGCTCTTCGTCTGCCACATCATTGATGTCTGAGGCTTTGACTCGTTCGATTCTGGAGATTAGCCCGGTGGGTATTGCAAAGCGCTCGGAGGGTTCATTGTCGAACATTAAGACAAACCCTGTGTCATCTTGTATACTTGCTACTTTTTTGTTTTCATCGACCTGGTTAAGTTCTTGGTGCAAGTTTTCATTGATATTGAATTGTGTGGATATGCCCGAAACATCTAGTATGAGGGCAACCGTTCTATCGCCTAGTACGGTTGCGCCCGAGACACAGACGGATTTGGTGAGATGTTTACCTAAGGGTTTGACGACGATTTCTTGTGAATCGTCAAGGCCTTCTACGACGAGTCCGTATTGTATTCCACCGGCGTCTAGGATGATGATGTTGATCGAATCGAGCGTGTTATGATCATCGTCTTGTGCATCTTCTGAATGTTTAAATTCGGTATTGAGTTTGGTTGTGTATTGGTTGGTGGATGTGACTTTGTCTGTTATTTTTTTCAGTCGAACCAGCGGGAGAAGACTTCCTCTGAGCCTTAGTACTTCTACGCCGTTGACGGTTTGTACTTTTTTATCGAGTTCATCAAGCCTGATGCGTATAAGCTCATCGATGTTGGTTTGTGGTATTGCGAATTTTTTATGATCTTGATAAACCACTAAAGATGGCACGATGGCTAGCGTTAGCGGCAGTTGGATATTAAAGGTGGTGCCGTATCCTAACTCGGATTGTATGTCTAAGTTACCGCCTAGTTTTTCGATATTGGTGGCGACGACATCCATACCCACGCCTCGCCCGCTGATATCTGTTACTTTTGCTGCGGTTGAAAAACCGGGTTCGATAATGAGTCTCATCAGCTCTCTGTCTGAAAGTAGTGCTGCTGCTTCCTCGGTGTAGATTCCTTTTTCGATGGCTTTACTTCGTAGGACATTGACATCTAGCCCCGCGCCGTCATCGGTGATAGAGATATTGACTTTCCCCGCACGGTGGAAGGCTTTGAGTTCGATATTTCCGGTTTCACTTTTACCTTTTGCGATGCGATCTTGTGGCTTTTCTACGCCGTGATCAATCGCATTTCGGATCAAGTGTGTAAGTGGGTCGCCGATGGCTTCGATGATGGATTTGTCCAGATCGACTTCTTTTCCTTCGATGGTGAGGTTACATTTTTTCTTGAGCGTATTGCTTAGGTCTCTGATGATTCTGGGAAATTTGGTAAAGACGCTGCCGATAGGCTGCATTCTAGTTTGCACAACGGACTCTTGCATCTCGCTGGTGATGCGGTCTATTTTTGCTGAAAGTGCTTGCAGGTTAGCATCTTGGGTATTGTCGATGGCTTCGATGAGTTGGTTTCTGCTTAAGACAAGTTCTCCGGCGAGCGTCATGAGTTGATCCAAGACGTTGACATCTACGCGAATATTGGATGGAGCGGGGCTTGTTTTTTCGGCTGCTTTTGGCTTTTGAATTTTTTGTTTTTGAATTTTTGGTATTTCTACTTTTTTCTGTGGCTGAGATTGGACCGGCTGGGCTTGAATAACTGTTTGTGGTTGTTCGTTAGATTTGGTTGTTTCGGGGGGTGTAGCGATTGCTGCTTCGGGTGCATCTGTTTCTGTTACTTGGCCTTGGGACTGATAAATCATTTGAATATCAGTTTCTTGGACGTGTAGTTGTTCTGCGATTTGATGTTTAAGTAGTGAGGACCCGCATAAGAATCGAACGACGAGGCTATCGGCGCTAGCGTCTTGTATAGTAGGGATTCCCGCGGTGATGACGTAGCTGCTGATGAGTTTTGTCTCTTGCGTAATTTGCTTGAAAAATTGTGCGGGCAGAACATCTTCATGATCTAAATCTTTGATAATATCTACCTTAATGACGTAGATATGGCACCCGGCATTGAGTTGATCGATCATTTCTTGGTTTGTGATAAAAGGAAAAGCGATGGTTCCATCTTCTAAAATGACATCACTTTCTTCTCCTTCTAGCTGTGGATAAAGAGCTTGCTCTTCTTGCTCCTCTTCTTCTAGTGCTTGGAATGCTTGTTTGAATGATTCAAGATCGAGGCCGGGTGTTGGCTGGCCGGTGTTGTCTACCATCTCGACTAAGAGATCTGCACCTCTGAGCAGAAGCTCTGTGATTTTTGGATTGGCTAGCAGCTCATCGTTACGTATCTGATTAAGTACGTTTTCCATTTCGTGGGCAACGGTACAGATTTCATTCAGGCCACAGAACCCCGCCGCGCCTTTGATTGAGTGTATGTTTCGAAAAACTTTATTGACATGATCATGATCTGTTTCTTCCACGTTCTCTTCGATAGCGATGAGGTCATTGCTGATGTCAGAGAGACAGTCTTGGGCTTCGACAATAAAGCTATCAATAATTTCTTGTTCGATGTCAGACATGCTGCGTTCCGTTTCGATAAATGGGTTAGATTAAATTATGGCTGGAGTGTGACTTGAAATTTTGACCCAAAGTTAAGTAACTCGAGCATGTTTTTGACGTCTTGGTTTTGGGTGACGACTTCTAATCTTTTGCCTAGCTCTCTTACCGCGTTGTTGCATTGGAGGAGTAACGAGATGCCTTGGCCATCGATGTGATGGCTATCATTTAATTTGATCAGGACATCTGATTTTTTTTCCTCGAGTTGTTGACAGATAACATCGCGGCAGGGCTCTAGATTTTGAGCGTGGAGGCCTTGCTCGAATTCAATGGTGTTATCTAGCGAAATTTGCCTCAATATTTTTTTAGCCATGATGTTTCCTCTCTCTACTCTAAAAGATACGCGGAAGATATGATCTCTTTGGATCGATAGAGAGATCATCTGCCTGTGGCGTATTCACATACAAAGATTTATTCGGCGTTTTAGATGCGGGCCTAAAGATAGACGAGGAAAAATATTCTGGTAAAATAGCCTAAACTAGTGGCTTTGAGGGGCAATCAGAAAATAGCAGGGATTGTGAAGGTGTCTAATAAAAAACGATTTATGAGCTCACCGGTGCATTGATGCGGGGCACCGCGGCGAGTAATTGTTGGGTGTAGGGATGTTTAGGCGAGCGACAGATTTGATGAGCGGACCCTTTTTCGACGATTTTACCTTGATACATCACCGCCACTTCATCGGCGAGATATTCAACAACTTCCATATTGTGAGTAATAAAAAGAAGCGTGAGATCGAGTTGGTCACGCAATTTTAGAAGTAGCTTGAGGATAGAAGCTTGGACGGAAACATCTAACGCGCTGGTGATTTCATCGCAGACGATGAACTTGGGCTGCACAGCTAAGCATCGTGCGATGCCGATACGCTGCCGCTGCCCGCCGGAGAATTCGTGTGGGTATCGCGTGACCAGATCGGGATCAAGCTGGGCTAGGCGCAGCGATTCTTTGACGCCTAGGAGTCTTTCTTTGTAGTTATTTCCGATGCCTTGGGCGATCATTCCTTCCATGATTGCATCGCCGATCATCATGCGTGGGTTGAGTGAGGAAAAGGGGTCTTGGAAAATAATTTGCAGATCGTGGCGATGTTTTCTCATCTGCCGATGATTGAGCGTGATGAGGTCTTGCCCTTGAAAAATAACTTTGCCGCCAGTGGGGGGGATCAACCGGAGAAGTGCTTTGCCTAAGGTTGTTTTGCCCGAACCAGATTCCCCGACGAGTGCTAAAATTTGTCCTTTGCGTATTTTTAAATCGACGTGGTCTACAGCTTTGACGTGTCCTACTGTTTTTTTGAAGAGGCCTTTTTTGATGGGAAAGTAGACCTGCATATCTTGGATGTCGATCAATGTTGGGTCTGATTCTGTGGATGCTTGATCAGCTGTTTCTTTATTTTTTGCAAAGGAAGGTTTGTCTAGGTTGGCTGGCAATGATGCGATGAGTTCTTTAGTGTAGGGGTGTTGTGGATTTCTGAGGATTTGTTCTTTGCTGCCTTGCTCTACGATTTTGCCCAGCTTCATAACCGCGACTTGATCTGCCATTTGGTTAACGACGCCGAAATCGTGTGTGATAAAAAGAATCGCGGTGCCTTTGCGCTTTTGCAGATCTTTCATGAGCTTGAGGATTTGAGCTTGAACGGTAACATCCAATGCGGTGGTGGGTTCATCTGCGATGAGCAGATCCGGTTCACAGGATAATGCCATGGCGATCATGACGCGTTGGCGCATGCCGCCGGAGAGTTGGTGTGGATATTCTTTGAGTCTTTGCTGGGGGCTTGGGATTTGGACTTGTATGAGTAGGTCCAAGGCTTTTTGCATCGCTTGCTTGGAAGAAAGTTTCATGTGCCTTTTAAGAGGTTCGCAGATTTGATAACCGATGGACAAAACGGGGTTGAGGCTGGTCATTGGCTCTTGAAAAATCATGGCGATCTTTGCGCCACGGACTTGTCTTTTTGATGCTTCGGAAAGTTGGATCAGGTCGATCACTTTTTCGGTGTTGTTGTGCTTATAGTTAAAAAGTATTTTCCCCGAGGGGTGGAAGCCCGCGGGCTGGGGGACCAGTTGGATCATCGAGAGGGAGGTGATGCTTTTGCCCGAACCCGATTCTCCGACGAGGCAAAAAGTTTTGCCCGGTTGGATATCAAAAGAGATATCATCTACCGCTTTGAAGGGGTTGTTGGGTGTGCCGAAGTAGGTTTTTAAATTTTGTACTTGTACGAGTTTACTCATAAGGGTTAATCGCTTTGCGTTCGTAGTCTTGGGTCAAGTGCATCTCTGATGGCATCGCCTAGGAGGTTTGCAGGTAGGACGAGTAGGATCATGAAAAATAGTGCGGTGAGAAAATTCCACCAGACCAAGGGGTCTCGGGAAAGTTCCGATTGGGCTTGGACAATCATATTTCCCCATGAGTTCATGCTGGGGTCTAAGCCTACGCCGATGTAAGCCAGGACAGCTTCGGAGAGAACTAAGCCCGAGAATCGCAGGACGATGGTGATTAAAACAATGTGCATGACATTTGGGATAATGTGTTTGATGATGATCATGAAATGGTTTTGCCCCAATGCGGTGGCTGCCTGGATGTATTCGATCTCGCGGAGCTTGAGTGTTTCTGCTCTGACGAGTCTACAGATATTAGCCCAAGAAGTGATGGCTAGCACCACGCATAACCAAAAGAGTTTGAAGTCTGCTACTTGTGCGGTCGTGTAATCTTTGGGCTGTAAGATATTGACGATGAACATCGATGCGATGATCAGCAGGATACTTGGGATGGACGAGAGTGTGGTGTATAGATATTGAACAGCGTCATCAACCCAGCCTTTGAAATATCCTGCGGAAACACCCATAATAATCGAAATGGGAGCGATGATAAACGTCGTCAAAGTACCGATGACAATGCCTGTTCGGATAGATTTGACCGCTGCCCCTAGGACGCTGCCGCCGGTTTTGTCTGTGCCTAACACGTGATTAAATTGGCTTAGATACAAGATCGTAACCAGCGTGATGGATGTGATGGCGACAAAGGAAAGAACGCAAACGATTTTGTTTTTAGCAGGGCGCGAGGATTTTTGCCCTTGTTTTTTTAATCGCCCGATGCCTAGTATAACCCATAGCCAATAGACTAATCCGATGGACAACGGCGCGATCAGTAGGCTATAACCTAGGCCGAATAATATTTTTTTGCTGAGATATGTTGATGCGACATCATCGGGTATTTGGGTATTCTCGATGGCTTTTTTTTGTATAACGCTTTGCTCTTCTCGTAATTGACGGCAGACGTATTTAAGCGGGGGATAGATTCTTATCTTGACCCCTTGGTCATTTTTGTCATCAATCATTGATAAGCTGCGGGTGGCAAATGGGCTTGAGTATGTTTTTTCTTCGGGGAGAATAACAGCTTTTAATAGGCGATCTAACAGGGTGATAGAGGACCCGAATTTTTGTTTATCACCTACTTTGAAAGTGTGTGTTGCATTGTTTTTACTGATATCGCTGATGGATTGTTTTGTGAGTTGGCGATAAGGCTGAAGTGTGATCGAATCGGTCAATGCGATGGCTAACAGTAGGCTGATGATGGCAAAAGAAATAACAGCGGTGTTGCTTTGGGTGATTTGGGCATAAGCATTGCGCCAATATTCTCGGCGTAATGCCCAGAGCGCGCCGAGCATGCCAACGATTACCATCACCCATAGTAAAAGGTCTACATAGGTCAGGCTTAGGCTATAGCTAAGCTGTTGGGGCACATCGACGGCTGAGGTTTTTGCAAGTAATAAATTCACGAAATTATAGCCTCACGCGTGGGTCAACTAAGGTGTAGCTGATGTCGGTTAGTAGTAATCCAAAAACGTAAAGGGCTGCGCCTAGCATCACCATCGCTTGAACAATGGAAAAATCCTGAGAGTGGATGGCGTCGATGGTATATGAGCCTAAGCCTGGGATGGCGAAGAATTTTTCGATTAGCAAGCTGCCGATCAGTAGCAAGGGAAGCTGAACGACCAAGCCGGTGAGGATGGGGATCATGGTATTTTTAAGTGTATGTACGAATAGCACGGTGGATTGTTTCATGCCTTTTGCTTTGGCGGTTCTGATATAGTCGCGGTTGATTTCCTCAAGAAAAAGGGTCCTGTAAAATCGGGTGTTGGTGCCGATGCCCGAGGAGATAAGCACCGCGATGGGAAGCAATACAAATCGGAAGGAAAAGTTGTCGATGTCATAGCCAGAGATGGGGGTCAGGTGCAGTATTTTTCCGAAAAGATGTTGCCCGCCAATGATATAAAAAAGCGAGGAGATAGACATGAGGATCACGCAAAGCATCACGCCCCAGTAGTCTGTCGCTGAGCCCCTGGTGACCGCCATGAGCATCGCGAAAATAATATTGATAAGCGAACCAAAGACAAGCGCTGGTAAGGTGATCGTTAGGCTTGGCCACATGCGATCTGAAATTTCTTGGCCGATATTGATGTCTTTGTCGTTAGTGCCAAAGTTAAAAAAGAGCATTGGCAATGATTTTTTGGCGTAAAGGGTGTCGGTGAAATGACCCCAGAAATGAGGGTAAGGCTTTTTATATTGAAAGGCGATGCTATGATTTCGAAAGGGTTGGTCTAAAGTAAAAGTTACTTTTAGCAGAAGGGGGCTTGGTAGTTGTGTGGTTTCTTCTTTTTGATTGGCCGGCTTGGGGACTGTGAATTGGAAATATTTCGGCGTTTGGCTGCTATGATCAAGTGAAAAGCAAAGCTGGCCAGATGCATCTAGCGTGTGGCTCTCTGTGAATTTGATTTTGGGGAGATTGCTTTTGTTTTTTGAATCAGCAAACAAAAGATTAAGTTTTAAGCTGTTGGTTTGACGCACTTCATTTTTATTTAATGTCGCGGGAAGAAAAGCAATGCGGTAGACACCCGCTTGGGAGATCGTGAATTGCCTTTGATTTGTTTTTTCAGCGCCGTTGATTCTTTTCTCTAGATCGGTCCAACCGGGATTATAAATGTGCGGCAGGTCTAGGTCATGCAATCTCAGATAATCAGCCACATTAGTGGGGTTATCACTTTTATCGCCCAGCTTTTTGCGAGCAATATCTTTAGGCGTATTAACCACAAAGAATAATAAGAAAACAAGAATATTCACGCCGATGAGTATGGGTATCGCATATAAGGCGCGTCGGATAATGTAATTGATCATAAACTGACCCCTCCTCGATCTCGTTTATACGCTGTGACTGCTGCGTAGATGAAAAACAATGTTAATGTGATGACAGCAATCCAAAAAGGATAGGCAATAGGCTGGTTGTTTTCTTTAATAATTTGGTCTCGCATATCCGTATCAATATCCCAGTATTTAAGGTAGCCGCCGCCTATAAACATAGGCTTATAATTTTTAAGCCAACCTTGAAGCATCGTAAAATCTTGATTGGTATAAGCATAAATCCAAGGGCAATCTTCTCTAGCGATTTTTATGAGTTTGTCGATAATAGCTTGACGCTGCGGGCTGTTGGGCATGGTTTCCATTTGTTGGAAAAGTTTGTTGTATTGCGGGCTGTCGTAGTTGGCGTAGTTGATGCCGCCGTTGCCCACGGATTTGTTGGGCCCGTAAAGTAAGAACATAAAGTTCTCCGCATCGGGGTAGTCCGCGTTCCAGCCGTACCAGATAAATTGGTAATCGCCAGTTTTAAGTTTTTCTTTCCATTTGTTGAGCGTGGTTTCGTCTATTTCAAGTTCGATGCCTAATTTTTTAAATTGTTTTTTGGCGAATTTTCCGATGCTTTTCATGCCCGATGTGTTGGGGATACTAAATCGTATTTTCAGTGGGCTGCCTGTTTGCGGATCGATGCCGTTTTTATAGCCGGCTTGTTCCAGCAAATCCTTGGCGTATTGGATAGGTTTAAGCTTGGGTTGTTGTTTCAGATCATCCCAATCATAAACCACGTTGTTGATGCCATCTTTGCCCGCTCGTACGCCGAAGATACCCACCGGCAGGGGGCTATGCACCAGCACGCCTCTTCCGTTTTCGATGATATCAATTTGATCTTTCAGGTCGTACGCGATGCTGATGGCTTGTCTTAATTTTTTTTGTTTGAAGCTGAATCCACCGACGATTTTGTCTTGCATGTTAAACGCAAAATATCTGATCTTAGGCCTACTGGATTTAAGCAAAACAATCTTGCGCTTTTTCATTTCCGCAGAGGCTTGGGAATCTCCGCTAGAGGTGACGTCCACCGCATTATCATAATTGCTTGAGCCTAGCTGATGGGGCTCGAGTAGATCATAGTACCCTTGAACAAATTTATTCCAAAGAGGCATCGGTTCTTTTTCTAAACTATAGATCGCCCGATCGATAAAAGGCACCTGTTTGTTGGCCGCGTCGAGTAAGCCGTTGGATTGGTCGGACGCTTCGCCTTGCGATGGATAATAGGCTTTGCGATAATTCTCATTGCGTTCAAGGACAATACGCGAGCTGCCGCGGTTTTCGGTTAATTTATAAGGGCCTGTCCCGACGGGAAAACGCTTTAAAGAAAGATTATAATCATAAGCAGCCTCTTGCATATAAAAGCGATCGACTTCCCAAGGCACGGGGCTAAAAAACGGCATCGTCATCCAATATTTAAATTGCGGATAAAGCCGAGTCAGTTGTATCTCAAAGGTGTAATCGTCAATCACGCGAATGCCCGAAATGTCATATTTTTTATCTCTAAGATCTAAATAATATTGTTTTTTGATACGCCGATCATACAAACCATCGAGCTTGGCTTTTTCTTTCTCTGCCACTAAGCGCTTTTGATCCGCTTCGATCAGCTCGGAGGTTTTTTTAAATCCTACAATAAATTTTTCCAAGGTATCTTTGCGCAAAGGACATCCATTCTCCGGATCAGCCATCCTCTTAAACTGGTAAACATAATCCGCCGCTTTAAGCTCGCGGGTGAGTGTGACAGCATTTTTAGATCGATCTTGACGGAGCAAATCGTCGGGCTGAACAATGCGTTGTCCAAACGATTCATTCTCTTGGAGATGCCACAGATGCTTGCCCGCTTGATCCACCGCAAAGCAAGGGTGGTTTTGATACAAAATACCTTTTTTGATCGTAAACCGGTAGGTGATGCCCGCTGCATCTTTTAAGTCAGCATTGGCGGGTAAAGGATTGCCTTGCTTATCTAAAAAAAATGTTTGAGGCAATGCCTTAGCGGTCAACGACTCTAGCACCGAAGGGCGTTTTAAATAATGGAACTCTAATAAGGGTTCGTAAATCTGCTCGATAAAAAGGTAAAGCGTTTGAGAATAAGCCTTGGCGGGGTCTAAATTGTCGGGCTCTTCGCGGAAATTATAATACAGCGTTTTTTTACTTTTAGATTTCTGAGAAGTGGAATAGGGGTTGTTATCAAAACAACCCAAGCTCAATAAAATAGCGCAGCAGATCAAAAATAATCGTAAGGTGATAGCTAGTCTATCCTTCATTAAAAATCGTTTTTTGCTGTTAATTAAATTTATATTCATATGATGAGTACCTGTTATCAGGTGGAGTATGCCTGGTAATGATTGGGGGAGCGGTCACGCTGTAGGCCCCGGCGGGTTTACCTATTTGGCAAATAAGCAGCGGTGATAGGTGGAGTAATATTAGCATTATTTATGAGTTCCGCAATAATCATTTTTTAATTCTACATAGAAAATGAACTCACCGATGATATCGGATCCCCACACCCGCGACGTGTCCGCCGAATCCGGTTGCAAAAATGGCATGATGATCAAAGTCTTTTATCTCGGGCCCCAAGCGCTGGGCGCTGAGCAATAAATCAGTGCAAATCGGTTGCTTAAGCCATGGCATAGGAGGCTTAATATTCGATTTGGCACAAAGACAAGCAAGCACGATAGATGCGAGTCCCGAAGCGCCTAGCCCATGTCCGATAGCGCCTTTGTTGGCGTAAAGCTGGACGTTTTTCGCGTTTTTGCCTAGGAGTTTTTGATAGACATTGAGTTCTTGGGTATCGTGATCATCTTGGCCTTGGGTTCCGGTGGCGTGTGGGTGAATCATATCAATGGGTTGCCCCGCGATGATTTTCTCCGCCACCCGAGATAAACCCGCCATCTTGGGATCATTACGCAAACTGTCCAGCCCATGATTAGAGACCGCGGTGTTGACCAATTGGGTTTGCCCCGCAGCGATGGCGTTTGTTTTTTCTATCATAATCGCAGCCCCGATTTCCGCGAGCATGAAGCCTTGCCTGCTTTGATCAAGCGGATAGCCGCCGTACGTTTTCCGATCCAGAGGCGGCAAAACCCCTAACTTCTGATAACTATGCACAAACAAAGGCAAGATCGCCGCCTCGACACTCAGCACCATCACCTTAGAAATATCAGCGCAATGATCTAACAAAAACCTCGCCCGATCGATAGCCACTAAGCTTGATGCGCACGCCGCGACAATGGTTTCTAGCACATTCAGATTTAAGCGCTGACTTAAGTGATGGGCCAAATAAGCGTGTGGCCCGATCGCTCCGGCCAGCAAAACATCCTCAGCAGGGAGGCTGGGATAATGTTGAGGCATGCCTTGCCCCGGGCTATTTTTTCCGATGATATTGGCCGCCTGCGTTAACGCGTGCATGGCGCCTTTGCTCGCCGCCAAGATGCAAGGGATAGGCTCCTTGGGCATTTTTTCACAATGAGTAGCCATGTAAATCGCTTCGCGGGCTGCTTTTTCCGCGATAATAATGCTAGGATCCAGACGGCTATGCTGAGCGAAATTCACACAACCGACCTGTCGAATGACATCCACCGGATGATAATCTTCCTCTAATTTTCTGGCACGCCGGGCAAGAGTTTGCTCGCCCAAGATGGCCGAAAAGGTCTGCCAGCTGCTATTGCCCAAAGGCGTGACCAGGCCGTATCCGGTAATGACATTTTGAGTTGATGTTTTGTTTTTCATTTTTGAATCTATATAAACCTATTGTATTTATGGAGTTGTATCTGCGCTAACGCTGCTTTGATGCGACGATTTGAAACATTATAAAGGTTCTCTCCGCTGGCTGTGGCTTGTGATATCGTTTTATTTGGCATAAGCCTAATCTTTACTAAATTGAAGGTGTAAATCCTTAGAAATGTTGGCATCGGATGAAATAAGCATATATAATGCTAACACAAAAAGACGTCGAGCCCATGGGCGTTGGCGTCTTGAGATCAGATGCTAGAAGCTTGTGCGAAATATCCTCATCAAAGATGAGTATGTAGATTTCCCCTTGTTCGGGTTTTTACAAGCTGAAGCACTTTACATCGATATCCATTATTTATTTTTTACCAAGTAATGGATGAGATGCGTTTTTTTTTGAATGGTATTGAATGAAAATTGACCCACGTTTCACCAAAGAGGCGGGATTTGAAATATTCACAGGCAACGAACTGCTTGTCAAAGGCGCCCTGGAAACCCCCGGCGGCGTAAACCTACACACAGGCTATCCCGGATCACCCATTGCCGGATATTTTGACTGCTTGGAATCCATCTCCCCATTGCTTAAAGAAAACGGCGTGGTCGCAAAGATGGCCAACAACGAAGCCTTGGCAGTAGCCATGGTCAACGGCTCGCAAATGGCAGGCTGCCGATCAATTTGCGCGTTTAAATCAGTAGGCTTACATGTAGCCTCCGATGCCCTAGCATTAGGCGTGTTGGCTGGCACAGATGGCGTGGGAGGGGGCTTGATTGTCTGTGGCGATGACCCTTGGTCTGACTCGACCCAGGTCCCCGCCGATTCGCGTTATCTTGCCCAGCATTGTCGCCTGCCCATGGTCGAGCCTTCCAATGCCCAAGAGGTGAAAGATTGGGTTGCACTATCATTTGAGCTAGGCCAAGCCGGCAAAATTTACATCGGCTATCTAATCACCGTAGCTATGGCAGACGGCGGCTCGACCGTAGCTTGCTCTCCTAATCATTTTCCGCAGGTCAACGAAAACCAGAAAAAAACCCTCAGCTACGAAAAAGATATTGCGCCTAATCTAGAGCGCTCGGTATTGCTCCCCCCACGCACAGGAAATCGCGAGATTGAATTACTGCAATCCTTTGCCGCCATCAAACAGGAAGCACGCAAGCTAGGCATCAATAAAATCCTGCAACAGCCTCAAAAAGATGAACAAGTACCCCTAGGATTCGTCGCCGCAGGGATCACCTATAGCTACTTAACCCACGCGTTATATGAGCTAGGATTAACAGGCAAGATTCCCGTCCTCAAGCTAGGCATGACCTATCCCGTCGATGAAAAAATAGTCATCGAATTTGCCTCCCGCTGCCAACAAATCGTGGTGATTGAAGAACGCCGAGATTTTGTAGAATCCCAGATTACCGCGATCCTCAATCCCTTGATGCAAGAGGGAAAACTAGATTGCAAAATCTACGGCAAGCAGTTCCCCAAACCTCATCCGGGCATCCCCGCAACGCGCGGCCTCAACCCCTCATTACTGATCAGCCGCTTGGCACCGTTGTTGATGGACCATCCCTCCGTGACGCTAGGCGATGCCGCAGAAAAAATACAAAATTATCTAGATGCCATGAAAAAAACAGGCGAATATGAAGTGCATATTCCCACCAGAACGCCTTCGTTTTGCCCAGGCTGTCCGCACCGTGATTCATCTAGCGTTTTACTAGAATTACGCAAAGATATGCTCAACCCCCAGTATATGCAGCAAAAACACCAATCCCACCCCGTCGATCTCGTGGCCCACGGCGACACAGGCTGCTACACCATGTTAATGTTTGAACCCAACAAAGCCCTCATGCATAACTACTCGGGCATGGGCCTAGGCGGCGGCACCGGCCTAGGCATTGACTCTTTTATCGAAAACAAACAGATCGTTTTCCTAGGCGATGGCACCTTTTATCACTCCGGCTTAGTCGCCATCACGCAATCAATCTACAACAATCAAGACATCACCTACATCATTCTAGATAACAAAATCACCGCCATGACAGGCCATCAGTCCAACGCCAGCCATGAGACAGATTTGTCGGGCAACCCAACCTTCGGATTAGAGATTGAAAAAATCGTCAAATCCATGGTCCCCCAAAAAATCAAAAAAGATATCCGCATCACAAGCATAGACCCCGCAGACCGCAACCGCTACCGCGCATTGCTTGAAGAAATGATTCTCTCCAAAGGCGTGAAGATTATCATCGCTGATAAAGAGTGTGGCATCACCTACCATCGTCGCGTCAAAAGCCAAGACAGAAAGCAAATTAAAGCCCTAGGTTATCTGCCTAAAAAAACGTATATGAACGTCGCCACCGAAGTCTGCGAATTCTGTCTAGAATGTACCACCCAAACAGGATGCCCCGGATTATCCATCGTCGATTCAGACTATGGCTCAAAGGTTCAAACAGATATGTCTTGGTGCGTGAACGATGGCGCATGCCATCGCATACACGCCTGCCCTTCGTTTGAAGAGCTAACCATTATCCGCAAGCAGCCTAAAAAACAAGCCGACCAGCGCATTCAACTCGAAAATATTCCCCAGCCACCGCGCCCGATCCATGCCGAGCAAGCCGTCTGGCGATGCTATCTAGCAGGTGTCGGAGGCATGGGCATTGGCTTATGCAATAGCATTCTCATTACCGCCGGCCACGCCATGGGCTATCACGTCCAGTTCTTAGACAAAAAAGGATTGGCCATCCGCAACGGCGGCGTCTTTAGCCAACTGATGTTCACCCGTCATCATCTCGATGATGTAAAATCTCCCTTTGTCCGAACGCCCCAGATACCCTACGGCAAAGCAGACCTATTACTAGGCGTGGATTTATTAGAAGCCACGCGAGGCCTAGACCCCAAATTACCTTACCGCGTAGCCTCGCCACAATGTACCGTCGCCGTCGTCAATACCGCCAACACACCCACCATCATGTCCCTCATGGGCAAAGAAACTTTCAGCCCAAACGACTTGCAAACGGCAATCAAAAAATACACAAATAAAGATTTTTACTTTGGCTTTAATGTAGGCGATTTAAGCGAACGATTGCTTGATTCTAAATTATACGTCAACATCATGATGCTAGGCATGGCTTACCAAAAAGGCTACATCCCCTTAAGCATGCAAGCCCTAGAAGATGCCATCAAAAAAGTAGCCCGACAAGATACCGACCGTAACCTCCGTGCGTTTAACATCGGCAGAAAAATCGTGCAATCCCCAGAGCTTTTTGTCGTAGAACCTGTACACCAAGTCGAAAATGCACAAAAAGCATTCCGACGAAAAGTCAATCTTATCCGCGCAACACACACCGGGCGCAAAGGCCGCATTATCGCCAAGCGCTTCCGCATCTTAATGAAAAAAACGATGCGCGCCACACGTGGCATGCCCATCAGCGATAAACTCATCCGTGACGTGATTATCCGTTCCTATGATTGTTTTGTCTGGGGCGGCATGCCTTATGCAGAAGCATACGCCACCCGTTTACAACAAGTCTTTCTCAAAGATTCCGCCGAGCATAATTACAAAATGACCAAGCAGGTCGTTTGGAATTTAGCAAAAGTCATGCTCATTAAAGATGAAATCTATGTCTCCCAATTACTCACCTCTCCCGAAAAATATAAGCGCGACAAACGCAGATATAACGTCAACACAGCCAACGGTGACAAGATTATTTACAAGCATCACAACCGCCCAGAATTTGAGTTGTTTGGCAAAAAAATATGCTTCGAATTAAAAGCCAAAGATTGGCAACTCAGAATCATGGCCAAGATGCAATGCCTGCGTAAACTACTGCCCAGCTGGCATAAAAAAGAAAAACAGTTTAGAGACTGGTACATGGGTCTTGTAGATAGCATCGACTGGACAGAAAACGATTCAGCCAATGCCTATCAGCGGTGGGTAGCCATTGTTTCAACCCCCCAGCAGGTCCGAGGCTACCGCAAAGTGCGCTATCCTAAACAGGAAAAAGCACGCCAATTAACCCAACAATACCTAGCCATGGACCCCGAAAAGTTTGAGATTCTACAAGCTGCCAAAGTAGAAAAAGACTATGCATTGCCCGTGATCGTAGCCAACCCGCAAATGCCACCTCTAGAAAGGTTAAGCCAGCAAACCCTGATCACGCCAACCATCACACGCAAATAATGCGCGTAAGTCAAAGCATAAAAACAAACAATCAGCACGTCTTGGAGTTGTTCCAAGGCGTGCTTTATTATAGACAGTCAGCGCACCCCTCGTTTTACCTTGCCAAAGCCCTCTTCCCTCAGGAGAACGTATGTTTCACCGAATTGCCCGAGCCTTTGCAGCTACCATCCTCTGCATGGCAATCTTATCCATCGTCCATAACCCCGCAGCACAAGCAGCAGAAAAATTAACCAACAGCAAAATAAAATTACGCTTGCTCCCCGTGGGCACGGGCTTTGCCAGGCCCGTCTGGGCAGGCTTTGCACCTAAGGACAATCAACGGCTTTTTGTCCTAGAACAATTCACAGGCAAGGTTTATATTCAAAATCTGAAAACAAAAAAAAGATTCAAAAAACCATTTATTCAGATCAAAAATCTATCCCGAAAAAACGAACAAGGCTTACTAGGCATGGCCTTCCATCCAAACTATCCCCGCAACGGTTTCTTCTATCTGAACTATACTCGGCCCAACGGCGACACCGTGATCGCCCGCTATCGCGCAAACCCAGCCAACCCAAACAAAGCCAACCCGCGATCTGAAAAAATAATCATGATCATCCATCAGCCCCAATGGAATCACAACGGCGGATGGATGAGCTTCGGCCCCGATGGCTTTCTGTATATCGCAATGGGTGACGGCGGCGCAGGCTTTGACACCGACAAAGGACACACCCCCAAAATCGGAAATGGGCAAGACCTCACCAATAATCTATTAGCCAAGATGCTACGTATTGATGTCAATAAAGATGAGTTCAAAAAAAATAAAAACAAAAATTATAGCATCCCCGCCAGTAATCCTTTTGTGAAAAATAAAAAAGGCGATCCCGAAATCTGGGCCTATGGCCTACGCAATGTGTGGCGCGCATCCTTTGATAAAAAAACAGGCGACCTCTATATGGGCGATGTCGGACAAGGCCAATTCGAAGAAATCAACATACAATCACAACAATCAAAAGGCGGAGAAAACTACGGGTGGAAATTACGCGAAGGCTTTGTCAAAACAAATAAAAACGTCGGCGGAAAAAAGAAAAAAAACATGACCGACCCCGTATACGCCTACGCCAGCGGCTTTGCCAAAGGCCAAGGCAAATCAGTCATAGGAGGCTATGTCTACAGAGGCAAAGCCATACCACAGCTGGAGGGCCATTACTTTTTCGCTGATTACGTATCCAAAGGCATCTGGTCGTTTAAATATCATTCCAAAATCCGAAGCATCAGCCACCTCACCGATTGGTCCGATGCTATAGCCGACAGCGACGGCTGGAAAATAACCAACCCCGCATCATTTGCCCAAGACCATCAAGGCGAAATCTATATCGTAAACCACGCGGGCGGAATTTATAAACTCGTACCAAGCAATCAGCCCAGAGAAAAAGTAAAATGAACTTCCCAAAACACCCACAAGCTACAGATGTAGACTGTGGGTGTTTTTTAAAAAATGACATGCCAAGCCAAATCAGTCCACGCTAAGGGTATTTGTCATCCCATCATTTCAATATTTCACCAAACCACCGGGCACTTCATCTCTGAAAAACAAGAGCGCCAGCATGTCTAATTTTTCTTCAGAAAACAAGTCAGTAGCACAATCTGCGTGCCATTGACTCGTCCCTCGATTTGCTCGGGATTGCTCGTTAAACGAATCTGACGCACCGCCGTGCCCCGCTTGGCCGTAAACCCCGCGCCTTTGACCGCAAGATCTTTGATCAAAACAACCGTGTCTCCCTGGGATAGCACCGTGCCGTTACTATCCTTGGTCGGCTCTTCTTGGCTTACTTCTGTCCCTTGCTCTACCCCAGCCATGGCCCACGCCAAAGTCTCCTCATCCAAATAAAGCGTGTCCAGCAGATCCTCTGCCCAGCTTAAAGTCTTAAGCCCATTAAGCAGTCGCCAAGCCATCACCTGCACCGCCGGCACTTGACTCCACATCGACTGATTTAAACACCGCCAATGCTTTGCATCCAAATCCCCAGCCCCGCCAATCTCTTCTCTGCAACGACCACAAATCGCAATACACCCTTCCCGCTGATCGTCCTCAGCCTCCACAAGATAAACATCCAAAGGCTCAGCAGCATCGCAAAGCTCACATTTAGATTCACAGCGATCAAGTAAAACATCGGTAAGACTCATAGCAAATGTCCTGTTTCTCAAAAGTTTATAGCAAGAGAAATCTAACGCCGACCAAATGCAGCAGCCCATGGCTTTGATCTCTTGTCAAGCAATTTAAAGCCATATACAAAGGCGTCACGCCCACAGGATAGGACCCATAGTCCAACCCGTTCTAACAATCCCCAAGCTCCAAAAGGAGCCACCCCATAACTCCCCAGATACGTATACGCACCTCGCATACGACAGCCAACTACTCCTGTAAGAGCATCGAATCGCCCGGGACAACCCCTTTGGCGCGTAGCATGTTTTCGAGCGTGGCGTTAGTGGGATCTTGCCCATACGCGGTGGCGAGCATCTTAATTTCACCTTGCGTGTCATTGATGCCCTGGTAAAACTTGGCCAGCCGCTGATAGGGTAGCCGCTCGTGTTTTTTACTAAATTTAACCGCGAGCTTGTACGCAACCTTGGCTTGGTCAATATCATTGATCAGCACCATATAATCGCCCTGTCTAAGATAATCATAAGCCCGATGTGTTTCCTGGCAGCGAGTATTTAGCACCGCATAAAGTTCTTTAAAACGTTTCAGCTTAAAAATCGCCAGCGCCAATTCATCGTAAACCGCATCGGTCTGTGGGTGCTGATCATTGATATGCAGCGAGTGTTTCAGCGAATTCCGCGCCGCAGTGTAACGCCCTTGCGCCAATTGGCATTTGCCCCGATAGCGTAGCGATTTCCAATCCGCATAGTCTTGCTCGATCGCTTGCTCGAACAAATCATAAGCCCGATCGATTTCATCTGCCTCGAAGGCTTGGACACCCAAGTGGCGAAGCCTTGCGTTTTGATAAGGATTTTTCTCGCAACCTAATGAAGCAAAAAGAAAAGCCCAAAGGCATAAAAACAAGAGGGGTTTGTGAGCTAAGCAGGGAGTCAAACGCATAGAAGGGGGTCCTTGGGGTAAAGTAGGTAAAATCAATGGCATGCATTATAACAACCCTTAGCCCGCCCCTTAACATTGGGGAAAACGCAGCGCCCCTAGCAGTCAAGAGTAAGCATCGCTCCCCAGAAATCCCGCCAAAGCATTGCCCCGCGCCACTCAAATAAGAACAGCTAAAAATCAAAGGCTTAAGCAGATCACTCAGCCTGAAAAAAACGGGTACTCACGCCCTCAGCCCCAATTTTTGCCCGAACAGGCTTGGCGCATTTAGGACAATGCCCAACATACATCGTGGCTTGGGCATTGCGATAAACCCTGCTGTAAGTCTTACAGCATTTCCAATAGACCGAGATCCAAGGCCTAGCCTCGCGCACCTCATCGGCCCGATCCCCCGATTGAGGCTGGGCCAAGCCTTGAATATCCAAAATGTAATCAGGTCCACTCATGATAAAATAATCGGTTATTCAGCGCCCATCAAATAAGCAAAATTGGCCATTTTTTTCATCAAAAAGACACACCGCATACCCCGCATAGCTCAACGCTAAAGCAAAAGCTCAACGTCCTAACTATCCTATCAGCGTAACAAGCAGCCACGCATTTCTCCAACTTTGCTCCCCACCGCTGTGGAAGTTTTTGCACCTAAGATTGCCCTTCATAAAGAACTGTTTAAAATGATCTGATGAGCACAACTACCAAAGATACTGTCGAGCAAGTCTACCAGATCCAAGCGCCCGAGTCTGTACCGCCTCAAATCGATGTGCAGACCGAAGAAATGCTGATAAATATGGGGCCACAACACCCCTCCACTCACGGCGTGTTGCGCGTGGTGTTGCGCACAGACGGCGAAATCGTGAAAGAAGCGGTTCCCCATATCGGCTATCTCCACCGTTGCGCAGAAAAAATCGGTGAACACCTAGACTATTACCAATACGTCCCATACACCGACCGCATGGATTACTTGGCGGCCATGAATGAAAATTGGGCATTCTGCCGCGCAGCCGAAGAACTCGGATCAATCCAAATTCCCAGGCGCGCAGAACTCATCCGCGTCATGATTTGCGAGCTCAACCGTGTCGCTTCCCACCTCGTCTCTTTCGGCACCTACGGCCTAGACGTCGGCGCCTTCACACCCTTCCTCTACGCCTTCCGTGAACGAGAATATATCCTAGACCTTTTTGAAATGCTCTGTGGCGCCAGACTCACCTACAGCTTCTTCACCATCGGCGGATCGATCCACGACCTACCACCAAAATTCGAGGAAAAACTAACCGAATTCTTAGCCTATTTTGAACCCAAACTCACCGAGTATCACAACCTCCTAACCTACAATCAAATCTTCATCAAGCGAACCGCAAACGTAGGCGTTATCTCCAAAAAACTCTGCGCTCAATATGCCCTGACAGGACCCGTCCTGCGAGGCTCGGGCATTGCCTACGATTTACGCAAAGACAAACCCCATTCCCTCTATTCCGAAATGGACTTCGATGTCATCGTAGGCGATGGCGAAATCGGCCAGCTCGGAGACTGCTGGGATCGCTACATGGTGCGCATGAAAGAAATGACCGAGTCAATCAAAATCATCAAACAATGTCTAGCCAAACTTGAGCCCGGCGACTATCGAGCAAAGATGCCCCGCAGCTTCAAACCCGCACCCGGCGAAGTTTATATCGAAACCGAAAATCCGCGAGGCGTCATGGGATTCTATCTCGAATCCCAAGGCGGAACCATGCCCTATCGCTGCAAAGCACGCGCCGCAACCTTCTGCAATCTCTCAGTCACCCAAGCCATCTGCAACGGCGTTATGCTCGCCGATGTCCCCGCCATCATCGGCTCCATCGATGTCGTCATGGGTCAAGTAGATCGCTAAAAACATCCCACTAAAAACACGCACCATTTAAAAACGAAATAAATAAATTTGACAATCAAATTAAAAAAGCGTTGCTCTGATCAGCAACGCTTTTTTAATAGATCAATTGGAAACCCGTCTTCATATCGGGTACCGCAAAGCCTTTAAAGGCTATTATCTCAGACTTTAAGCTCAACCCGCTTGCCAAGCGAGGATTGATAACGTCCTCGGATCGGGCCGAGAATCTGCCGATCAAAATCCTCAACTTGCTTAGGCGCAATGCCGATAAACTGCGATGCGTCAAGCACCGCCTGCATATCAATCCCTTGAAAAATCGACTCGTTTTTCAAACGCTCAATCAGATCATTAGGCTTGCCCTGGGCTTTAACCGCCAGCGCCGCAGCTTGGCTATGCGTACGGATAATCTCGTGGACCTCCTGCCGGTCCGCGCCATTTTGTGAAACCGCCGCCATCATCAAATTCTCGCTCGCCATAAAAGGCAGCTCCGCGTCCAAATTCTTCTTAATCGTATTCTCATAAACAACCATCCCCCGCGCAACATTCACCAAAATATCCAGCACCCCATCAATGGCCAAGAATGGCTCGGGCAGCGTCAACCGTCTACAGCTCGAATCATCAAGCGTCCGCTCCATCCACTGCTCCGCACTCGTGGTGAAAGGCGTCTGGGTCATCCCAATCACAAAACGCGACAAACCACAAATACGCTCGCATCGCATAGGATTACGCTTATAAGCCATCGCCGAGGACCCAATCTGACTCTTCTCAAACGGCTCCTCAATCTCCTTACGATTAGCCAGCAAACGAATATCAGTCGCCGTTTTTTGACACGCCGCCGCCACACTAGCTAGCGATGCCCCCACCAAACCATCCAATAATCGCGGATAGGTCTGCCCGCAAACCGCCCATCTTTTCTCAACATCCCATCCCATTTTTTCAGTGACCAAACGGTCCAGCCGATCAATTTTTTCCGCATCATTATCAAACAATGCCAAAAACGATGCCCCCGTCCCCGTCGTGCCCTTAACCCCGCGAAAACGCAGCATCTCCAGCCGATGCTCAATCTCCTCTAACGCAATCACTAGCTCCTGGGTCCAAAGCGATGCCCGTTTACCCACCGTCGTAGGCTGGGCAGGCTGATAATGCGTAAAGCCAAGCGTTGGCAGATGGCGATACTTCATGCTAAATTCACCCAGCGCATCAATGGCGTTGGCTAATTTGCCCGCCACCAGCCGCAACGCATCTCGAATCTGAAGCAGCTCGGTATTGCAATTGACAAATTGGCTAGTCGCCCCCAAGTGGATAATCGCTTTAGACTCGGGCGCCACATCCCCCAATGCGTGGACGTGCGCCATCACATCATGCCGAAGCTTCTGCTCATACCCCGCAGCCGCATCGTAATCAATATCATCCAAATGCCTAGCAATACCATCGATCTGGGCAGCGGTAATATCTAAACCAAGCTCCGCCTGGGATTCTGCCAAAGCAAGCCAAAGGCGTCGCCAAGTAGAAAATTTACGTTGAGCAGACCAAATCCCTTGCATCTCTGGAGAAGCATTACGAGTGGCAAGCGGGGACTGATACGTGTCATGTGCATTCATTTGATATTCCAATTTTTGACCAATGAGGCAGAAAACGTCATATTACCATGTATCGCCGTTCTGACAACGAGGTTGATAAAGAACTCCCCTAACCCAGCAAAAAATCGTATCTAACGCACGCGGTGACAGAAAATGTTAAAATAGATCAGACCCTAAGCCCCCTAAAAATAAAAAATGCTATTTTTAAGCAGATGATCCTTAAAAAACGATAAAATCAAAATCAATAAACCAAAATAAAAAACTAAAATGTTGCACTTATGCCCAAAATTGATGAGAAAAAATTAGTCCAAGCAATACAGCAAGGCGATAAAATCGCCCTAGCTCAGCTTCTTGAGCACTATCAGCAGAGACTCTACAACATCATCCTACGCATGGTCTATAACCGCGATGATGCCCTAGAACTCGCCCAAGACACCATGGTCAAAATCGTGGAGCATATCTCAGATTTCAACGGCCAATCCAAAATCAGCACATGGATGATCAGGATTGCCATGAATCTCTCCATCTCACATCTCAGAAAACGTAAACTACGCAACGCAATGAGCTTAGATCAGCCTTTCAACGGACAAAATGATCAATCCGCATCCCTAAAACAACAAATTGTTGATCAAATGGAACCCGGCCCAAGCCAAAACGTCCAAAACAATGAAATGTTAGCCCTACTACAGCAGGCCATCCACCAACTCGAACAGGATTTTAAAGCTGTACTCGTACTTAGAGATATAGATCAAATGGATTACACCCAAATTGCCAATGTACTAAACATACCCGTCGGGACCGTCAAGTCCAGGCTTTTTCGAGCAAGGCTCGCCCTAAGGCAACAGATGCTTAAAAATCAGCAGCCCCCCACAGATTCACCAGAACACGCCTTCGTCTACCAAAACGGAGATCCCAATGATTGATAAACAAACACAAGATCTTTTCCTAGGCTACCTCGAAGGGGATCTCTCCCAGCAGCAAGCACTAGCATTTGAAAAACTCATGGCAGATGATCCGCGTCTAGACAAACTCGTCCAGCAAGTCTTAGCAGATCGACAATGCCTCAGGCAAGCACCCCAAGTCCCCGCCCCCGCGGGAATCATGGATGCGGTATCGGGCCATCTCGAACGCGCCA
>CAZSSX010000010.1:0-26029 GCA_964609545.1 uncultured Phycisphaeraceae bacterium | reverse complement strand
CGCTAAAGCGGGCGGAAGCATTAAGGGGTCGGTTGTTTACTTAGGTAAGAAAACGCCTAAGGGTAAAGTGATTAAGATGGGTAAGGACCCAAACTGCGCGAAGATTTGGAAAAAAAGAGGGACTAAGCCGTTGTATGAGTCTTATGTTTTTGGCGATAAAATCGCTGCGGGTAAGACTGCGTTACAGAATGTTTTTGTTTCTGTGACTAAGGGTGTGAAGGGGACTTATAAGAGCAAAGGCAGTAAGACATTGGATCAGCACGGCTGCCAGTATACGCCTCATGTTTTAGGTGTGGTTGCGGGCCAAAAAATTGATTTTAAGAATAGTGATTCTACGACGCATAATGTTAAAGCATCACCGCGAAAAAATAAGCCGTTTAACTTTGTGACCCAAGCGGGTCAGAAGGTGACGAAAGTTTTTAAGAAAGCGGAAACTTTTAATGTTGCGTGTGATGTTCATTCTTGGATGAAAGGCTATGTGCATGTGGTCAAGCATCCATTTTTTGCGGTAACCGGCAAGAGCGGTGAGTTTGAAATCAAGGGTTTACCCGATGGCAATTATGAGATTTCTGTTTGGCACGAATTTAAGAAATTTGCAGCTAAAAAGCAGACGATTACAGTCACCATCAAAGACGGCAAGACGGTAACGGCTAACTTTGAGTATAAGTTTAAACGTAGAAAATAAGAAACCTTTTAAGCCCGAACAGTTAGCACTGTTCGGGCTTTTTTTTATACCTGTTTGATTTGATAAAAATTGAAGTGGGGCAAAGGATCACGCTGATGCGTTTGGATTTATTAAAATTCGTTTTATTGTTTATTTTTATATTCTTTTTGGGGATGGATGCTGGCTTATCTGCTTGGGGTGCTGATGAGGTTAAGGCCGATGTGGGGTCTGGTGTGGTTAAGCGTAAGGGTGTGATTCGTGGGCGTGTTTTGTTTGCCAGTAAATGGACGCCTCGGGGTAAGGTGATTAAGATGGGTAATGATCCTAATTGTTTGGCTTATTGGAAGGGTAAAGGGGAGCGGCCTCGCTATGAAACGCTTGTTTTTGGGGAAAAGATTGCGGGTAAGGGGCGGGCACTGGTGAATGTTTTCGTGTCGATTACTAAGGGTGTGAAGGGTCGCTTTCGGGTGAAGAATTCTGTGGTGATGGATCAGCGTGGCTGTGTTTATGTGCCTCATGTTTTGGGTGTGGTGGTGGGTCAAAAATTGATTTTCAAGAATAGCGATAAGACTGTTCATAATGTTAAATCTGCGCCTAGGCGTAATAAGCCGTTTAATTTTGGTATGCATGGCGGTCAGGCCAGCACGATGATTTTTAAACGCTCGGATCGGCTTGATGTGTCTTGTGATTCTCATTCATGGATGAAGGGTTATATTCATGTGCTTAGGCACCCTTATTTTGGGGTGACGAGGCGGGATGGCCGATATAAGATTGCGGGGCTGGCTGATGGTGTGTATGAGATCAGCGTGTGGCACGAGTTTAAAAAAATTGTGGCAAAACGATCTAGCCAGCGTGTGGTGATTAAAGATGGTAAGATGGTTGTTGTTGATTTTGTCTATCAGATCAAACGTAGAAAACGTCAATAAAAATTTAAAAAAAGAATAGACGGCTTGTGCTGTTTATGTTAAGTTTGTCCCTGTTAAAAGTCGGTCAGGGTTTTGATTTAATCGATTCAATGGTAATGATGTGGCATGATGTTTATCGACTCATCTTGTCTTTGTTACCCTTTATGCAAGGAGCTAGCGTTGCGCCCGATACTTTTATCGTCGCTAGGTCGACCTAAAAGCCTGATGGCTTTGTTTATAGTAGGCATTATTGCCGTTTCTTTCCCGACCGTTGCCCATGCGGTTAAAGATGTTTATCCGCACACAACATGGTGGACGCCTGTCAGCCAAGGCGATCATACACAGGGTCAGGATCTTTTGTTTTCCAAGATTCTGTGGCTTACGGTGACTGTTAATATTTTGGTTTTCTTAGTGATGGGTTATTTTCTTGTTAAGTATGCTTATAAAGAAGGTCGGCAGACTAAATTTATTCACGGGAATAATAAGCTTGAAGCGGTATGGACGTTAATTCCGACGCTGATCATGGCTTTGATTGCGGTTTACTCTCATGCGACTTGGGCGGAGATGAAATATCCGCAGACCGAGGAGAGCATTAATGCGGAGGTTGCTGCGGGTAAAGCGATGCGCATCAATGTCTTTGGCAAGCAGTTCGCATGGTACGTGCAGTACCCTGGGCCCGATGGTGTTTTGGGTAAGATTGACCCGAGGAAATACCGTAGTGGTTCGACCAATGAGGAGATGATTGGGCTGGAGCGCGTCGGGGCTGGCAAGGATGACATTGTTCTTCAGGAGCTGGTGGTGCCTGTGAATATGAAGATTCATGTACGTTTACAAAGTGTTGATGTTTTGCATAGTTTTACATTGCAGACGCTGCGTATTAAGCAGGATGCGGTGCCCGGTTCGAGTGGTAAGCTTTGGTTTAAGCCTACGAAAACCAATATTGAAATCAACGGGACAAGCCCGAGCCAGGGTAAAGCCAAGTTGGGTTTTGCTCGTAAGCTGGATTTGGTTTGTGCGGAATTGTGTGGCGCTCAGCACTACACGATGCGGGCGGATTTCTTTGTGGTTACCAAGGCGCAATTCGAGGACTATATCAATGGCCAATCTCCGGTCAATGAATCCTCAGATGAAGACGGAGACGATGGCGGTTTTTGATCGCTTTGTTTTTTGGTAAATCGATTTCATTTGGATCATTGTTTAATTACAAACTAATAGATAGCCTAAGGGCGTTTGAGATTCGCCTAGCGATAGGCTTAATGGATTAAGGTATAAAAGATGAGCACGCATCACGATGATGGACATCACTCTCCCCCCTCGAATTTTTTATTGAAATATGTTTTTTCTACTGATCATAAAGTGATTGGTATTCAATTTTTATTAACCTCACTTTTGTTTGTGATTATTGGCGGCCTGCTTGCGCTGGGTGTGCGTTATCATATCGCGTTTCCGGGGCAAGATCAGGCTTATTACATGCTGCTTCCGGGGACAGGGGATAACCCGGATGTGGATGGGCCGAAGATGACGGCTAAGGTTGCCGAGGCTAATACTTCGAGCTGGCAGATTGATACTTCTGGTAAAATTTTCACGAATAAAACAATAGAAGTGGTTACTTATCAGGGGCAGACTTTTACTCGGGCTTCTTTGCTTAGGAAGTATCCTAAGATTGGTGCTGGTCAGTGGTATAATCCTAAGAATGACAAACGCTTGTTGCCCGAAAAAATGCGGGGCAGTTTGATTCAATTTCCTCAAGGGGTAGCGGTGACGCTCAAGCCTAGCACGATTGTGTCTATTGATGGTGCGGAAGAAATTGTCTTGAAAAAAGACATGCTGGTGTTGATCGGCCGAAAGTATTTGATGCCTCATCCGGATCATACCAAGGAGCTGACGGTTGTGGTGCCTGGGACAGTCGCGATGACGCCTGGCAGTAACGGTAAAAAGATTATCATTAAGGGGTTGGAGCGTATTTATGTCGGATCGCCGACGCCTGTTAAGAACTACACAAGTAGCATCGCCTTTCCGGTTGTCGTAGCGGGAGAATCTAAGCATACCCTTGCGCGTGTGCAGTTTGCTGATCAGACGGTTCGGGTGACGATACCTGCGACGTTGGATGTTGAATTTGAGGGTAAGCTGCTTAAGGAATTTGAATCGCTAGCGGAGGCGGGGAAAGTAGATGCGTTGGTTGCGTTTTATAAAACGCATAAAAAACAAGCTTGTCAAGTACTTCGTGAGGAGGTTGTCGAGGGGCTTAAGCCTTACCAGTTAGACAAAATGGCTGTGGATGAAGCTTATGATTATATCGTGATATCAGCAGCTAAGACTGCTATTTTAGAATCTAAGATCAAAGCCAAGACGGGTCATTTGGAACTGATCAGCGGTGATTTTACCGAGGCATTTACTGCTGCTGCGGTTGAGCTTGATGCGTTGGAAAAGGCTCGTCATCATGCTAGAAACCACGCGATGGCTGCGGGGCGTGCATTGGGTAAAAATGCGGCTGACTATAAAGAGCAGATCGATGCTGCTGGCGAGAAGGCTTATCAATCGGTTAATGCGGATGTCTTGGCAAATTTTTTAGAAAAGGTTACGGAGTTATCCGAGCTTGATCCTGCTGAGAACAAGTCGATTGCACATTCGATTGCCATGGCTAAGGTTGCCTTGGCGGATTATCAGAAGGTTGCGCCCGAGAAAAAACGTGATCAGCTGTACGCGCTTTATAAGCCTAGCGCTCGCTTGATTGCTGATCATGGTGGGAAAGATTGTTGGCATCTGTTGACCACGCAATACGCACTGGAAGCGGGTAATGCGTTGGATGAAAAAGTCTCTGCATTAAAGTCTTATTACGAGAGACAATTTCCTCAGGATTATTTGACTCTTGATTTTAAGGGGACAACGCCTATTGACATGGCTACGGGTGAGGGGATTTCTTACGAGATCAATACCTTACAAGACGATGGTTATGCGACGTTGTTTACGATGCACGCATCGGTGATGATTTTCTTCGTGATTATTCCTACGCTGGTTGGCGCTTTTGGTAACTTCCTGATTCCGCTGATGATTGGCGCTAGAGATATGGCGTTTCCTAAGCTTAATATGTTAGCTTATTGGTTGGCGCTGCCATCTGGCTTAATTATGATTTTAAGTTTTTGGCTGACCGGCGGTGCGGCGGGCGGTGGGTGGACGATGTATCCGACGCTTTCGACTTCTGTTTTTTCAAAATACACGGGCACGACGTTATGGGTTTTGGGTGTGATTGTTTTAGGCTTTAGTTCGATTACCGGTTCGTTGAATTATATTACGACGGTGATCAATATGCGGACCGCGGGTATGACGATGTTTCGTATGCCGTTGACGGTTTGGTCTATTTTCATTACTTCGATTTTGATTTTGTTTTCCACGCCTGTGTTAACTGCGGTGATGATCATGTTATTTTTAGATCGCACGATGGGGACTGTTTTCTTTGATGTTTCTGAAGGCGGTCAGCCGTTGTTGTGGCAGCACTTATTCTGGTTTTATTCTCACCCTGCGGTTTACATTATGATTTTGCCTGCGATGGGTGTGACTAGCGATATCTTGGCGACGTTTTCGCGCAAGCCTATTTTTGGTTATAAGCCGATGGTTTTTGCCATGGGAGCGATTACAGGATTGGGCTTTATTGTTTGGGGCCACCACATGTTCCAATCGGGTATGAATCCGCTTTTAGGTACGACGTTTATGGCCACGACGATTATGATTGCGATTCCATCAGCGATTAAAACGTTTAATTGGTTGGGAACGCTTTGGGGCGGTAATATTAAATTTACGCCGCCGATGCTTAATGCTTTGGCGTTTGTGAGTATGTTTGTGATTGGCGGATTGTCAGGTATTTTCATGGCATCTGCTCCTGTTGATATTCAGATTCACGATACGTATTTTATTGTTGGGCATATCCATTACGTTCTTTTTGGTGGCTCGATGTTTGGTATTTTTGCTGGTGTGTATTATTGGTACCCCAAGATGTTTGGCAGGCAGATGAACCAGAAATGGGGCGTGATTCATTTTATCATGACCTTTATTGGTTTCAACGGCACGTTCTTTTTAATGCATATTGTAGGCGTTGGTGGGCACCCCCGCCGCTATGCTTCGATTATGAATTTTACGACGCTGCATCATTTACAAGATTTAAATGTGATGATGACTTTGTTTGCGATGATGTTGGGGATGGGTCAGCTTCCGTTCTTTTATAATTTCTTTGCGAGTTTGCCTAAGAAGCTTAGCCGCGCGACGATTATGATTTATGTGGGAATGATCATGTTCCCTATTATTGCGGGTAAGACGTTTTGGAGCGCAGCGAAATTTGGTATGGATTCTGGCAATACGACCTTTGGTTTTATTGCGTTGGTTTTAGTCTTGCTTTATGCGTTATATTTATGTTGCACGCAGTTGCCTACGATTGGTAAGGTTTTTTCGGTGCTAACGATTGGGCCTGTGTTGTGGTTTGTTTGTCGGACTTGGTCTATTGGTTCATCGGTGAGTTTTGGTGGGGAATGGGACATGATTTATTACGACATGTTTGCTTCGTTTGGGATTGGGACGATTTGGGTAGCGGTGTTGTGTATCGGGATTTATGGTTTGTTTGAGCTGGGAGAAAAAACCCATGCGACGTATTTTATGCAACGCGCATTATATGTTGTTTTCTTACCTGCCTTTTTGATGCCTCTGATTGTTAAGCCCGATGTTTGGACTTGGCTAGGTATCCCGGGTTTGCACCCTCAGACAGCGATGCAGGTTTGTATTTATCTTGTGGTTTTAGGTTTGCCTGGTTTGGCTTATCTTTTAATCAAACGGCCAGAGGATCAGTTTGGTTACGCGGTTTCTAATAATCCATGGGAAGCCAACTCGTTGGAATGGGAATGCACGAATCCGCCTATTTTTATTAATTTTGAGGAATTCCCCGTGGTGCATCGCGGGCCTTATGAGTTTGGATCACCGGTTTCAGATAAAGATTATTTGCTTCAGACGACCGTGCTTGCCCAAGGTGTGGTTGAACCCACGGGTCACTAATCGAGACGATGAAAGTAACTGATAGATTTTGAATATGTCTTGCTCAAAAAATACAATTCATTGCGATCGCTGCTGTCATGATGTGACAGGTTTGTGCGTTGATGATGCTTGCCCCTCGTGTGGGCTATCTCATGTGGTGCGGACAGCGTTGCCTAGCTCAGTGATGTACCGCCCTTGGCTCCATCGTTTTGCGTGTACGCTTGTTTTTCTGACTTTCATTTTGGTCAGCAGCGGCGGAAATGTGACGAGCCGCGATGCGGGTTTGGCGGTGCCAGATGGATTTTGGGTGTTTGATCATTTCCTCTGGACTTTTCCCTTTGAGAAATGGACGGGCGGTATTTTTCATGAGCATCTACACCGTTTAATCGGCAGTGGCATTGGTATTTTATGTATTGTTTCTTTATTTTTGATTTATAAAACGCAGCCTCATCGGATGCGATTAAAAAAATTAGGATGGCTGGTTTTGGCTGCGGTGATTTTCCAAGGGGTGCTTGGCGCGCTGCGTGTTGATATTGTGAAATATTATCCTGAAACAGAGATTTGGTATCGTGTCGCCCATGCGATTTCTGGTCAACTTTTTTTATGCTTGACGGTGTTGCTGGCGATTGTGACTAGCCGCTATTGGCTTTCTCGCAGCGGCGTTTGTAAAAGATTTGCGAACCAAACTGATGGTATCAGTAAAAAGGTCAGATCTTATCAGCGCGGGGCATTGATTTTATTCTACGTTTTATTTATTCAATTAGTGCTAGGCGCTGTGACTAGGCATAGTCGGGCCAATGAAACGGGTTTATCGATTCCTGATTATCCATATAGTTATGGTCAAATTATTCCGCCGATGACCGCTGAGGGTATTGCTGCTGCTCAAGATGATTTATTTTGGGATGCGGTGGAGCGTGGGGACCGAGAAATCAGCGATGAGGATAATGTGATCTTTACGCCTTTCCAGGTGATCGTTCATTTTTCTCATCGGGTGTGGGCGATTGTCGTTTTCTTTGTTTGCTTGCACATCACGACCAAGCTGATTCTGTTGATGATGCGAGAGCAGCAATTATTTGATTTATTGTTAGCTCCGACTGTGGGTTTATTATTTGCATTATGCTTACAAGTTACATTGGGGATGTTAATTATTTGGACGAATCGTATGCCCGATGTGGCTACGTCTCATCAAGCATTGGGCGCGATTATGTTGGCGTCTAGTTTTTTGCTTTGGGTGCGAGTGGGTTTGTGTCAAGATACGATTTATCATTACAACAAAAAGACTTGTGCTGCAAGTGGTACCGAGGCTACTCGGGCGATGCCTAAAGGGGCCAGCGTATGAGTCAGATTGAAACACCAGTGACTATGCCTATTGATCAATCGGGACGAAAGATGACCTTTGCCAGTTGGAATCAATTGATTAAGCCTCGTATCGCGATCATGGTTGCGTTTACTGCTTATTTTGGTTACCAGATCGGTTTAAAAGATACTGGTGCGAGCTTTAATTGGCTTGTGCTTTGGGGGACGTTGTGTGGGATCGCCATTTCATGTGTTTCTGCGGGTATTTTCAATCAATTAGTGGAGCGTGAATCTGATCGCAAGATGGCGCGCACAGCGACGCGGCCTTTGGCTACGGATCAGTTGTCGTTAACCTCTGGGATTATCTTAGCCATTGTGACGGGCGTGTTAGGGGTGGGGCTGCTTGCGGCCAGTGCCAATGTGTTGACCGCTTTGCTATCGGCTTTTACGATTGTCACTTATGCAGCGGTGTATACGCCACTTAAGCGAGTGACTAGTGTTTCGACAATTGTGGGTGCTGTCCCGGGCGCTTTGCCTCCGATTATGGGCTTTACCGCGGCGACCAACGCGATTACGCCGATGGCGATTTGTATTTTTCTGATTTTATTTTTATGGCAATTGCCTCATTTTTTAGCGATTGCTTGGCTATATCGGAAACAATACGCCAACGCAGGCATGCCGATGCTTCCGGTTTTAGATCCGGATGGTTCGAGCACTTTTAGGCAGATTTTATTAGGCTGTAGCGGTTTGATTCCGCTGAGTATTCTTCCTAATTTGTTCGGTTTAACGGGTATGATTTATTTTTATGGCGCCATTATCTCTGGCGTTATTTTTCTGGCGTTTGGCATCGCATTGAGTATCGGTAAGACCGACCGTCTTGCGCGTGGGATGTTTTATGTTTCGTTAATTTATGTGCCTGTTATTTTGGCGCTGATGATGTTTGATCAACAATAGCGTTAATCGTTTTAACGTTTTTTTTACACTGTGATTTTAAGGAATCATTATGTCGCATGTCGCAACACATTCAGATGAGCCGTTGATGGCTCATGGATCGATTCTTAAGACCGGAATCCCCAACGGCAAGATTGCTTTGTGGTTATTTCTTGGTTCAGAGGTTATGTTTTTTACCGGTTTAATCGGGGCTTATATTGTGCTGAGATTTTCTCAGCCTATTGAGAGTTGGGGTTATAATCCCGCGTTGCCGGAGTTTCCTTTGGCGCTGGAGCTTACGGCTTTTAATACCTTTTTGCTGATCTGTTCATCGGTGACGCTGGTCTACGGCTTACAACATATGCAACGAGGCCATCGAGGCAAAGCCAATATCGGCTTGCTGTTAACCACGTTATTTGGTGCTACTTTTGTAGGTATTCAGATGATCGAATATTTAGAATTATTCCATCATACGTTTCGGCCCGAGACGGATCTGTTTGCCAGCTGCTTTTATACGATGACCGGCTTTCATGGCTTTCACGTTTTTGTAGGCGTTATTGCAATGGCAGTGTTAACAGTTATGGGATTTATGGGAAAGTTTTCAGCGAAAAATTATGCTGCGATTGAATTAGTAGGTTTATACTGGCACTTTGTTGACTTGGTATGGATTATTCTTTTTGCCATTGTGTATTTGATTTAAATCAAGTCATTGACACGCCTTATACGATGAACCTTATTAGGAGTAGAACATATGTCTACAAAAGAAAAACATCTTCATAGTGTCCCCATTTGGGCGATTTTCGCGATCTTGCTGGCGTTTACTGTTGCCGAGGTAGGCATGTTTGTGCAATGGACGGCAAGCTATGAAAATGCTATTGTGGCAAGGTCTTTAGGCGATCTTGCAGCGCTGCCTTTTATGTCTAAAGCCACGATGGTGATGGTTTTATTGGTGGGTTTAACGATTCCCAAAGCGGCGATCGTGATGGTGTATTTTATGCACCTTAAGTTTGAAAAACATCTGATTGTCTTTTTAGCAGTGATGCCGATTATTATGATCCCTTTGGTTTTCTCTCCGGCATTGATCGACTCTCAGACATTACGAGCCAATGGGAAAACTGATGATCGATACAAAACACAAATCGATGCAGGCCATGGGCAAGGTTCGAAACATAAAGCAGCTGAGGAATCGGGCGATTCTGATTTTGAGTAATACGTTCTTTGGGATTTCGTGCTGTCGGATTCAAATGGTAAATTATGGCTAATACAAAACAGACAATTCTTCAGATCACGGACCTAAGCCATCGTTACCCTCAGCTTAAAAAAAGAAAAAGACAGCAAGAGGCACAGCCACCCACAGGCGCCAGAGTCGATGCCCTGAAAGAGGTAGGATTCTCTATTTTTCAAGGCGAGATTTTCGGTGTTTTAGGGCCCAACGGCAGTGGGAAAACCACACTCTTTAAAATTCTTTCAACGCTAATGAAACCCTCTCAAGGCCAAGTGACTCTTTGTGATTATAGTTTGGCAGCTGATCCTTCTGGGGTAAGATCTTGTCTGGGGGTGGTGTTTCAACAGCCTAGCTTAGATATTCGATTATCCGCAGAGGAAAATCTGATCTGCCAAGGCAACATGTATGGGCTCAAAGGCCAGCCTTTGCAAAGGCGTGTCGATGAACTTTTAGACTATATGCAATTAGCGGATCGGCGAGATGATCGAGTGCAGAGTTTTAGCGGTGGGATGAAGCGCAAGCTGGAAATTGCCAAAGCGTTGTTGCACACGCCTCGTGTTTTGCTGCTTGATGAACCCGACACAGGCTTGGACCCCGGAGCTAGGCGAGATGTTTGGCGTATGCTTGAACAGCTTCGCCAAGATGAACAAATGACCATCATTTTAACTACGCACCTGATGGATGAAGCGGATCGGTGCGATCGCATTGCGGTGATCAGTCAAGGCCAGCTGGTTGCATTGGATACGCCCGATGTTTTAAAATCTCAGATTGGTGGCGATGTCATCACCCTCTTTTGTAATGATTCTGAAAAATTAGAACCGTTAAGGCGGGCTATTGAATCTAATTTTAGTCCTTGGCCCAATGGTGGCGAACCCCGTATTGTTCATAACCGGATTTATATCGAGCAGGAGGATGGTGTGGGATTTATCGCCAAACTTAGCCAAGCATTTTCGGATGATATTGATGCGATGAGTGTGGGCAAGCCGACCTTAGAGGATGTGTTTCTTCATCTGACGGGGCACACTTTATTTTCTCGCTAAATTCTCGGGGGATGTTTGAAGGTTCGTTTTTAGCTGTTTAATGATGGATTGTGCTTGCCTCATGTAAGTGGAGCCTTTGAGAATATTGCCGCCGATGAATCTGTATGTGCCGATGTAATGTACAAAAACGGTTTGCTCTACTTTTTGTTCTGGGGTTGTATATTTAGGATGTGGCAATAGTGTGGCGGAGGGGTCCATTGAGATGAGCATATTTGATGTGAATTGTTCGGTGCCCCATGTGCCCCACCTTTGCCCGATTTGTTTACGAAAAAAACTGGAGAGATAAAGCACATCTTCTAAAGCTGCTTTGCCTGGCGCGAATCCGCAGAATCCGGCGCAGCCTCGGATGTAACGGTTAAATTTGGGATGATCGACATCGCTGAGATAGGATTCGGCAAGGAGCTGTATGATGGGTGTTTGGGCTTGAGCGACGTAGGATTTTGCGTAATCCACGACGGGTTTTAGCTCTTGGAAATCTTGATTATCTTGTGTGCAGATGATAAAGGTTTTATTTTGTTCGACCGCATTTTGGACTTCTGCGGGAGGGGCTAGGCATAATGTATCTGCATCCATTTGGATGACGTAATGCTTTTTATTGAAATGGCTAAGGGCTTGGAGGCGGTCCCATGCTCCGCCTAGGGGACCTCCGATGGGGAGATCTGGATGACGATATTTTTTTGCGTTTATGAATTTGACGCCTAGGACTTGTGAAGCGATTATTTTTTTATCGCGAGGCGTTACATTAGGTTCGCAAACCACGGTTACGTATGCTGGATTGACAAATCGGGCCAAGCTTTTGATCGCCATGATATACATCAATACGTCGCTATGGGGTAGCATGGTGAGGATCATTGGCCCATCAGTATTGGACAAAGTCACGGGCGGAGTCTGTAGCACTTCTTTCACCCCTAGGCCGAATCTTTTTTTAGTAATCGTATTTTTCAGGTTATAAAACATTTCAACCATGCCTAGTTTGAGATTAATGAGAGCTGATAAATCCTAGCAGATGTATGCGCAGGGGTCCAATGGATTATATATCGGGGGTATTGGGATCATGCCTGAAGCATTTTACAAAAAGATTGATGCAGTGAGAATGCGAGTGAATGGCGTGGTGAATGGAGCATGGATGTTGGAAGTTAAAGCCAAGTAGATCGGAAGGCATTGGGCGGATTTTATTTGTGGATTGCTTGGCCTGCGACGTCCATGGCGGCTTCTTTGAGTGCTTCTGAGAGTGATGGGTGTGCGTGGCATAGCATGGCGATATCTTCCGCTGATGCGCCGAATTCGATGGCTGCGACGGCTTGGGTGAGTAGGTCTCCGGCGTGGGGGCCGATGATGTGTACGCCTAGTATGCGGTCTGTTTTTTCATCTGCTAAGATTTTCACTTTGCCTTGCGTGTCGCCGTTTGCTTTTGCCCTGCCGTTTGCGAGAAACGGGAAGGTTCCTTTTTTGTATTTGACGGCTGCTTCTTTGAGCTGTTCTTCAGTTTGTCCGACGGATGCGATTTCTGGGTTTGTGTAGGTTACGCCTGGTATTGCATCGTAGTTTACGTGGCCGTATTTTCCGGCGATCATGTTGACGCATGCGACGGCTTCTTCCTCTGCTTTGTGTGCGAGCATGGGGCCGTCGATGACGTCGCCTACGGCGTATATGCCTTGGACTTTTGTTTGATAACGATCATCTACGGGTATGATTCCTCTGGGGCCTAGTTCGATGCCTACCGATTCTAGCCCTAGGGATTGTGTGTTTGCTTTTCGGCCTACAGCGACGAGGACTTTGTCTGCTTGGATGGGTGGTGCGCCTTGGTATTGTATGAGGCATTTCCCGTTTTTGGCTTTTTTCGCGCTGGTGACTTTGGTGCCTAGTTTAAATGTTAGGCCTTGCCTTTTGAATAATTTGAGTGCTTCTTTTGCGATTTCAGCATCCATTCCGGGTAGGATTCGATCGGCATATTCTAGGACGGTGACTTTAGCGCCTAGTCTGGCCCATACACATCCTAGCTCTAGGCCGATGACGCCTGCGCCGATGACGACGAGGTGGTCTGGTACTTTGTCGTATGATAGGGCTTGTGTTGATGTGCCAACGCCTTGCCCGTCAATTTCTACGCCTGGTATTGATGTTGGTACGCTTCCCGTTGCGATGAGGATGTGTTTTGCGGTGAGTTGTTTTTCGCCTTGGCTTGTGTGTAGTGTGATTTTGTTTTTCGCTGTGATTTGGCCGGTGCCTTGATAGGCTGTAATTTTATTTTTTTTGAGTAGGCCAGAGATTCCGGTGGCCAATTCACTGACAACTTTTTCTTTGCGGTCCATCATTTTTTTGAGATTGAGTTTAACTTGTGAGACTTCGATGCCGTGTTTTTCGAGGTGTTTTTGTGTTTCTTCGAATTTGTGACTTGATTGGAGGAGGGCTTTGGATGGTATGCATCCGACGCGCAAGCATGTTCCGCCTAGCTTTTCTTCTTTTTCTATGCAGGCGACGTTTAGTCCGAGCTGTGCGGCGCGGATGGCTGCGACGTATCCTGCGGGTCCTGCGCCGATGACGATGAGATCATGATTCATATTTAGGCTCACTTGTTTTTAGATTTTTTTTAAAAAAAGCCTGCATTTGGCTTGGAGGTTATACGCAAATTTATTTTTTTATAAAGGGTTTGATGTTTCCTAGATTTCAAGCACTAGGCGGGTGGGGTCTTGGATCATTTCTTTGATGCGTTTGAGGAATGTGACGGCTTCTCTGCCGTCGATGACGCGGTGGTCGTAGGTTAATGCGATATACATCATGGGTCTGATTTCTACTTTTCCATCTACGGCGACGGGTCTTTGTTGTATGGTGTGTAGGCCTAGTATGCCAGACTGTGGGGAGTTTACGATGGGTGTGCTCATGAGTGAGCCGTATACGCCGCCGTTGGTGATTGTGAATGTTCCGCCGAGCATTTCTGAGAATTCTAGTTTATTTTCTTTTATTCTTCCTGCCATATCAACGATTGTTGATTCTATTTGTGCGAAGCTTAAGGCATCTGCGTTACGTATGACGGGTACGACGAGTCCTTTGCCGCCGCCGATGGCGATGCCGATATCGTAATGGTTTTTGTAGACTAGATCATTGCCTCTGATTTGGGCGTTGACTGCGGGTATTTCTTTGAGCGCGGCGACGACTGCTTTGGTAAAGAAGGACATGAATCCGAGTTTGACGCCGTTGCGTTTTATGAATTGATCTTGATATTGTTTGCGTAGGGCCATGACTTGGGACATGTCTACTTCGTTAAACGTGGTGAGCAGCGCGGCGTTTTGTTGTGCGGCTACTAGGCGCTTTGCGATTGTTTTTCGCATGGGGGTCATGGGGACAATTTCTTCGAGCTGTTCTGTTGCATCGGGGTTGACTTGGGGTGGGGGAGGTGTTGTGGATGATGCGTTTTGGATGTCTTCTTTGAGGATGCGTGCGCCGGGGCCTGAGCCTTGCACGGTTGCGGGGTCGATGCCCTTTTCTGCTGCTGCTTTGGCTGCGGCGGGCATGACATGTGGCGATGGCGTATTTGGCGCTGGGGCTGAGACTTGGGATTGTGTTTGGACTGATGATGCTTTGGCGGTTGTGTTTTCTGATGGATTGGGTGCTTGGGCTGATTCGTCGATAATGGCGATGACCTGATCGACTAAGACCTCGTCGCCTGCTTGGCTTAGCACTTCTACTAGGATGCCCGATACGGGGGCGGGAAGTTCTAGGGTCACTTTATCGGTTTCGATTTCGACGAGTGTTTCGTCTTTGATGACGTACTGGCCTTGGGTTTTTGTCCAGTCGCCGAGGATGCCTTCAGTGACCGATTCGCCTACTTCGGGAACTTTTAATTCAGTGGTCATATGATTCTTCTTTATCTCATTTTGCCAAAACTATTGGTGTGGCTCACTGTTCGGGCATCGATCAGTTTTTGGCTATGCTGATGATGTTGTTTTATTGAACGTGGGCAATGTATCAAAAATTAAGATCGGGGTGAAATGCTGGGCTTGGGGTGAAGCTTGGCGTGGTTATTTTTCCACCGCAAAGGCTTTCTCCATCAGCTGTTTTTGTTCTTGTTTGTGTTTTGCATTTGATCCTGTTGCGGGGCTGGCGGATGCTTTTCGTGCGATGCATTGTAGGTCAAAATGTCCGCAGAGTGGGCGTGGCAGTGTGCTTAATAAAAACCGCCAAGCGCCCATATTTTCGGGTTCTTCTTGTACCCATACGACGGATGTTTTTGGGTGGGCTTTTTTGAGTATTTGACAGATTTGTTCGGTGGGAATGGGGTATAGCTGTTCTATTCTGACGACGGAGATATCATCTCGGGCGAGTTCTTCTCGATGGGCGATGAGGTCGTAGTAAATTTTTCCGGTGCAAAGAATGACGCGTTTTGTTTTAGCATTGATTTTGCATTTGGGGTCTTCAATTACGCGTTTGAATGTTCCGGTGGCGCAGTCTTGTAGGGAGGAGACTGTTTGAGGATTTCTGAGGCCTGATTTGGGTGACATCATGATCATGGGTTTTCGCCATTTGCGTCGCATTTGCCTTCTGAGTGCGTGATAATATTGTGCGGGTGTTGATGCGTAGATGACTTGCATATTATCTTCTGCACAGAGGGTGAGATATCTTTCTAATCTGGCGGAGGAGTGCTCTGGGCCTTGGCCTTCGAAGCCGTGTGGCAGGAGCATGACTAGGCCTGAGAGTCTTCCCCATTTGTCTTCTGCTGACGCGATGAATTGATCGATGATGACTTGGGCGCTGTTTGCAAAGTCTCCGAATTGGGCTTCCCATATGACTAAGCTGTCGGGCATATCTAGGGAGTATCCGTAGTCAAAACCGAGGACGCCGTTTTCTGATAGTGCGGAGTTTCTGACGTCAAATTTGGCTTGATCTTTTTGTAGATGGTTTAGGGGTATGATGCGTTCTCGGATTGAAGTTGCGACATCATAGATGGCTGCGTGTCTGTGGCTGAAGGTTCCGCGTCTGGCGTCTTGGCCGCTTAGCCTGATTGGGGTGCCTTCTATGAGGAGGGTTGCAAAAGCTAGTGCTTCGGCTGCTGCCCAGTCTAGGGGTCGTTTGCCTTGGGCCATTTGGCTACGCTGATTGAGGATGCGTTTGATCTTCGGGTGTGGGGTGAAGCCTTGGGGTAGCGTGGTGATGCGTGTGAGGATTTGGGCTAGGGTTTGGACGGGTACGCCTGTGTCGACATCTTTTGCGCTGGATTCTGGGCCGCCGAAATATTGGGACCATATGCCTGATCGTTTTGCGACGGGCTTATCTGCTTGTTTTTGTCCTCTTGCTTTTGCTAGGGCATCTTCTAGGCGTTGCTCTCTTTGCTCTGCGATGACATCGGCTTCTGATCGTGTGACATCGCCCATGGCTAGGAGGTGCTGTAGGTATCCTTCTCGTACACTTTTGCGTGCATCTATTTTTGAGTAGAGCTGTGGGTGGGTGAACTTGGGTTCGTCGCCTTCGTTGTGTCCGTAGCGTCTGTAGCAATACATGTCGATGACGACATCGCGCTTAAATTGTTTGCGGAAGTCCATTGCTAATCGGATGGCTTGGGCGACGGCATCGGGGTCTTCGCCGTTGACGTGAAAAATAGGGATGGCGAGCATTTTGAAGATATCGGTGGCGTATCTGGAGCTTCTGGATTCATCGGGTGAGGTTGTGAATCCGATTTGGTTGTTGACGACGATGTGCAGGGTTCCGCCTGTCCGGTATCCTCGGAGTTGGCTGAGGTTTAGGCTTTCTTGGACCACGCCTTCGCCGATGACGGCTGCATCGCCGTGGATGAGAATCGCCATGGAGTGGTCGTGTTTTTTATCTGCGGCGCGTACTTGTCTGGCGCGGACGCGTCCCATGGCTACGGGGTTGACATATTCGAGGTGGCTGGGGTTGAAGCATAGGGCTAGCTGTATTGTTTTGCCGGCCAAGGTTTTCCAGTTGTTTGTGTATCCCATGTGATACTTGACGTCGCCTGAGCCTTTTTTGTCTTCGGGGTGATCTTCAAATTCTCTGAAAATTTGGTAGGGGCTTTTGCCTGCGATATTTGCAAGGACGTTGAGCCGTCCGCGGTGTGCCATGCCGATGACGACTTCCTCGATGTGATGCTGTCCTGCGGATTCCATGGCTAGGTCTAGGAGGGGGATAAGTGATTCTGCGCCTTCGAGTGAGAATCTTTTTGCGCCTAGATATTTTTTGTGTATGAATTCTTCTAGTAATGTTGCATCTGTGAGTTTTGTGAGTATGCGTATTTGTTCTTCTTTATTTAACGGAAGTTTATTTTCGGTGCCTTCCATTCTTCGTTGTAGCCATTCACGTATGGAGATGTCGTCGATGTGCATGTATTGCACACTGATGGATCGGCAGTAGGTATTGTTCATCCGCTGGATGATTTTGCCAAGTGTTTGTTTGTCTGGGCCTTGCATGCCTGTGGTTGAGATGACTGATGCCATGTCTGCATCTGTTAAGCCGTAGTATGCTGGCGAGAGTTCGGGGAGTGTTTCTATTTCTGTTTGCAGGGGATTCACGGTTGCACAGATATGTCCTCGCACGCGGTAATTGCGTATGAGTTGATTGACGCGATCTTGCAGGACGCGGTCATCTGATTGTCCGCGATGGCCTAGTGGCGCGGGGTTGTATGAGCTATTTTTATTGCGGGCATTAAAGACGCTTGCTGGCTTAAATGTGGGGTGTATTTGTGTGCCTGGGGGGAGATTGTGCTGGGCATCGCTATTTTGTTCAAAATAGGCTCTCCACTGCGGGGATACAGCAGAAGGATCATTGAGATAAGTTTGATAGATTCCTTCTACATACGCAAGGCTTTGCGCATCCATCGGGGCGTTTAGATCGGACATATTATTCGCCATATTACATAACCACATCACTGGATTTGATTGGATGACTCGGTTCAAATCCATCCTGAAAATCGTCTAAGATTGGGAATGATCGCTACTCATTGCCTTTCCGTCAATCGGAGCAGCCGTAAAATTTGAGAATCGTGGTATTAATACACAATCCGAGCTTACATTGCTTGATGATAGATCGGCCAAGCGGGGGCGAAAATGAAGCCGTTTGGGGCATTATCGCGGGAATGATTGTCGTCCTGGAGAGGAGTTACTAATATAAAAAAGACCGTTTATGTGTCATAAACGGTCTTTTTTTTGATTTAAGTGTTATTTCCCTTTTTGTTTTACGCTAATAATTTTTTGATTTTCACGTAAAGATCTTGAGCATCTAGGCCTTGGTGTCCCATGTGTTGCCAGAGTCCGCCGTTGCCGAGTTTTGTGACGCCGTAGTGTGCGTATTTGGGTGCTAGGCCTCGCTTAAGTAACCAGCTGCCGTATCGGGCGCCTAGTCCCGTGCGCTGATTTTGCGATTCGGCGACGAGTACGAATGGTGATTTGCCTGCTATTGTGATGGCGTGATCGTCTTCGACGTTGAGGGTTGTTTTATTGATTAGGCCTACGTCAATTCCTTCGGCTCGGAGACGCTGGACGGCATCTAGTGCGCGGTAGAGCATTTCGCCGAAGCTCACGATATATCCGGCGGTGCCTTGCCGGATGATGTCGTCTTTGCCTGGGGTGAATTGGTATCCTTGTCCGAAGAACGGGGAGCCATCTTCTTTTAAGATGTTGGGCACGGCGCTGCGTGTTGAGTAGATGAATCTGAGGCCTTTGTCCCAGAATATTTTTCTGAGGCAGGCATCCATTTGCAATGCATCTGCGGGGAAATATAGTTTGGTATGATCGTTTTCTTCGATGCCGTTGTCTGCAAAGAAGTTGTTGATGCCGAAGTGGCAGGTGTTGTCTGCCATGTCGTCGATGCCTGAATGTGAGAAGTGGGCGATGACGTTTGATTCGTTAAGTCTGGCCATGGTGATTTCGGATATACACATTTCTTGAAATGCAGCGAATGTTCCGAAGATGCCTTGGCGGCCTTCTTCCATGCCAAAGCCCGCAGCGGCGGAATAGTTTCCGCGTTCCATGATTCCTGCGGATGTGTATATTTCGGGATATGCTTTGTGGATGTGGTGTAGGCCGCAGGAGCCTTCTAGGTCGCAGTCGTAGACGTGGACTTTATCTTTGCGTTGTTCGGGTGAGAGTTTGCTGAGAATATCGACGACGATTGATCCGAAGAGGTCTCTGTTTTTCCCAGCGCCTTCCGAGCCTTGATAATCATAGCTGTGCGATTCTTTGGTGACGCCATTGAGATATGTGACGGCTTGGGTGTGTCCGCGGGCGGTCAGATATTCGATTGCAGTTGCGACTTTGATGACATCGTGTCCGTGGCATGAGCCTTCTAGGCCCTTGATGCCGACGGCCATTTTGCGGTCGTTGATTAGCGCGATGGGTCCTTGCTGGGTTAAGGATTTGGCCATGCGTGTGTAGAGTGCGGCGACATCTTCGCCATCTCCTTGGCAGATTGTGAGGCCGTGCCCTGCGAGTGTTTGAGATACTGAATATCCCTTCATATATTTGCTGGGATGGTCTGCGATGGTGACATCGTTGTCGTCGATGACGAGTTTAATGTTTAGGTTTTGTGCGACAGCTAGACGTGCGGCTTCGGCATCATCGCCTTCCATCTGTGAGCCATCGGATCCGAACATAAATACTGTTTTATCGGGGTTGGCCATGGCTACACCGTTGACGTATGGCCACATGTGGCCCAGCCTTCCGGAGCTGAATTTTACGCCTGGTGTGAAATCTCTTTCGGGGTGTCCTGGTAGTTTGGAATCGAATTCGCGATAGTGGAGTAATTTTTCTGCGGGCATGTGGCCGTTGAGTACGCTCATGAGATATTGGATAGCTACACGGTGTCCGGCTTCGTCGAAGTAGAAAGGCAGGACGTTGTTGTTGCCTTTCATTAGGGCATCTGCGATGAGCACTTCGGGGACGATATCGTATGGGCCGCCGGTGTGTCCGCCTAGGCCTTTGGCATCTGCGATGGCGGTGAAGAATACGATGAGGTCTCTACAAAATTGGATATTTGTTTTTAATTGGGATAGTTGTTGTTGATTGAGTTCTGTCTGGGTAGCGTCTAGTGTGAGAGGCTGAAAGATACTCATATCCATGGGGAATTCTGATCCCACTGAAGTGCTGCACGCGCTAGTCATAACTCGGTTCCATTAAATTGATGAAATATTACATGCCTTGATGGGCACGGTGAAGCCAGCTTTACGCCGTTGTAAAGCACCTTGTCTTATCTATTGATCGGCTATTGAAGAGATAAAATCTAGCTTAAGCCGATATAGGACGTTGGGTATCTTATAATCAAATGGTAGCTGGCCAAACTTAGCAGCCGATAAATCTTGAGCTTATTCACATTTTTATATTTATCGCACTGTATTTTGGTTGTATTCTTGTGGCTCTGTTGATGAGCTGTAACAAAGGGCGTCAAGCTGTTATGATGGGCGTATGAACGAGAGCCCCCTACCGCCTGAAGTGTCCTTTTTAACTGCCCGCCCGCGCAGGCTTCGCCGAGGACGGGTACTTCGTGATTGCTTGGTAGACGTTAGCCTAACTCGCGCCCATTTGATTTATCCCTTATTTGTTGGGCATTTGAAAGATCGGGTGGCGGTGTCTTCGATGCCTGGGGTTTATCAGCTGCCCGTTGCCGAGGCGGTGAAAGAAATTCAATCGCTTAGCGGGCGAGGCTTAAAGCAATTTATTTTATTTGGGATTACCCCCGATTCCAAAAAAGATGATCGGGGTAGTTATGCTTGCGACGCTGATGCGCCGGTGAATCAGGTGCTTAGAGAAATCAAATCTTTAGGCATTGATGTGGTCATGCATGCGGACTTGTGTTTGTGCGAGTACACCGATCATGGGCATTGCGGGATTTTGATAAAAGATGATGCGTTGCTGGTGGTTGATAATGATCAGACGCTGGAGCAGTTGTCGCGAACGAGCTTGGCTTTGGCTGAGGCGGGGGCTGATATTATCGCGCCATCTGGGATGATGGACGGGATGGTTGGTGCGATTCGCGGGGGGCTTGATGGCGGGGGCTATAGCGATCTTTCTATTTTTTCTTATGCGATTAAATATGCTTCTCATTTTTACGGGCCGTTCCGCGATGCGGGGCAGGGCTGTATGTCTTTTGGAGACCGCAAGGGTTATCAGATGGATTTTCGCCGGGCGCGCGAGTGGCAGACCGAGCTTCAGCAAGACCTTGCCCAAGGGGCGGATATGGTAATGGTTAAGCCTGCGATGGCTTACCTTGATATTATTCAATCGGTGAGGCAGCACTGTGATTTGCCTGTGGGGGCTTATCATGTTTCGGGGGAATATAGCATGCTTCACGCGGGAGCCCAGGCGGGTTTGTTTGAGCTGCGGGATGCAGTGCTTGAATCGATGTATGCGATTAAACGGGCTGGGGCGGATTTGATTATTACCTATTTTGCGCCTGGCCTGCTAGACTGGTTGGACTAATTTTTATTTTTCTAAATCTCTGGCGGGTCGTGCGCGTGACTCTCCTGCTTATTTTTTAATGAAGGTTTTTTATGTTTTCAGTAATCAAAAGAACGATTCCCGTTGCCATTGCTATCCCTATCGGGGGCGTGAGTTTGTCCTTGGTTTCAGATGTGCTAAAAAACCCGACGGGCTCGGAAGGTTTGTCTTTATTGCTTGCCGACACGCCTTGGCTTGCGACGCTGGAGCTGTTTTTGGCTTTGGTTTTTCCTGTTTTGCTGTGCAGTTTATTTTCTGTTTTTTCAAAACGGACAACGGGTTTACTTGCGTGTTTTCTGATGCTCACGGTCTATGCTTATCGTGGGGGGTCGATGCAAGGGGTTGTGCAGCGCTACGGGGCGGAGATGGCTAGGGATTATCAGCTTTTGTTATCTGAAGCTTATGTTTGGATTTGTCTTGTGGGATTGATTTGCTTGGGGTATGAGGCGGTTTGTCATTGGGGAGATCGGCTGGGTAGGCGTGTGGGTTTTGCGCCTAGCTGTTTTGCTGCGGAGAAAATGGAGCGTTTGGATTTAGCATCTTCTTTGCTGACTAGCGTTGTGCTTTTAGGACTGACCACGGTGATTGTGCCTTTGAAATTTTTAATTTTGCCCGCGGCGTTGATGGTCTTGGGTCTTTTTTATCGTGGCTTTAAAAAAACGGGAAGCGATGGTTTTTTGGCTGCGGGGTTGTGCTTGGCGGTGGGACAAGCTTTGGCGATGCTGCTGATCAAAAACTGGCAGATCGGTCAGGTTTTGACTTCTTTGCTGATCAGCTTTACGGTGGGTTCTTTAGTGGGGCATATGATTTTCCCTAGGTCTAAATATTATTATTTACTTTTTACGCCGCTGCTTTTATGCATCAGCCATTACTTTGAGATCACACGGTTACTCGACGCGCGGGAGATCGCGGTGTCTTCTCGCCAGCTTTTAAATCAGACGAATTTGGCTGATCTGAAGATGTATGGCACGGGCTTGGCGCTGCCTATCCACTACGCCACGGCGGGCGTGGCTGGAGTGCTTTTAGGGGCTGCGTGGGCGCAAACTTTGATCTCGCCTTTGAATGAAATTGATCTTAATGATGCGGATTGCCGGGGCAAAGCACTTGGCGGTTTAGCGGAGGGTCTGCCGCTTGCAGAGCAAGGGTCTGGTCAATAAATTTGTGTTTGATGGTTATTGCCAACCTTGGCTAAATGGTATGGGGTGTATTTTTTTGCTGTTAGATAGATCGATTTTGATGGCGCCTTGCTTGGCGGTGATGTATCTCTTGATTTTAGGGTGATTGAGAAAGAAGGTTTGCCATGGATCATTTGAGATTCTTTTGTTACTACAAGATTGTATGAGTACGGCGGGTTTTAGTTTTTCGATGAGCTTTTTTGCAGCGAGATTGTAGCTGCCATGGTGTGGCATTTCGAGGATGTCTGCATTGATTGGTTGATTGATGATTTTGGATATCGCTGCGGGGCCTAGGTCTCCGGTCATGAGAATTTTTTTATTTTGTATTTCTAAGCTAAGTACGATGGAAGTGTCATTGGTGTTTTTAGGGGTGAAGGTTCGGGGCGGCCACAATACTTTGACTTTATTGTTTGCAAAAGTTAGGGTGTGGCCTTGGGAAACGGTGATGATTTTTATTTTTCTTTTTTTCAATTCTTTGAGTAGGAGCTGTATTGCTGATCCGTGACGCTTCTTTGCAATATCTAGGGACTGCTGAGTCAGAATCATTTTTTGGATTTCAAATTCATCTGCGATATCTAGGAGGCCGACGTAGTGGTCAATATCTGCATGAGAAAGGATGAAAGTGTCTATTTTTTTAACCCTGAGTTTGTGTAATGCGGGGACAATAACTTTGCGGCCTAGGGTTAGGAAGCCTTGGGTGCCCGCATCGTACATCAATATTTTTTCGCCATCTTTAAAAAGATAACACGAGCCTTCACCCACGGAGAAGGCGAACATGGATACGGGTTTGGATGAGGATTTTTCATACGCCTCCTCGATCGCCGAGGCTGCGGGGATAATTATCCATGCCAAGGCGCAGCATGTTATCATCAAGATCAGCCTCGTTGTTCTTTTTAAGCTGAAGAGTTTGTTGCGTAAGACATAGAAAATGCACGCGAGGAATCCAAGGACAAGTATGATGCTGATTGAGAAATATGCTTTGCCTAGAGGTGTTTTTTCAAAAAATGTGATCATTTCAAGAAACAAATTAGCGACGGGTATGATGATGTATGAGAGTAAATAGCTGACGGATGGCCAAACGATGCCTAGTAATAATTTGACATAGCCTAAGCATAATAGGCCGACAAAAGGGAGGATGCCTAGGGTCATGAAGATGATCGAGAGCGGGTGAAATTCTTGAAAATGTAAGCCGATGAGGGGAATAGATGCAAGCCATGCGACGATATTTGATGCGATTAAATTGGCTACAAATTTCATTTTCCATTGCCTGGGCAAAGCATCGGTGGTGTCGAAACATACTATTGGCCAAATCCATTGGCTCAATTTTTGGGTATATAAAATGAGCATGATGACGATGCCAAAACTCAGTTGAAAGCCTACATCTAAGAGCATATTTGGGTCATATGTGATCATGATCATTGCGACGAAAATGACTGCATTGATCGGTTTTATTTTTCTTCCGCTGAGCAGTCCTAGGATCCAAAATACGCCCATTGCCCCCGCGCGGATCACGGATATTCGCCCGGGGGTGACCAAAAGATAAGCGAGTAAAAAGATGAGTGTGAAAATGAGTGTGCCGCGATAGCTTAAGGGTAATAGTCTGGCGATAAACAGCAAAAACATGATGAGTATGCCTACATGCGCGCCGGAGATTGATAGCAGATGGGCCAAACCTATGGACCTGAAATCTTTTTGAACGTCGCTATATTCGGCTTGATGTTTGCCAAGAACCAGTGCTTGGATCAAAGCGTTGGCGCGGGTGTCTTTGGTGTTTTTGTTCATGCCCAATTCAAATATTTTTTGCATTTTCCTCGCTAAATCATATCTCCATTTTGCCAAGCGTTGCATGCCTTGCGGAGGATGAATAAGCTGCCAATTTTTTTGATTTGCCAGATAGATTTGCCCGTATATGCCTTTTCGTTTTGCGAATTTTTTATAACTCAACTCGCCCGGATTTTTCGCATCGGGGAAGCCCGAAAGCCAGCCGGTGACTAAGATTTTTGCGCCCACCACGATGCTATGTTCGGGTGCAGCCAATTTAACGCGGATTTGTCCGCTGAACCTCATTTTTGTTGTTTGATTGATCGCGTGGGTGACATCTAAGTAAAAGCTGCTTGAAGGGAGACGATAATTATAGGCTGCAAAATAGCCCGTTGGCGGTGTGTGTTGTTTGATTGGCGTTGCCACGAAGCCTTGAAGGGTGATAAGTTTGGGTTTTTGTTCGATGAGGTCTTGTACGGTGTTTTGATTTTGCGTTTGGATTTGGTGGGTAGACCATGATGCTGCGATGAGAACGGATACGCATAGCAGCATCATCCATTTAACTTGATCGGGTATCCATTGCCATTTAAACGCGAGGCACAGCAGGATCGCCGAGGGTAGCAAAATGATGTAAGCGGGAACTTGATAAGCCAAGCCTATGGCGCATCCGATGATCCATGAGATCATCGCGCGGGCTGAGATCGGGAGCAGGGACTCTTTGGGGTCTTGAGATAATTCCGTACTGGGGTCAAGCATAGTATTTTATTATACCGCGGACGATCGGGTTTTGTTGCCTCTTGCGAGGGCTTATCGGCTGCGATTATTCTTCATCGATTTGAGTGAGTCCATGAAATTTTTCTTTTTTCATTTGCGAATAGAGGATAATATTAGTTAGCAATGCTCTTGCGGAATGGGTGCTGTATCCTAGGGTTCCCCAGCGTTTAATATCCATCGACGCTAAAGAAAGGTCTAGCTCGGAGATGATGATTGCGGGCCTACGATTAAAGACAAATGCAGAAAGATTGGTTTGATGTTCTGGTTTTAAAGCGTATTGTGTGTACGGGGTATAGTTGACTGATTTTATCTGGTAGGCATGGGGTATGCCTTTGCCTGAGATCATGGGGTTATTGAGCTCCATTGTGATGAGCCTTACTTTGATTAGTTTTGAAAGATCTGCGGATAGGCTTTCGGCGAATCTGCCTTTGCCGCCGACGTTTTCGATGAGGATTGTTCCGCCGTTTTTAACGAATTGAATCATGCTGAGTAATTGTGTTTTTTTGAATCTGTGCGGTTTTATGCCCGAGAGTAACAAGCAATTAAGAACGGTAGAGGCTTGCTGGATTTGATCGATATCGACTTTGAAAATTTTTATTTTTTTGTTTGTTTTGTTTTTGATGCGTATCTTCACCGGATTAAGGCTGCTGGGTTCGGGGTTCCAGTTTCCGGCATAGGCGATGCGCCCAATATTCATCGCGCCTTCTTGGCCTAGGGTGTTTTGTATTTCTTCATATTTTTTAACGATGCTGGTATGCATTTGCCCTCTTTCAGTTGTCAGGGCCCATATATTTTTGATTAGTT
>CAZSSX010000009.1:0-26159 GCA_964609545.1 uncultured Phycisphaeraceae bacterium | reverse complement strand
TAACACAGCCCTTCGATCGCGTTCACCCCTCTTTCAAGGCCTTTCAAAACGCCCTAATCGGGCAAAATCAGTAATTTCCATTATAATGGAATCCTAAAAGCCCTCCAAAAACTCCCAAAAACCCCGAAAAGATGCGTCCTTCACACCCGAATCATGCGCCACGCCATGCATTTTTCGAGAGGCCTACGCCACCAGCACCCTCTTCATTCTGAGCGCCCCGATCAGTATTTTCACGCAATGAACACCGCATCTTATCACACAATCAACATCGCATCGCCATAAGAATAAAAACGATATCCCTCTGCAATGGCAATCGCGTAATAGTCCAAAATCTGCTCCACCGAAAGCCCCGGCAGCGATGCAACCAACGCGATTAAAGAGGATTTAGGCAGATGGAAATTAGTCAATAAGCTATCCGTAAAACGAAAAACAAAACCGTCATTCGGCTTCACAAAAAGATTAGTCTCCCCCACAAAATCAACATCCGCTCTCAACGCATCATCGGGTAAAGATTCCAGCGTCCGCACGCTCGTTGTCCCCACCGCGATCAGATGCCCCCCCGCTGCGCGCGTTTGCTTTAATAAATCCAGCGTCTGCCTAGGGACAAAAATTTTCTCGCTGTGCAGCTGATGATCAGACAAAAATTCCGAACGGATCGGCGAAAAAGTACCCAGCCCCACATCCAAACGCACCTTGCCTAAACCAATACCCGCCTCCCGCAATTCACCCAATAACTCATCCGTAAAATGCAAACCAGCGGTAGGCGCCGCCACCGAGCCAGCCATCTCCAAACCGCCGGCATACACTGTATTATAAGTCTCAACATCACCCCCACCAAATTCTTCAACACCCCGATGCTGCCTCTGTTTTCTGATATAAGGCGGCAGCGGCGGGCGTCCCACCAAGGACAAAAAATCAACCGTTCTATGGGCGCTCTGAAGTTTCCCAAACCATCGGCCGCCACCCATTTTTTCTATCAACAATAAACCTCCCGCATCGCCAAAACAAACTCGTTCACCCTGACGCAACTTGCCGCCCGACTCCAGCAACACCTCCCAATCTTCATCACTCCCCCGCCCACTCTCACGCGTGCCGTGGCCTAAAAATAAACCCGTTATTTTTCCCCCCGTCTCCTCCCGTTGAGCGCTAAAATAGGCGGGCAAAACGCGCGTCTGATTCACAATCAACACATCGCCAGCTTTGGGCAATCCCACCGCGGGATAACGCTGGGCAAGCCTAGGCAAATCCTTGACCACATGATGAAAAACTTTCCCGCTCCGACGGTCAACCACCAAGAGTCGCGCACTGTCCCGAGGCGATGCGGGCTCCGTGGCGATTAACGCCTCGGGCAATCGATAATCTAATGCATCCGTACGCATATCTGCTCCAATCATTCCAAACAAAAAAACAACCCCCCACCACCACCCTACACACACATGCACCCACCCACACTCGCGCATCCACCTAGAAAAACCACCCGCAACATCACGCCCCAATACGAATCCCAAGCCACCTTACTCTCCCTCCCCGCAGTATCTTATGGCCCCTTTATGACAGCCCAAGCGCCACATCCTACCAAGTCATCGCCATCAAATCTACCCATTGAAAAAACATCGCCTCATGCCATGATGCCTTTCCGCCACAACCGGCATGACCCCACTTTTTTAAACAAGAACAAAAACAACTCTAAGCATTTACTCCAAATGGACTTACGTATTAAACAAAAAGATCGGAACAGCCTTTGCAACACTATAGAATATGCTTATCACCTCCCCATCAATCCCACAGGTTTGCCTATCACAACCTAGGCGGTTAAGCACGCAAGCCATTCACCACACTCGCCATGCCGTGGCTCGGCGCACTCCTAAAACGACTCACAATCAGCAGCTCAACCCCTATATTTTAGCCATCCGCTATCAGCAAATACCTCCCGCTGCCCACGCCCTTGATCTTCGATTTACCTTGCCTCATCACAGCCACGCAACCCCGCTGCCGCTGGCTCATACGGCACAAGAAGCACCCTCTCAAGTTGCTATCAAGCAGGCATTATCGCAAAGCCGATTGCCTCTGGATACGCGCCCAGTTTACCGCCCACCGGGCGCGCTGATCGACCTCTACGCCTAATCATCTGCTTGGTCATCACATCGCCTATGCCTCGTCCCATTACCCTTAAATCGGTGTCGCTGACTTGGCGGGGGACTTCTTCCCTCAAGCCTATTCTTCCGATAACACTTTTTTCGCTGGCTTTGTTAAAAAATAATAATTTGTAAAGCGCTTGGTTTGTGCAATTTCAAAATTTTCGCAAAAGCCCCGCTATACAAAAGTTAAATCGAATGTTTTTTAAAATCGTCGGCATGTCAATATTCAAAGCGTCGTACGGATGAGATCTGTTATAAAGCCTTAAGCGGGTTTATCCGATAAAGGTGAAAGAGTCCGCCGTTCCCCCCCCCCTCCATCAGAGGATACTACCATGCCCCATCAAAATCGTAGACGAAACACCCGACACACGCTGGATAAAGCGGTCAAGGTTTTATGCCTCGACACGGGTAAATATATCTCCGGCTCAACGCTAAATATTTCCACCACCGGGGCGCTTCTCAAGCTCAACAGCCCCTCGCTGTTGGTGCCCGGGCAGCAGATACAAATTGGTATTTCATGGACGCCCAGTCAAACGATTCTCAATACAAAAAATCTGACTAATGCCACCGTTCTTAGAAGCCTGGGACATCAAGCCACACAACATGTGGCGCTACAATTTAACCCCAATCATCAGATAGCGATACCCGCATAATGCACCGTATTGCCGACCTTCTTTTTCACCCGCTCTGCGCCCCACCATCCGAGCCTAGGCACGGCCTTTGGCTTGGTTAAGAGGTTAGGCGCTTTAGGCTTGATCTAAATCTTCGGGGGTGATGCCTAGCCATTCGAGCATTTGCTGCTCGTAAGTTTTTTGATGTTCTTCGTTTGAAAAATCTAGGCGTAATTCGTTAATCACCTTCGTGCCTTGGCCGATCCATTCCCGCCAAGTTTCTTGGCAATAATGTTTGGCGATGTAGGCTCCTAGGGGGCCTTTCATCGGGGGCTCTGACATTTTGGTGCCGGCTGATCCTGTTTTTTTGCAGACAATCTGTTCGCCGGTGAGTACGACTTCTTCTTTGGCTTTGGCCACTTGTGGCAATGGTTGGCCGAGTTTTTCCAGTAAATCACCCATGCCTTTTTGAGGCATAACATCGCCTCGCCCACCGGCCACGACGTAGCCTTGGGTCAGTATTTCAATGGCGCGATCTTTTTGATCTAGCGCGATGAGTACCTGGCCTAATAGCTGATAGGCTCGCGAATAACTTGCATCTAAATCCACCGCTTTCTGTAATGCATCGGCTGCATCCTTCAAGCGGTCGGCATCTTTGTAGGCGTTGCCTAGGGAAAACCATCCCATGGGGTTTTCCGCGTCGGCCTCTGCCATATTTTCCCATTGGGCTATTCTTTGATTGATATCCATAGGGCATAGCATAACAATCTTCTAGGGGATGTCTAATTACTCTAGGCTCGGCGGTGGATTTATCCAAAGGGTCAAAAACGCTTGATATCGCCTTTGATCTTATCTTAGAAAAGTTCGGCTATGACACTTGCCAGCGATGAGTATTTACATGAGAATAATAGCGTTCTGGATTTGAGCCGAAATTGCATGTACCCACAAAGAAGAGGGACCTTTATCATGGCAGCTATTGAGCGTATTTTTTTAAGCTGGGAATCTTCTTTCTTGCATCAAGTGAGTGATTGGTTGCTCAAACGGTATACCGAGGATGCGAGTTGTGATTTGAGTCGGGTTTGTTTGGTGACTAGCGGGGGTCGATCTGGGCGCAGGTTACAGGAAATTTTAAGCAAGCACAAAACGCCTTTGATTTATAGCGGGCCGAAGCTGTTGAGCGTTGGTGATCTGCCCGAGTATCTTTACGATCAAAAAAAAATCATGGAAGGCAACCAAGTGCTGGAGCTAGCCAGCCCGCTTGAATCTCAGCTGGTGATGATGGATGTCTTGCGCCAAAGTGAGGATTTTTTACAAAATCAATTATTTAAAATTTTACCCAAGCAAGGTGATTTTTTAGCTTGGCATCGGTTGAGCAAAGAAATTTTGAGTTTGATCAATCAGCTGGCTGCGGATTTGGTGAGTTTGGAGGATGCGATTGCTACTTGCGATCAGATGCCGGGGTGGAATGATCAGAGCCGATGGGCGGCGATACAGGTGACCCATTATCGCTATCAAGAGCGGCTGCTTGAACGGGGAAAAATAGACCCCAACACGGCGCGCTTCAAAGCGCTGTCTGAAAAGCTTTGCGGTGCGGAGCAAGATATCGTGATGGTGGGGACGGCTGATCTGAAACTTATGAGCCAAAAGCTTCTCTACGATGCGGGGCAACAAACCCCCAGGCGCATTACCTGTTTAATTTATGCCGGGGCCAAACATCAGGCGGGATTTAATGCGATCGGGTGTTTAGACCTTGCCTACTGGGATAAACAACATGTCAGTGTTGCGGATGATGTTTTGAAAATCGTGGACAAACCCGCGGATCAGGCCATGGCTATTGTCGACTGTTTAGCTCAAGACCCGGCGCAGCATTATCCGATTGATCAGATCACGATCGGGTTGGGCGATGAACAATTGAGCGGGATTATTCAGCGTACCTTAGACCTTGGGCAAATTCCCGCACGCAGCGCGGTGGGCAGGCTTGCGACACAAACGCGCGGGCCGATGCTCTTGGATGCCATTGCGCAATGGGTCGCAAAGCCTACCGCACAAGCGTTTGCGGACCTGTTGCGCCATCCGGATATTGAGATTTATTTACGCAACCTATTAAAAGACAAGAGTCAACACAGCCAAGATGTGCTGGATTTGTTGGACCATTATCTTAGCGATCACCTGCCGCGCCGGATCACGAATCATTGGTTAGGTGATCCGGATCGGGCGGAACATTTGGGTCAGATTTACCGGGCGATTAACGCGATTATTGAGCGGCCTCATTCGACGGAAAATGTTTCGGAGCCGATGGCTTTGGGACAATTTAGCGGCGTGATCCAAGGGATACTTTGTCGTGTTTATGATGGGATTGAGCTTGATCCCGAGCGGCCTGAGGATCAAGTTTTGATTCGGTCTTTGGGTTCACTGGCTACACTGTTGCGGGAGCAGTCGCTGTTTGTGGGTCGCGAAAATAGTTTAGGCGGGGCATTGGATTTATCAAGCGCGATTTTTTTCACCCTTAGCAGGATGGAAAATCAAATGATCCCTCAGCAGACTGAGAGTAGTGCGATTGAGATTTTAGGCTATCTTGAGCTTGCCTCTGATGATGCTCAGCGGTTAATTATTACCGGATTCAACGAGGGTTTTGTGCCTGGGAGCATGGATGCGCATCCATTTTTGCCCGATCATTTTAGGAGTATTTTAGGCTTAGAGGATAACCATAGAAGGCTCATACGGGATAAATATTATTTGGCATCTATTTTAGGGGGGCAACGTAAGGTCAATATCATTTGCGGGAAACGCACCGCCGCGGGCGACCCGCTGATGCCTAGCCGACTATTGCTCACGGGGCAGACCGATGAAATCATCAGCCGCATCGGTCGATTTTACGATCACGAGGAGGGGGCAGAGGACGGGCGTCAAGACGAGAATCATCTGCTGCTTAATCACGGCAGCCATAGCCAATTTAAGATCCCGTTGCTTGCCCAACCCGATGAGAAAATAAGCACGCTGAGCGTTACGGGATTTAAAGATTATCTGGATTGTCCTTATCGTTTTTATTTAAAACATCTTCTTAAATTGCGGGCGGTGGATGATGATGCGGTGGAAATTGATGGGATGCAATTTGGCAATCTTATCCATGGGGTGCTCCAGCGCTTTGGGCAGAGTGATTTGGCAGATCAAACACAAACCACGCGGATTGAAAAATTTCTTTTTAATGAAACCGATCGTCTTATCGCTGAAAAATATGGCAGAAAGCTAAACGCCAGCGTGGCGATTCAGGTGATCGGTATGAAAGAAAGGCTTGGGGAGTTTGCGGCGTGGCAAGCCCAGCAGTCGCAACAGGGGTGGCGGATTCTACCGCAATATCTCGAATACCCGGCGCAAGCGGTGCTACAGGTTCAAGATCAAGAGGTCACTGTCGTGGGGCGGATTGACCGCATTGATTTTCACGCGGAACGGGGGTATCGCATTATTGATTATAAGACGAGCGATCAAGGTGATAGCCCGGAAAAAACACACCGCAGCGGGACGAAAAATCATAAGAAGTGGATTGATCTTCAGCTGCCTTTGTATTATTTGATGTGCCAATCTTTGCCTTTGACTCCACAGATTTCTATGGGCTATGTTGTCTTGCCCAGTGATCTTAATCGGGCGAGCTATTTAGAGGCTGACTGGGATGTGCCTCTGATTGAGGACGGGATTGCTGAGGCCAAGCGTGTTGCGGGTTTGATTTTGGATGGTGTTTTTTGGCCTCCTAAATCATTGACTGCGCAGAGGAAGCCATACGATTTGTTTGGCGGGATCTGTTTGGAAAATTGCTCGGGGCAAGATAACGCGATCGCCTTTGGCAATGCCCAATTAGCTGAAAGGGGTGCGCGATGATGCCTGACTATGATGATGCCTATGCACAAAATCAAAAAATTGATCAGCTGGATCAACAGCGGGTGGCGCTGCTCAAGCACACGATCATACGCGCCAGTGCGGGGTCGGGGAAGACCTATCAATTGAGCAATCGCTATTTACAATTGCTGGTGTTGGGGGAGAAGCCCGATGCGATTTTGGCGACCACTTTCACGCGTAAAGCCGCGGGAGAAATCTTGGCGCGTGTGCTGCAAAGACTAGCTGGTGCGGCTAAGCATGATCGGGGTGCGGACGAGCTGAATCGTTCACTGACACAAGCCATCGAGCAGGCGATAAAAAATAATCCCAATGACATGCAGCTTAGGCAAGCGATTGAGCCTATCCAAGCATTTAGTAGCCAAGACTATCAACGGTTGCTGATCCAATTTTGCAAACAATTGCACCGTGTACGGATCTCTACGCTGGACAGTTTTTTTCATAAATTAGCGATGAGTTTTAAGCACGAGCTGGGGCTTAGCGATGGTGGGCAGATTGCGCAATCTGGTGATTTGATTATTCAAAATTTAAGGCGCGAAGCAGTGGGTCAACTCATCGAAAAAGACGAGCCTAGAACGCTTCTGGATCTGCTGCGTAGGCTGCACCACGACAAAGCCAAGCGGGGCATCACCCGGGCGCTGGAAGATATCGTCAAAAAATTGCACGCGACTTATCAATTGGCCAAAAACCAAGACGCTTGGCAATGCTTGGAAGGGCAAGACCTTTTAGATGATGGGGAGTTTAGCCAGGCGCTGAAAAAGTTAGAAAGCATAGGCCATTTCTTCGAGGGTAAAAAACAACAGATCACTGCATGGCAAACTAATTTAATCCATCTAAAACAGAAAGACTGGGCCAGCTTTTTAAAAGCTGGGTTTGCTCAATCTATTGTAAAAGGGATGGCAGATGGTGCTTTTACTTACCGTAGATCTGAACTTGAGGCTGCGGTTGTCGAGGCGTATCTGCCTTTGGTCAAGCACGCCAGGGGGATGTTGGTTTCTTATGCGGGGAAATTAACCCAGGCTAGCTATGAGCTTTTGCATCGATACGATGCGTTATTTCGTTCCTTGCTTGAGCAACAAAAGGTGCTGCTTTACTCCGATGTTACCGAGAAATTAAGCCAAGATTTGCCTAAGCATTTGGATGGCGTGATGGATGAGATTTATTACCGCTTGGATGGTCAGATCAATCATTTGCTTTTGGATGAGTTTCAAGATACAAGCCCGGATCAGTGGAGCGTTATTAAACCTTTGGCTCGGGAGATTGTTGCTGTGGGCGATGGGACCAAAAGTTTCTTTTGTGTGGGTGATACCAAGCAGGCTATTTATGGTTGGCGTGGCGGGTGCGCGGAGTTGTTTGATGATGTTGAAAGGCAGCTGAATTTGGGGCCTGCCAATCAGTCTCGTTTGAATAAAAGTTTTAGAACGAGCCCACCTGTGCTTGACTGTGTCAATCATGTTTTTGAGCATATTAAAAATTGTGCGGTGCTTAATCAGCATGGCGAGGCTGGTCAGATTTGGCAAAATCGTTTTGATTTGCACGAGGCCTTTTTTAAAGAACGCGCGGGATATGCTGTGCTTAGGCTTTTGCCCGATGCGGAGAGGATGAGTCCGGCGATGGCAGTGGCGATTGAGGTGCTGGCGGTATTGGATGTGCGGGCGGATGTGAGTGTGGGTATTTTGGTGAGTAAGAATGATCAGATTCAGCCTATTATTGACGCGTTGAAAGCGGTAGATATTCGGGCGAGCGGGGAAGGGGGACATTTTCTCACGGATGATCCGGCTGTCCAGGTTATTGTTAGCGCGATGCGCTTGGCAGATCACCCGGGTGATTTGCGTAGTTTGTTTCATATTGTCAATTCTCCGCTGGGAAAGATACTGGGAGTTGGTCGGGTTTCTCAAGCTGAGGCGATCAGCTGTTCTAGGCAGATACGCCAAGGGTTGATGCGGTTGAGTTACGCCCAATTGATCGGGTCGTGGGCTAAAGAGCTGGGGGTTTACTGTGATCAACGTGGGGCTAAGCGCTTGTCTCAGCTGGTCAATCTGACCGAGAGCTATCAAGAGAATGCGGGGCATGGCTGGCTCTTGCGGCCTAGCCATTTTGCGGATTTTATTCAAGCGACGCGAATTGAGGATGCTAGCCCACATGCGGTCAAGGTTATGACGATACACAAAAGTAAGGGGTTAGAGTTTGACATGGTGGTGCTGCCTACGTTAGGAAAGAACATAGGTCGCGCGGACAATCTGGCGGCGCTGCTCTGGCGAGATGCACCTACGGCAAAAGTTTCCAAGGTTTATCGCGGGGCTAATGAGCATACTCGGGGGGCATGCGAGGAACTTGAAGCTGTTATGTAACAAGAAAAAGAGCGGCGATTGCTTGACGATTTGAGCGTGCTTTATGTGGCGATGACACGGGCAAAGTCGGCGCTGATTTTACTGGTGGATGAAAAAGATTTTGGCAAAAAACAAGATCGATTAAATTTTGCCAATATTTTACGAGAACAATTATCGGGATATGGCAACGCGCTTGAGGATTCTGATGATCCGGCGATTCTTTACGAGCAAGGGGACAGGAATTGGGCTGAGCAAAAAACGCTTAGGCCAGAGGAGGAGACTCTTTCTGGAGAGGCTGCGGGAGAGGTGGGTGCTGCTCGGGTGCTGCCTTTGCGTTTTAAAAAGCAGAATCAGATGGGAAGGAATTTGCCTCGGGTGAGCCCTAGTAGTCTGGAGGGCAAAGGGAAAATACGCGTGGCTGATATTGTTCGCATCGCGCCAACTCATGCGCTCAATCGAGGCACGATCATCCATCGTTTTTTTGAGGAGGTTGATTTTATTACCGAGTCTTTCAAGCTTGATCGGCAGGAGCTGATTCAAATTGCCACGGCAGAACTCACTGATCATTTTCCCGATAAAAAAGATTGGATCGCTAGGCAGGTCGATGATTTTTTTGAGATGTTGGACACAGATGCGGTTAGGCGTAGCCTCTCTACTGTCGCGCTGAAATCGGGAGAGCGCTTGGATCTTTGGAAAGAGAAATCCTTTACACTGCGGCATGGGGGCAAGCTGCTTAATGGTATTTTTGATCGCGTTAGCGTGGTCTATCGGAAACGGGTGGCTGTTCGGGCGAGTCTGACTGATTATAAAACGGATCAGTTTTCGGGGGCGGAGCCGTTGCGTCAACGCTGCGAGCATTACCGACCACAAATCCAAGCCTACCGCCAAGCCCTTGGGCAGATGTTAAATCTTGATCAAGATGCTATCAGCGCGGAGTTACTTTTTGTGAGCCAAGGCGTCTCGGTTCAGATTTGATCAAGGTGATGTATCTTGTGATTTGAAAAATAAAAAAGCCCGGAAACACAATATGTTTCCGGGCTTACCTTAAAATGATCCAGCCAAACGTCCTTGCCTGGCTGTCATTTTTATTTCTATTTTTAGACTGCGCGGGGGTGAGATGTATCATATGCATCGCGCACGCGCATGGATGATAGGTGGGTGTATATTTGAGTGGTGGATAGGGATTGATGGCCTAATAATTCTTGAACGCTGCGTAGGTCCGCGCCGTTGTCGAGTAGATGGGTTGCGAAGCTGTGCCTTAATGTATGTGGGCTGATGGTTGAATCTAATCCTGCTGATGCCAAATACTTATCTAATTTTCTCCTGACAGATCGGCTTGACAATCTCCCGCCGTTTTTGTTTACAAACAATGGGACGTCGCCTGTGACTAACAGTTGCTCGCGTAATTTTGAGAAACGCGCATCGGGTTCGAGCAGGGTTAGGTAGTGGCGGATGGCGGATAAGGCGTGCGATCCTAGGGGCACGATGCGTTCTTTTTTGCCCTTGCCTCGGATGTGTAGGGTTTGGCCTTCTTGATCTAAGCTCATGCGGTCGAGTTGGACTAATTCGCTGACGCGGACGCCTGTGGAGTATAAGGTTTCTAAAATTGCACGGTCACGTGCGCCTAGTGTGTCTTTGTTGTCTGGCATTTCTAGGAGTTGTTCGACTTGATCGACGGTGATGGCTTTGGGCAAACGCTTGGTTTGTTTGGGCGATCGGATCAATGTCATAGGATTTGTTTCGATACGATTTTGACGTAGCAACCATTTATAGAAGCTGCGTAATGTTGCGATTTTTCGCGCGGTGGTGGCGGGGCTGTACCCAAAATTATCTAGGTGGGCTAAGAATCCACGGACGGTCATGGCGTCGGCGCGTAGGATTTCTGCGGAGACTTCTTGTGCTAATACGGCATCGTCATTGGCGGGATCGCTTGGCATGATGCCAAGGGTTGTGTTGGTTGCGGATTGTCCTATTTTTTGGGCTAGGTACTCGCCGTATTGTTTGAGGTCTGCGCCGTAACAGCGTGCTGTGTAGGGGCTAAAGTGCCTCTCGAATTTTAGGTAACTGACAAATTCATCTAACATTGGAATTGGTAGGGACATTATTTATTCCTTCCTGGCATCATTCAGGTATTGTCTCTTCATTCTTACGAACAAAAGGCTTGATCATTCACAATCAAATAGTTTCTCTAATTGACGGGCTAAACGCTCACCCATCTGGTGACTAAAAATTGCCACATCGAACCAATCTAAAACACAATATTGGTCGTTGGCATGTCGTGACAATTCTTCAAGGAGGAGCTTTTCTTGCCCGCGCTGGCAACTGAACAAAAAATGCTGTCCGCTTTTGATTACCTCGAAGCGATACATCTGCTCTGAAATAAATTCAAAGTGCATGGCTTGAGGTTTTTCTAAATAGTGTTCATCATTTGCTGACATCACACGCTCCATTTCCTGCCTAAGCAGGAAACGCACACGCGTCATCCAGCTAAGGAAGGTTTGTTTTTTTGCCCGCGTTGGGCTGAGTGCTTGGTTTTTCCAAACGGATGCGCTCATGCTCAAGGAGCCTTTGACTCATCATAAATGAGACAAATTCGCTATACAGGTCTATGGACTCACGGTACTTAATATGAGACTCTTGGGGGTCGAAATCTTGGCCCCGTGTCTTGGCGTAGCGTTTTAATTGGCTTCGCCAATAGGGGTGTTTTGCATCGATGGTCTCACTCACACGGGAGACGGGTTGGCGTTGAAGTCTGGATACAAAAAGTTGATCGCCGGTCGCTTGACGGGTTAGATGGCCGGGGTCTGCGGCGCCTACTGTGAATCGGTTGGCGCTTAAATATAATTCAAGTGACATGCCGATTTTAGGCGGGCTGTAGGGATCATAGGAAGTAATATGCCCGACAATGAGTCCATCAACGCCTCGTCCCATGGCGACTAATAATTTTTTCGCATCGCTGACACTTTGTAAGGAGTCCATTCCTAAGGTACCCATCGCGGCCAGGGTATCATCCACGGGCAAGACGATGAGGCCTTGCGTGGATGAAAGTTGATCCCGAAATGCATCTGTAATTTCATAAACATTGGCGTAATTGTTACCGCTTTTGTTGACAAAAGGTGCGACGGCAAAAACACGCTGCCCGCTATAAGGGCTACGCAGTTGGGCATAACCGACCTTTTGGCAACCGCTTAATACAAAAAGCATTAAGAGTAACGCAAACTTCAAATAGACCTGTACACTTGTCATGGCATCCTGCCGTAAGTTTATCAAACGCGAGCCTCCGCTCTTATTTACTTCTACGCTTCGCTCCCTGCTCCGCGTCATTTTTATTCACAATGTCTACTTTGTTAAAAGTGGGCATTGTGTTTGCTACCCTATCAGCGATCAATCGCTATATCATTTCTCGCGCTGGGACTTATTCTCCAGCGTTTGATACGGCAGCACCATCTCCGATTTTTTCTTCACCCTTTGCAATCATCGCGGTCTGTCCGGTTTTTAATGACCAGATATTTTCCACGCCGCTTTTGGAACGATTGGATACAAAATAGATCGTACCGTCGGGGGCCCATGTCGGCTGCAAATTTAAATATTTACTCTGAGACAAATTGCGTTTACCGCGGCCATCTACGCCGACCACCCAAATATCTGACTGCATGGGTCTTACCTTGCCATCGGCAGAGGGATTGACGATGGTGCAGAAAACGAGGTGGCTGCCGGTGGGGCTCCAGGCGGGTGTAATCACGCCTGCATTTTTTGCGTTTGCAATGCTGACGGGACGGCCTACTTCATCGCCTTGGATTTCTACCATCCAGACGCTAAACCAAGTTGTGCCTCGCTCGCGGGCTCGTTGAAAGACAACGCGCTTGCCATCTGGAGACCATTGGGGGTTTAAGCCGTTGATGCCTAGATGTTTTTTACTTGTACGAGGTTTATTGATATCAATCATGACTAAGCCGTATTGTCCGGATTGACGGCCATAGCTGGAATAAATCAGTTTTTTGCCATCTGGGCTAAATGTGGGGTGGTAATTATCTGTTGCATCGTCTGTAATTTGAATAGGTGGCGTATTGCCCGTGAGGTCTTGGATGTAGATATTCCAGCTGCCGCTACGATTTGAGATAAAGGCGTAGGTTTTGCCATCGGGACTAAAGGTGGGCATGCGGTCATCTGCGGCATCGCCTGTTAATTGGGTCACGGTTGTGCTGCCGATTTTTTGCATGTAAATATCAGCAGTTGGGCGATCTCTTGTGGAGGCATAAATAATCCACTGACCTGTGGGGTCGACCTCTGGGTCGAAGTCGGTGCCTTCTGTGGTGAAGGAAACTTGGCGGACATCATCGCCTAAATCAAAGGCATTGCCCAAGCCACCGCCTGGTGGCATTGTGTGGCCGTAGATACTTAGGTTACGGTTTCTTACTCTAAAATCTTGACCCATGCCTTGATCGGTATCAAAAACCACGGGCAAACGGACATCGCTACCCATTCCCGCGGCGCCGTTTAATGCGCTTTGGGTTGAAAGGTCTTTCGTTTCATTTGTTGCAATGGATTCGCTGGGCAAGTTAATGATGCAACCCGACAGGCCAAGCATGCCTGCCAAGCAACCGATTCTTATCATCTTTATTCTTTTATTTTGCTTCAAGACCATGCTCCGTAGTCAACCTTTTTATTCATCCCCCCACAGACGCTACAATCACTACTATCGAAGTAGATCATATAATCCAACGTCCGCTTTTTCCTTATCGGACAAGAACGGCATCGGGCTTTAGAACAACCAAACGATATAATCATTTTAATGGGAATCTTTTCTAAATCTGAACAGTTATTATCAATGTAAATGCAGAAAAATAAACACTTTGTAAAAACAAGATCAAATGCAAGGCCCTAAAATAACGGGTCTGATCCCTATTTTTTATACACATTTTGATCGCTTGATGAAGAAAAATAATGATAGAGACACCGCTTAATACGCTGGGCACGGCGCTTAACCCTACACTGTCTTGGACGCTTGCCGCTACTTATATGGTTACGCTGATGGTTTTATGCCTTTATAGCACGCACCGGCTTTACCTTATCTTTCTCTATTTTCATTCCAAAAAAACGGTAGGATTGCCAATGGTGATTGATGCTGGGGCGAAGCCTCGCGTGACGGTTCAGCTTCCTTTATTTAATGAGCGGGGGGTATCTGAGCAAATCATCGGCGCGGTTGCAGGTTTAGCCTATCCCAAAGCGTTGCTTCAGATACAAGTTTTGGATGATTCGACGGATGCTTTATCGCTGGAGATCTCGCGACAAACGGTGCGAGATTATCAAGGGCTGGGCTATGATATCTCGCTGATCCATCGTGATGATCGCGAGGCATTTAAAGCTGGCGCGCTTAGGGATGCGCTGCCCGAGGCCAAAGCGGAGATCATTGTTATCTTTGATGCTGATTTTCTGCCCGAGCCTGATTTTTTAGAGAAAACCATTGCCTTTATCCAACAGCCTAACGTGGCGTTTGTGCAAACGCGATGGACACATATTAACCGGGATGATTCGGTGTTGACGCAGTGTCAGGCGATTTTTTTGGATTCACATTTTATCATCGAACACGCGGCAAGACACGCTGCGGGGAAATGGATCAATTTTAACGGGACGGCGGGGCTTTGGAACAAGCAGGCGATTTTGGATGCGGGGAATTGGCAGGGGGATACGCTCACGGAAGATGTGGACCTGTCCTATCGGGCACAGCTTAAGGATTGGCGGTCGATTTATTTGCCCGATGTGACTTGCCCTGCGCAACTTCCGCCTGAAATCAACGCATTTAAATCGCAACAGCACCGCTGGGCCAAGGGTTCTATTCAGTGCGCCATTAAGCTGTTGCCGACGATTCTTCGATCGAAAACGGCTGTGGGTACTAAGATAGAAGCTTTTTTTCACCTGACGGGGCCGATTGTTTATGTCTGCGCCACGCTGTTGACGCTACTGCTTTATCATATGATTGTGTATAGCATTAAGCCTATCGAGTCGCCGTTGCTTGGATTTGCGATCTTGTTTTTGGCTATTGGGTCGGCCACGGCTTACTTTTTCACTTCTCAGCTGATCCAGAAAAAATCTTTTTTCAAGACGCTTTTGTATCTGCCGCCTTTGCTTGCGATCGGGATCGCCATCGCGCTGAACAACGCTAGGGGTGTCATTGAGGCGTGCCTCAATATGAAATCGGATTTTATTCGCACGCCCAAATATCACCACGATGCGGCGGGGGCCGTTGCTCGCTCAAAAAATATAAAAAATAAAATTATCCCCACGCCTACGATTAAGGCTTGGATGGCCATGGCGGAGATTTCGTTGGGGATTTATATGATCGCATCGGCTAACCACGCGCTGAATCAATCGATTACATCGCCCACGGCGCCGTTGCTTTTTTTGTTTGCGTTAGGGTATCTTTATGTTGGATTTTCGAGCCTGATTAATACCCAAAAATCACGTAAGAAAAAAGTCGCGGCTTAGGGGACAGGGGACGATCCCTTGCGCCCCCCTGCTGAACTTAGGCGGATGATGCTAAAATTATTTGCTTAGGTTTACAGAGCCGCCGGTCAATTTCATGACGGTAGGCATCAAATAATTACGGTCTTTGTAGGTATAGATCTTGCCTGTGACGTAGAAAGAAACGCGGTGGTGGCGTTTTTTCGAGAGGTCTTCCATGGTTTCAAGGGTGCGACAAGGCAGGAGAATCATGGGCGGTTTGGGCGCGGTTTTTGTATCTGCATCAAAGGCAAATAACATCCGCAGGCCATCGGCGCCACGAATCAAACGACCGCGCGCACGCACAATAAAATCACCTTCGCGCCGAAGTAGTTTTTTCTTGCCTTTTGGGCCGTAGCCTAATTTTTTACTACCGTTGCCTAATAGCCCGACGGTGCCGCCTGCGGCTAGAGATTGGGTTCCTTTTTGGCGGGGTTTGACGACTTCAAGGGCGTGGGATGCGTGTTCAAAATATCGAACGCCAAAGCCTAAAAACAAGCCTAGTAGTAATACACTGAATGAAAAACGTTTCATTTTATTTTACCTCCATGGGTATTAAGTAGACTTCATTGCGATAAATAAAGACCTCGCCTGACAATTCAAAAACATGGTCTGGGTCTTTGGCTAAAATGACTTGCATGCGCTGCAATGCTTGGCAAGGGAGTAAATACATGCCGCGTTTTAGGTAAGGCTTGCTTTCATCTTCAAAAGCAAATACTAGGCTGATTTGATCTTTAGCCAGAACGATTCGGCCGCGCTTACCTAGGATATAAAAGCCTTCTCCAAAAGAGGTGGAGCCGTTGGGAGGGGTTGCTTTGCCTTGCTTGGTTTTTTGGGTTTTGCCGTTTTTCGGGTTGGCCTTTTTGTTCTGGTTTTTGTTTTTTTGATCGGTTGTATTTTGGTTTTTATTTTCATCTTCTAAAAGTTTGGCTTTTAACTGAGCGACGGTTTCTGCTTTTGTTGCGGGCGTTTTCTTGGCATGAGTGGTGGCTTGTTTTTTTGTAGGGCTTTGTTTTTTTAAATCTTGACCTGCAACGGGGCTGCTGTAAAGCCGCGGGTCGCTCAAGCCAAAGCCTAAGGCCAAAATCAAACTTATCATCCATATTTTCATCCGTTTAGCCTCCAATAAGGTCAAGATCGGGCGCGCGGGGTTAAGCCAATTCTACGTCTACTGCTTGCAATACTTTCATCGCGGCACTGGCACCGACGCCGAATAATGCTTCATCGCTCAGGTCACTCAAGGTTTGGTTTGCTTGGCCGCTGGGTCCGGTGGCCAAGACTGCTTGGCTGCGGGACAAATGGGGTTCGAGGCTTAGGCAGCCTCGCCACTTGCGGGCTTTTGCGTCATTTAAAATATCTAAGCTTCGCGTGGCGCCTGTGCCGAATGGCACGTGCTGACAGTTGGCATCGCTTTCTTTCATATGAAAAGCATCGGTCATTTCCGCCAAGTTTTGCCAGCATTCGAAGACGTCCTCGCCTAGCTGATTATAATTATCAAAATCGAAGATCATGCGAAAATGCTGGCCATCGCGTAGTTCACGGCCGATATCAATATTACGCTTGCAGCTTGAGCCGTAGATGCCGTGCTCGTTTTCGTGGAAGAGATAAAGGCCTAGCTCGATGGCGCGACGCTTTAGCTCGCCTAGACGCTCTAGGGTGATGCGCCGCCACTTTGCATCGTCGCCGCCATGGGCGTTAAAGTAACTAAAGACACGCACGCCCCGACAACCAAAGACGTCTGCCAATTGGCCTAAACGAGATAGGCGTTCTAGGTCGATTTCAAAATCATCTGCAATATCAATCTTGCCGATTGGGCTGCCAAACATGTTGACGGATAAGCCGGCGTCCTCGATAGCTTTGGCGATGGTTTTGGCTTCTTTGACTTTTAGGTCAACGATATTACCGCTTTCTAAATTTCGTAAATCTAGATGTTTAAAGCCGGCTTCCAAGGTCACTGCAATCTGCCGATCCATTGCCAGGCTTGCCTCGTCGGGGAATCCACTGACTAGCCACTGACCCGAACTAAAATTCATTCCTAACAATCCTGACATCATTCTTTTTCCTTAAAAAGTCACGCAATAAAAATCAACCCACCAACGCCAACAGCCGCTCCCCCCCTATCAAGCCCCGCCCATTCCACACCCCAAACTATCGCCCAAAGCCGGCCCTAAAGTCCAATCCCCTTTTATCTGCATTTCAACTTATTCACCTAAATAATATGCCCGTACGCGCTGAACGAGCCACTCGTAACCATTGTATTTAAAGCGGACTTCGAAGGTTCGTTTGATACCTTCTTGTGTTAGGGTCACGATCACCCAGCCATCCCATGCGCGGGTTCTGATTTTGACGACTTCTAGCAGACGTTTTAGCTCAATGGTTTGGCCCATTGCTGCGCCGCCTAGTACGAGAACGTCTTTTTTGGGCGTTACTTTTGCGGGTATTTCTGGGGCTGTATCCCCGGCGGTGTCCCCTTTTTGGGATTCTGTTTTTGCCGCTTGTAGCTGGGCTTTTTTGCGCTTGGCATTGGCCTGGGCTACGGCGCGTGGGCTATTTATGGTGTCCAAGTCCATGCCGTTGACTGCTACTACGCCTTGCGGTAAGCCGGCTAATACTTGGCGATAGCTGGCGGCGTAACTATCTTTGGGTAGCCGCACCCCGTATAGCCCCTCGATTTGTAGGTCTTTGACATTATCGACTTGGCCACGGCCTTCTACTTCGAGTAGTACGCCGCTGATGGCTAATTGTTCAAGCACGCGTACGTCTGAGATATTTGGATTATTACGCGCCCAATCTCCGGCTTCGCTGGGCACGTTGATATAGAGTTGGCAGCCACCTAGGCCACATAAGACGACAACCGATAGTAAACACAAAAAACGTTTTATTAACATGAGATATTCCCTAATCTTATATACCACAACAGCATCATACCCTAAGACAATCTTTTATTATAGCATCGATCAACCCCAGCCGCACAAATGAAAAAAATACCCACAGCCGATTTTTTCGACTGTGGGATATCATCTTATTTTATCGTTGTCTTTCAAAGAAGAGAACGGCGCGGAATCAATAGATTTGACAAGGGCTATTCAACGGTCACGCTCTTGGCCAAGTTGCGGGGTTTATCGACGTCTTGCCCTCGCAGCACCGCGCCATGATAAGCAAGTAGTTGCAAAGGCAGGACCGTTAATAGGGGCTGCAATGGGGCAGAAACTTGAGGCACATAGAAGACAGAGTCGGCGTAGCGCTTAATATCTTCATCGCCTTCGGTGGCTACGGCGATCACTCGTCCGCCTCGCGCTTTGACTTCTTGAATGTTGGCCATGACTTTATCGTACTGGCTATTTTTAGGCGCCACAAAAACCACGGGCATGCCTTCATCGATTAGCGCGATGGGGCCGTGTTTCATTTCTGCTGCGGGCATTCCCTCTGCATGAATATAAGAAATTTCTTTGAGCTTTAAGGCTCCCTCTAGTGCCACGGGATAATTATAGCCACGGCCTAGGAATAACCAGTTATCTCGGTGTACATATTTTTCGGTGCACTGGCGAATGTGATCGCTTTGCTCCAAGACGCGGCTGACCATATCGGGTAAGGCTGCTAACTCTTTGACATAACCGGCACAGGCTTCTTCAGACAGAAACCGTCGTCGCCCCAGATACAGCGATAGTAGACTGAGGACACATACCTGGCCGACGAAGGCTTTGGTTGATGCCACGCCGATCTCTGGGCCCACGTGTAGGTAAACGCCGGCATCTGTTTCTCGGGAAATTGTTGAGCCCACGGCGTTGACCACGCCCAGCGTCATGGCGCCACGATCGCCGGCCTCTCCTAGGGCAGCTAGGGTGTCTGCTGTTTCGCCGGACTGGCTGACGGCGACCATTACGGTGCCTTCTTCGATAACGGGATTTCGATATCGGAACTCGCTGGCATAAGCTGCGCGGCTGGGTATTTTGGCGACATCTTCGAATAAATATTCGCCTAACATAGCTGCATGATAGGCTGTGCCTTGGGCGCTAAATAAGAAGCGCTTGGCGCGGACTAAATCTTTTGACATGGCCTCTAGCCCGCCTAGAACGATGCGGCCTTGTCGCTGATCAATGCGGCCTCGCAAACAGTTTCGGATACTCTCTGGCTGCTCCATGATTTCCTTCATCATGAAATGCTTGTAGCCGCCTAGCTCGATCTGCTCGAGATCAAATTCTAGTTCCTCGACTTTAGATGTCACTGAAACATTATCAATTGTGGTTGTCTTAAATTCGACAGCCCAGGGGCCGCCACCTTCTCGCTCTTTATCTGCGGGGCCTGCGCATAATTTTACGACTTGGTAATCTTCCAAGGCGATAACGCTAGAGGTATGGCTGACAATGGCGCTGGCATCGGAGGCGATAACATAGCTTTGGTCGGCAATGCCGACTAATAACGGGGAGCCTTTGCGGGCACAGATTAAGGTGTGGGGTTCGATATCGCAGACCACGCCGATGGCATAGGCGCCACGGATTTCTCGCAAGGCGCTTTGGACTGCGCCTTCTAAGTTGTCCTCGTAAAACTCGGCGATCAATTTTGCTAACACTTCGGTATCGGTATCGGATTCAAAGGCGTGTCCTTTGCCTTTAAGATATTGTTTTAATGCTTCATAGTTTTCAATAATGCCGTTATGCACGACGGCCACGACGTGTCCTTGCCGGGTCGTTCCTGTATGTGGATGTGCGTTGGCTTGCGTTGGCGGGCCATGTGTAGCCCATCGTGTATGGGCGATGCCGATGGTGCCGTCAAAGGTCGTGTCGCCGGGTGCAATGCCATCGATTAAAGATTCTAAAACGCTTACGCGTCCTGCCTCTTTGCCGACCTTTAATCCTTGGCTATTGATTACCGCCAAGCCCGATGAATCATACCCACGATATTCAAGGCGTTTTAAGCCTTCAATTAGCAGAGGCGCCGCCTTCTGATTACCGACATAGCCAACAATTCCACACATTTTTTTACCTCATTAAAAGGAGAAAATCATTTGAAAAATAATCCCATGCCGAGCCTATCGTAGAGTATAGGTATCGGCGTACAAAAAACACATCGACCAATCACACCCAACGATTCACCGGCGTTTCATGACAATGCTAGAGATTCACAGGCCAAGAGAGATGTTAGACAACGGCTCTAACGATTAACCGGATCTTAACGCCCAGGTATCTGTATGTCTCTCCTTTTACACAGGATCTATCTATCAAAATACCTTATATTACTATAATCCTTTATAATCACCGAACACCCCTTTTGTCATAGCAAAAAGCCCCACTATTATAGAATGAAATCGCCCCCCTACTTAAGGAAATTTAGAGATGACCGCAAAAGCATACGACAATATTATTCAAACCGTTCATGATACGCCTTTGGTCAAAATCAATCGACTGCTTCCATCAGATGCCGCGACGCTCTACGTCAAATGCGAATTTTTTAATCCGATGGCTTCAGTGAAGGATCGCATCGGGGCGGCGATGATAGAAGCTGCGGAGCAAAATAAAACAATCAATAAAGACACGCATATTATCGAGCCCACCTCGGGAAATACAGGCATTGCGCTGGCTTTTGTGTGTGCGGCCAAGGGGTATAAAATAACGCTGACGATGCCCGAGTCGATGAGTGTTGAAAGGCGGGCGTTGCTTAAAGCCTTGGGGGCATCGCTGGTGCTTACGCCCGCGGCTGGGGGTATGAAGGCTGCTATCGAAAAAGCCGCGGAATTGGTCTCTGCGCAAACCAACGCGTGGATGCCTCAGCAGTTTGAAAACCCGGCGAACCCCGCTATTCATTATGCCACTACTGGGCCTGAAATTTGGCAAGCCACGCAAGGCAAAGTAGATATCCTCGTCGCTGGCGTGGGGACGGGCGGCACGATCTCGGGCGCGGGTCAATTTCTTAAATCAAAAAATCAAAACATACAATGCATCGCTGTCGAGCCTACGGAATCACCGGTGATCACACAGACGAGACAGCAACAAGAACTCAAGCCGGGGCCACACAAAATACAAGGCATCGGCGCTGGCTTTATACCGCGAAATCTAGATCTGAGTATCATCGACGGGGTGCAGTGCGTCTCTAACGACGAGGCTTTTCAGACAGCTAGGATACTGAGTAAACAAGAAGGCGTCTTTGGAGGAATTAGTACGGGGGCTGCCATCGCCGCGGCGATGCGAGAAGCTCTTAAGCCCGAAAATAAAGGTAAAACTATTGTTGCCATAGGGCCCTCTTTTGCTGAGAGGTATATTTCAACGCCACTTTTTGAGCAGGATTCGGATTAAGCTGCGTTATATCCCAGAGCATTTTTTCCATTAAAAATAAGGCATTCATCTTTTAGCTATCTCTTTGCGAGCAATACGCAGAGGCTCTTGGGCGGATTGGTTTCCGCATTTCGAGGGGATTATTAAGGCGATTATTTTTTTTCACGCCTCTTAGATTTTTTCTCGTTTGCCATACTCCTTACCCCCTAATCCAGTTATTTTACAAACAGATCGAACTCTCGAATGCCTGGTCCCTGTTCGGCTTTGTCGCTTCGAAAAGAATTAATCACCAAACGAATTCTCTGCGCTGTTACGGCTTTGGGCAATTTAATCGATAAATGATCAAGCTCTTTGCCCTGTGCGATGACGGACCAATTTCCTTTCCGAATAATTTGAATTTCCCAGCTTTGAATGCGGCTAAATTTTTCAAACAGATTAATCCGTTGAAAAGTTTTCATTTCTTTCAAATCTAATTCAATCCACGGTTTTTTATCTTGGCCACGAGCCATCCAAAATCGCCAAATATGTCCGCGTCGCAATCCCAGAAAGCGTCTTTTTTTAGTCATCTGCACGTACCCCTTACTTCCTTTTTTGAAACGTTTGCCCTTTTTATCCATCTCACACTGATAGACAACGACACTTCCGGGTTCTCCGCGGCTGCTATTGCCTACATGGTAAATCGACGATGTTGAAACTTTAGCATCTCGGGTCAACGATTGATCTTTTTGGTGGGTAATCATTTTCAACGCAAGGGCTGGGCGATCAATTTTAATGGCGATAATGGTGGATACTGACCTATGATATTTATCATTTAGTTCGATGCGTAAGCCCGTCTTCGTCTGACGAAGCACGGCTTTTCCGCCGGTCAGCACTTGATAGTCCACGATCTTCGCCCCTAGCTTGGGTAATTCCAAAAGCCCATCGCGCCACTGCTGTGTGATATGTAAATATACGGTGTGGTCTTTACGTGTGGCCACGCCCCAATGGCCGGGTAGATATGGGCCGCCGCGCGTGCCGTAAATGGACTGGCCATATTTTTTAAGCCATCGGCCCATACTCAGGTAATTTTTGCGTACTCCGGGGTTAATCGTCCCCTTTTCGGTCGGTCCAAAATCCAGTAATAAATTACCATCCCCCCCCGCTGCGTCCACAAGTAATCGAATGCAGGCATTCTCAGACATCATGTTCCTTCCCCCGTTCCAGAACCATCCCTCACCCTGCATCGTTACGCACGATTCCCAAGGTTTTTTCATATCAAAATTACCCAATTTTTGTTCTGGCGTATTAAAAAGCATTCCGGGTAAACGAATGCCTCGCGTGTTAGCGATTGGATTGTCACAATATTTTTTAATCGTCCGCCAGACACGCATTGGATCTATTTTCGTCCCACCACGGTCCCACCACACACCTGCCACATTTTTACTCATTGCAAATAGTTCGTCGATCTGGCCGACTAAATAATCTTCATATGCTTTCGGATTTTTAGGATCATATCGTTGGTCATACCAATCCGTCACCGAATAATACCAAATGACCTTAAGGCCGACTTTCTCGCACGCATCGACTAATTCTTTACAAATATCACGTTTAAACGGCGTACTCATGACATCGTACTGGGTAAGTTTGGAATCAAACATGCAAAAGCCATCGTGATGTTTGGCGGTAAAGACCACATATCCGGCCCCTGCCTCTTTAAATGTTTTGGCCCATAGATCAGCATCAAAATCAACGGGATTAAAAACCTTAAACATATTATCGTAAATAGATTGTGGGGCGTGCTTGCCCCAAATGCCCCAATATTTTTTCATCGTCTCGTCTTTAATTACAAAAGGGGTATGAAAATCAGTCTGATTAATTCCCGCTTGGCCCCGCTTGGGATTCCCCGAGCGGCGCCAACTGCCAGCTCCCAAAGCCAGTACCGAAGACGTATTCCAATGGATAAAAATGCCAAAACGAGCCTGCCTCCACCAAGCATAATCTTTAAGTTCAATCCTTCCGATATTGGCCGCATTAGCGCCGGCCAAGCAAGGGTAAGAGATTATCAAACTAATTAAAGTCCCCATTAATACCCATTTAATTTTCTTCAATTGCATCACTGTCATTCCCATTATCAAACTGGACAATTCGAACATCGCACGATCAACCAACCTTTTCGTAAGTCGAATCTATGGCACCGCACACTCACAGGTTTACCCCAATCTAACCTCATACCATCGCCTCCTGGCTGCGTCAATGCTAGCACTGGGGCGCGCCAAAGGTTTAATTTTTTCTTTTTCTAGATCTTCCGCTTTGCTTATAATAGTTCAAAATTTCTCTCATTTTTTTGACGCGGTCTGGGAATTTTGATGCTAGATTTGTCTTTTCTTTCAAGTCTGAATCCAAATTATATAGCCGAGGTTTTCGGCCCAAATCGATCAATTTCCATTGATTGTCACGGATCGCAAAACGCCCGCCATAATCATGATTCACCACCATCGGCCTATTAGGTAAGCGTTTCTTTTCGCCTTTGAACAAAGGCAAGATACTCGTGCTATCCTCGCCGGCATTGGGGGGTAATTGGTAATCAAGTAAATCTGCAACGGTCGCGATAAAATCATTTAAGGAAACAACCTGTTTACAGCGCGATCCTGCTTTGATGCCACTGGGCCAGCGTACAACAAACGGTACACGATGTCCGCCTTCTGAGATGCTTGCTTTGTGCCCGCTGAAATGGTTATGGAGATTAACGCCTTTGGACCGAAGCAATTTGAAGTTAGCAAAGCCCGATGTGCCGTTATCAGATGAGAAGATTAAAATCGTATTTTTGGCAAGCCCCTGTTTTTTCAGCGCCTTCATCACACGCCCGACCACATCATCGGTCTGAACGACAAAATCAGCGTAGTCACTGATACCTGTTTTACCGATAAACGCTTTGCCCGGAGCAATGGGTGTGTGGGGAGAGGTCAAAGGCAGATATAAGAAAAAGGGTTTACCGCTTTTCGCTCGCTGCTCAATATATTCTTCTGTTTTTTCCACCAATGTGGGAATTATTTCATCTAATTTCCACCCCGGCAACATGGGGCCGGGATGACCAAAAGTTTTCTTCGGTTTAGCCATTGATGGATTACCAAGCAGTTTGTCATTCACTTGCCAAACATAAGGGGGGAAGTTTGGGGCATCCACGCCAAAGAAATAATCAAAGCCACAATCTGTTGGGCCGCCTGTTATTCGCTGAGTAAAATCGATGCGTTTCTCCACGCGATCAATCCGTGCTTTGGCTTCTTTGCCCTTAAAAAACGAATCATGAATCTTTAAATCATAGTTGGCGATCTTGCCTTTTTTATCGTGCCAATTCATACCTAGATGCCATTTGCCTATCGCGGCGGTGTGGTAGCCCTGTGATTTCAAAAGCTTCGCCACCGTCAAGCGATCGGCTGTGATCAACGGCGAGCCGTACTCCCACAATACTTCTCGTTTCAATTTTGTGCGCCAACAATAACGCCCCGTTAGCAAGCCATAGCGCGTGGGTGTGCAGACGGCCGATCCCGAATGAGCATCGGTAAAACTCATCCCCTGCGAAACGAGTTTATCAATATTGGGCGTCTTCATGTTCCCGATCTGATCATTAAATGCAGATACAGAATCGTAGCTCATATCATCTGCTAGAATGAAAATAATGTTGGGTTTATCCACTTTGGCCCAAGCCTCTAGCGCCAAGAATATGAGTAAAAGGGGTAGTATTTTTTTCATTTAAATTTCCTATTAAAAATTCTATTCACAGCATCAAAGCCACCCCATGCACAACACATAAAGCCCTACAGTTTTAACGCACGGATCCCCAATAATTAGGCAGCCATTCTATCGTTTTAAAAAAATGCCTCAATAGCGATTTGTCCTAGGCATTATTTCATGATGATGTTCAAATCTCAGCGGGATTAGTATCATCTACGATTGTTGATGATTGGGGAGATGCCAAGCTTTGAACTCAATTGCTTATTAGGCAGCGAACAACCAATCATGGCGTCAAGTTGAACGGGCGGTGGCAATGATTGGGGACTAAGTGCGGGGTTATTGAAGATAGCATAGGATTTACGCGGGCTTTTTTAGTCGGGTTTGTTGATGCGTGGTTGCATGTCAAACCAGCCTTTTGAGGGGTCGTACACAAACTTGAGATTGCGTTTATTGAAACCTTTGTACCAGTCTTTCCAGTCTAATAGTTCCAGCTCTTCGTTTTGAAGAAATGGGCTGCCGCCGATGGCGATTCGGTCTGGCTCCCCGGGTTTACAGCCTGGCCAATAGCTATTGGCTTGACACCAGAGCTTGATTTGCATGAGGTTGGTTGTTTCGTAAACGGTCATAAAAAAACCTTCTGCGCAGCTTATACGCTGGCTGTTTTGGCAAAGGACTTTCGGTGTACTTCTAGCATAGCTAACTGGCCTTGCG
>CAZSSX010000008.1:0-27329 GCA_964609545.1 uncultured Phycisphaeraceae bacterium | reverse complement strand
AGGCATGAAGCATTGCTCTGCAACTTGGCGTACCATTTCTAGGGTGATTTGGCGATTTTCATGGCTTGCGGTAATGTCTAAAAAGACCAGTTCATCGGCGCCGTCTTGATCATATTTTTTGGCGACTTGAACGGGATCGCCGGCGTCTTTGAGGCCTAAAAAATTCACGCCTTTGACCACGCGGCCGTTTTGTACATCTAAACAAGGTATAATTCTATGTGTGAGCATCAGCGGATTATATAATAAAAAGCATCGCAATGATGCGGGGCGAGGCTTTGAAATACTCAAAATAATCGCTTGATGCTATTGGGCTACCGTAACGGCGCTCCATCGCCAACTAGGCACGCCATGGCGGTATTTGCCTTGGGCACAGGGCCGAGGTCTTTTGGCTTATCCATTAACTGATTAGGAACACACTATGAAACAGCGATTATGTCTACTGCTAGCCTGCATGTCTTTGATTGCGTGCCATCCCAATCACCCTGGGAGGTTGTCTCAACCCGCAAGCTTGGCTGGGGCCCCTGCGGTTTTACATCTGCTGAGCACGGGGCAAAAGCAAGTGCTCCATGCTGCGACACGGCTGAAGCAAAGTTTCAAAAATGCTGGGACGGTGGTTTTTCCATTTCAAGATGGTGGCCGAACGCGGTGGACTTTTCTGCCTACAGGCATGTCGCCTCGCATGGGTGTTTCATTGGGGAAGATGAGCAATACACAGAAAATTTATTTACATCAACTACTTTCTAAAGTGCTATCATCTCAAGGTTATCTCAAGACGACACACATCATGGGCCTAGATCAATTGCTTAAGGAACATTTTAATAAGCCTAAGATGAATTGGTCGTATGATCAATATTATTTTTCTTTTTGGGGTTTACCTTCTGCCACTAAGCCTTGGGGTTTTAAATTTGAGGGGCATCATTTATCTTTGAATTTCACTTTTTCCGACATGCAATTTTCTGCAACGCCGTTGTTCCTTGGCACTAACCCCGCACAGGTTTCCTCTACGCGATACGCGGGTTTGCGTGTGCTGGGGCAGGAGGAGGATTTGGGCTTTAAATTGATTAACGCGTTAACAGATAAGCAGCGGGGCATCGCACTTCTCAAGCGTGCGGTTCCGCGTAATATCCTCACGATTGCTGGAAGTAAAGATCGCCTTAAAAAATACTGGGGCATCAGAGGCGATCAATTGAATGTCTCTCAACAGAAAATATTATTTCAACTCATTTGCGAATATGTCCAAAATCTTCAGCCCGAGATGAGCCAACAGCAGCTCAAAAAAATAAGCGCCAACCATCTCGACGATGTTTATTTTTCGTGGATCGGTCAAACAAAAAACACCGACACCTACTACTACCTGATCCATAGCCCACGATTTGTTATCGAATTCGATAACAATCACAACCATGTACACAGTATCTGGCGAGTGAAAGGCAGTCATTTCGGAGAAGACATTCTTAGGAATCATCTTAAAAATAGTCCCCACCATCAACACGCCACACGTTCACACCCAAGAACAAAGTAGTTTTGTTATGGATTTTTTAGCTTATATTTTGGACCAGTTTAAACAGCTTGAAGACTTGCACGAGCTCTCTCATCGGGCGATGTTTGGCGGTTATGGGTTATATTTAGAGGGTTGTTTTTTTGGAATTGTACACCGCGAAAGTCTTTATTTTAAGACGCATCCCCATACGGTTAATCAATATCTTGCGCTAGGCTCTAGCGTTTTTAGCCCTTCTGCTAAGCAAAGTCTTAAGCATTATTATTTGGTGCCTGGGGAGGTTTTAGATGATCGAGAAACGCTTTGCCAATGGGCGATACGGGCGGCCAATTTGCTCGATGATGAGCAATAAGATAATCTCTTGGAACACACGCATGGATTAAAAAAAGCCCGCGAAACTTAAACCGTTTCGCGGGCTTTGATTTTATTTTTTTATTTAGTGTGCTTTTGCGATATATTTTTCTGGGTTTGATTTAAACTTTTTGATGCAGCCTTTGCAGCATAAGCCGTATGTTTTTCCCTTATGGGATACGGTGATTGTTTTCATGCCTGGCTTAGCGCCTAGCACCGAGCCACTGACTAGGCATTTGGTGTTGGTATAAGCTTTGGCGATTTTGCCCCAGCCGTTTTTTGCTTTATCTGTAGCGATAATGGTTGCTACGATTTCTTCGGTGAGTGTGTCTGAGCCTAGGCCGGGGAAACCTTGCCATCGGACGATGCCGTCGGATGAGATGATCATCACGTGTGGGATGCCCATGATGCCTAGTTTACTTTTTAGAACCTTTTTAGAGTCTACCGCCATGGTGTAGTTTACTTTTGTTTTTTTCATAAACCCACTGACTTTGCCCGTTGATTCATCGGATAATCCGATGACCAAAAGATCTTTGCCAAATGTTTTTTGAAATTCGTTCAGTTCGGGGATTAAGCGACGGCAAGGACCACACCATGTTGCCCAGAAGTCGATCAGAATGACTTGTTTTTTTCCGCCGATTTTAGGTTTTGCGGTTAGAAAATCACCGAAGACAAGTTTAGGGGCTTTTTTGCCTCGGTAATCATTTTTAGCGTAAAGTTTTTTCTTAATGATTTTGGGATAACCGATTTTGATCGGGCCGCGATTTACTTTGTGTGTTTTTTTGTATTTTTTAATCGCTTTATCTAGGTTTTTTGTCCATACTTTTGGGCCACCTTTTCCGTAACCTGTTTTTTGGAGGACATCGCCTTTGGCTCCTAGGAGCAAGATGGTGGGGAAGCCCGAGATTTTATATTTTGCAGCTAAGGCTTTATTTTGTTTTTTGATGGCGGGTGATTGTGGTTTACTATTTGGATAATCAAGTTCTAGGAGGACGACGTTTTTCTTCGCCCATTTTTTAAATACCGTTTTACTGAAGACTTCTTTGTTTAGACGGATACACCAGCCACACCAATCGGAGCCTGTGAAATCTGCCAAGATAGGCTTGCCTGTTTTTTTAGATTCTGTGACCGCTTTTTTTAGCGAGGTATGCCAGCCGGCGCCGCCTGCTTGGGCGTTGCCCGCATAAGCCAATACGATAAGACACGCGCAAAGTACGCTTTTGATTTTCCGATTCATAGATTTTACCTCAATGATAAGATTTAACATAAATAATGCCCACAGATGAGCATATAAGAGTCGTTACACTAGACACTATTATAACAACAACTCTGGGCTTAACATTTATTCGCACGATCTGGAAAAATTCTCCGCATGGCTTTCACCCCGAGGTGTTTGATTAACATCCCGGCGGGCATCCTTAGCCAATGAGACCGGATATAAAGACCTTCACGGGCTAAGGCTCTGGATAAACTCTTTTTTGGGGTGCCTATTTGGGGTAAGATGGCGTAGGTGACCATCCAATCCATCAGCTTAAGGCGCGGGCCCCAGCCGCGATGCCTTTGCATTGATTGCATGACCGATTGAGGCGGATCAAATGCCAATATTTTTTGGACGTATCGCAATGCGTAAAACAACGGCCTCTCTAGGTTTAGATGCTTTGCGCGATCGACTAAGCCTTGCCAGAAGGCTTGATCGCCCTCTTCAAATAATCCGCGTAGGTCAATCAGGTCTCTCAGGCCGCCGCTAATCTCGCCGTCTTGGAAAAGATGCGCCGCGCTATGCAAGACCATATCAGTGAGGCTTAATCGCCAAATGCTAGGCAATGTGTCAATGGGCACTGCATCGTCGAGCATCTTTTGAGGGTCGGGCTTGAGCCTTCCTGTTAACGGCAAAATGGTGTGATGTACATCGATGACCGTGCCTCGCCTGCTGTGCTGCATCGGTGGTAATTCGTGCATCCAGTGGCGGTAATAGCCTTGATCATAGGCATCGGATTTCATTTGCTCCCAGCCTTGGCTTAGGAGGAGGGCTTCGACTTGGTCGAGTTTTTCGCGTGGCACTAAGATGTCGATATCGCTCATGGTCCTGCCTAGGCCCATGCTTAGATCGCTGGCGACGTAGGCGCCGCCTTTGAGTAGGACGATTTTGCAGCTGACTTGTGCTAATGTTTGCGCGATGCATCTGCTTTCCCAGAGAACCCCCGCGCGCTGTTTTTGGCCGATGATTTGCCCTGTGAGTAGGTGCTGACGCACCCGAGAATCTAAAGTTGATGCGATGCCACACTTCTGCGCCTGCCATGCTAATCGGGGTAGGAGCTTGCTCTCTCTGGCTACCACGATCAGTTGATCCCATTGTTCTAGGGTGAGGTCCGCCAATGCTATTTTTTTTGAAAAACAACGTACGAGAAGATGGTCTGCGAAAATCATTAAGCCCTACCTTCTGCGGAAAAGCATTCGACTTGCCCGCGATCAAGCGGTTTTTCCTGAGCTGATAATGTCTCAAAGACAGCCACCGCTTGGTCAAGATCGGCATAGTGAAAATCGTAGCAGAGGCATCCCCTTAGCATTTTGGCCATGGTTTGGAATCCATCGCTGCCTAGGGTGGCGTAATTAAACGAATTCTCAGAAATCTCAAGAAAAGTCTTGCCCTTTGGCCGAGGCGTTAGTGTCGCTTGGGTTGCGTTGGCCCATTTGGGGAAGACGATTAAGCTGGGCATGACTTTTTCGTTGACTCGGGAGACGCTTTGTAGAGAGGGCTTCAGGTGGCCGACGAGGCCTTTGGTGTCGGTCATGACTTCTTTGCTGAAAATACTTTGAGGCTCAAATTTTTTAATCACCTGTAGGCTCGCCCCCTTGAGGCTAATGGGCCTGGCTAAACCGACGAGATGCCCTTTTTTGACATCGATCATGGCCAACTCATCGCTTAATAATCGCCAACCTCGACTAACTAGCCCCGCGCTGAGTGTGCTTTTTCCGCTTCCCGGAGGCGCGGGCATGACTAACCCTTGCCCGTTTTTTTCGAGAGATGCGGCATGAATCACCAAATATTGATGGCTATGATTAGCCATGCACCAATTCATGGCCCACTCAAATAGAGGCATGGCTTGATGGGCGGGCAAAGGCAGGAAAGGCTCTTGGCTACCGAAATAAAATCTCATTTTGGGCTTATGCCACCGCCTATATCCGCTGCTAGAAACAAAACGCATATGAAAATCGCAGAATGGGGCATGCTCTAGGACGCTGTGATGTTCGTAAAGTAGATGAATCCCTTGGGCGATGAGATTCATGGCGGAATGGATTTTCACCAAAAAGGGGCCGACCACTAGTATTAAGCCGTCGCCTCGTAACCTGGCTTTGAGGTCTGCTAGAGATAATTCACCGACTTTGCTCATCGTACCCGCTCAATCAGCTGAATGTCACAAAAATAACGGAGCAAATCACCCATCAGCACATGCAAGTCTTCATCGTTAGCCACGTCTAAAGCTTGAGCCACCGCATGATAATAAGCCTGCTCTTCGAGCTTACCGTTTGCAAAAACGCGCAGCCCAGCTGCCGCGGCGGGGTTGAGCAAGTGGGTATCCCCCGAGCCGGCGTGATAAACCGTCGCGCCATCTTCCCATTGCTGAAGATACAAATCACTGCCTGAAATCATTTTGAAATAATGCGGTCTTGCCATAGCTTATTTGATCGACCAATTGCTTCTCACACCTAAAACAAAGGTGAGCGCGCCAATCATTTCTGTCCGAAAAAAAACGCCCCGATTCATCACTGAACGGGGCGTTTGAAGAAATTCTGTTTCAACTTATCCGCCGATGCCAGCGCCTGCGTAGTCATCTTGGAAGCTGCTGAAATAGGCAGCGATATCCGCCCATGAGGTGCCATGCACAAAACGACGATTAAAAATGGTTCTGACGCCTGCTTCGGACAATTGATAAGCAAAGCCTGGATTAGCTTCACCTTCCGCTGCGCTGAGCAGTGCCGCGGCGGCATATGCAGCCACGTCAGCGGTGGATGTAAATAAATTCGTGCCTCCGGGGCCGAAAACATCGGCGAGGGTGACTAAATTCACATCACCACCATGGGGAAATGCTGGTGTACGATTGGTGTGATCCAAAGGATTTGTCCACGCACGATTCCCGCCCGCTACACCCATGACTGCTAAGAAGGAATCTGTTTTTTGATATTGCACGCCTGATTTGCCCATCGGCAGATTACTATTAGCCAGAATGAGGCCTTGCCAATAACTCGGGGTATGGCCCACGGGCATACGTGCTTCGGCGCCCGATGCTAGATTTGCAGAGACACCCGCTGACCAGTTGGGCGCGCCTTGGCCAAATGCTGAACGCGTAGCCAAAGTCGCCACGACGGGGGCACTTGCCAAGCCTAATTTGAGTATCGAACGGCGACTAGCCTTGGCTGCTTTGCCAACAACTTGATCTGCCGATAAATCACTATTTTTTTCGTGGTTATCATTCACTGTGGCTTTTTCCTGGTGTTTGTAAAACAATTCTCCGCCTCGCATTTGTGAGGAGGCGATCTTTTAGGCCAGCAAGTTTAAATGGTTTAAATTTAAACTGGTCTTAAAAGATCCCCTAAAAACATACTAGAAACATTCGGCTACTCTTTCTCATAAAATAACCACCTGTATCTTTATTACTTTACAATAATTAGCACTTAAAGTCAAACTAAAACCCTAATAATATCGTCAAATCGCCCATTTTAACAGTATAACCCCTATAAATATACGCTTAAGCCTCCTAGCCATTTTGATCGGATCAGGCTAGAATAAACAGCACAAGAGAACCTGCTTGATATAGCCTCATAAGCCAACCCTTTCATGGAGATTTCCCGATGGCCCAGATGACAATGACAGAAAAAATCCTTGCTGCACACGCGGGCAAATCCACGGTCACCCCGGGGCAAAACGTATGGGTCGATGTCGATATTCTCATGACCCATGATGTTTGCGGGCCTGGCACCTTCGGTATTTTCAAGAAAGAATTCGGGCAAGACGCCAAGGTCTGGGACAAAGAAAAAATTGTCATTATTCCCGATCACTACATCTTCACCGCTGATGAAAAATGTCACCGCAACGTGCAAATCTTGCGAGATTTTGTCAAAGCGCAAAATATTAAATACTATTATGACCCCGATTTTTTAAACTCAGCCGAGGGTTCGGGCATGCCCAACCCTTATAAAGACCCCACGCAAACGTCTTACAAAGGCGTTTGCCATAAAGCATTGCCCGAAGAGGGGCATTGCAGGCCCGGCGAAATCATGCTGGGTACGGATAGCCACACCTGCACCGCGGGAGCTTTCGGACAATTCGCCTCGGGCGTGGGCAACACCGATGCGGCCTTTACGCTAGGCACGGGAAAAACATGGCTCAAAGTGCCGCCTACGATGAAATTCAATTTTCATGGGCAAATCCCCGCTTACCTCACCGCCAAGGACCTGATCCTCGCGGTCATCGGAGAAATCGGCGTGGCGGGAGCCACCTACAAAACGCTTCATTTTGGAGGCCAAGGCATCTCCTCATTAAGCTTGGAAGATCGCACCACGCTAACCAACATGGCCATCGAAGCTGGCGGCAAGAACGGCATCTGCGATGTGGATCAAAAAACCTTAGATTATGTCAAATCTCGGTCTAATCTGGATCATTGGCAGGTCTATACCGATGATCCGGGCTGCGCCTACGATGCGCTTTACGATTTTGATTTGTCCGAGCTTGAGCCTTTGGTGGCCAAGCCTCATTCGCCCGACAATAAAGACACCGCTCGTAACTGTAGGCATATCAAAGTGGACCGGGCTTATATCGGCTCCTGCACGGGTGGGAAAATCACCGACATGATTTACGCGGCCGCTATCCTTCATGGCAATCGGGTCAAAGTCCCTACTTTTGTGGTCCCCGGGTCAACCGAGGTTCACGCTGACATGCAACGGCTCAATATCCATGGCGAGCCCCGTCAGGCTGGTGAAAAATCAATCGAAGAAATTTTGCAAGATGCCGGCTGTACGCTGGGTCCCTCGGGCTGTGCGGCGTGTCTAGGGGGGCCTGCCGATACCTTTGGTCGAGTTAATGAGCCTATCGTTTGCATCAGCACGACGAACCGAAATTTCCCAGGCAGAATGGGGCACAAAGGCGCTGGCGTTTATCTCGCATCGCCTCTGACCGCTGCTGCATCAGCGTTAACCGGAAAAATCACAGACCCCAGAGAATTTATTAGCCAGCCCATCTCCACCGGCTCAGCGGGTGTGTTTTAAAAAAACATAACGGGCAGCGGTCCGACTCATTTTTTTTTACCTATTTGATCATCTCACCAGCCAAGCCATACACATTGTACATGCCATGGCATGCTCTTTAAGTTGGGGGCGCTGTATTACAAAGGGGGCAACATGATAGATAAAAGAAAGTGGTCGGGCGATGATTGACGGGGTTTGTTTTAGCGGCCTTCGAGTAGGCGTTGGCCTAGGAATTCATGGAGTTCGGGATGGGTGGCGATTTTGTCAATGACTTTTTGAATATCATAAGCGATGCGAAAAAATTCGACGCGATCCGGGTGCAGTACCGCGTAGCTTGATCGTGGGTCGCGGTCTCGGGGCTGACCGACGGAGCCTGGGTTGATGATACATTTTTCATCGGTATTAAAACGATAGACCCCGCCTATTTCTGGGGGTGTGAAAAAATCGGGTTCATCGGTAAAAACGCCTGGTACATGAGTGTGGCCTACAAAGCAGCGTGAATCGAAGCAGTCGAAAATCATAGTCATTTTATGAGGCGAGCTCATGACATCATCGGGGAAGATGTATTCGTTGATCGGTCGCCTAGGCGAGGCGTGGACCCATAAGCCGGCTTCTCTTTTTTCTCTTACGCTGAGTTGTCCTAGAAATTCCCAGCGTTTTTTGGCTGCATCTAAATCCGCTTCATTTTCAAGTTGGCTGCGTGTCCAGTAGGCTGCGGATTCGGCGCTGGCGTTGAAGCTGGTGGGTTCGTATAAGGCTGCAAAATCGTGATTGCCCATGAGTGAAAATTCGCAATGGTTCATGACTAAGTCTAAGCATTCACACGGATTGGGGCCGTAGCCGATGATGTCGCCTAGACAGCAAATGCGTGTGATGCCTTTGGATTTGATATCCTCAAGGACCACCTCCAAGGCATCGAGGTTGCCGTGTATATCTGAAATGATGGCCAGCTGATCTTCACTCATAACTATCTCTCAATCCCTAATTTTTTTTACCGGTTGCAGTCCACACAAAAAAGTATTGTAAGCAGCTGCAAGGCCCATAGCAAATCGCAACGCCCATGAAGAAAAGCTTTAAATGCGTTTTCGGGCGTACATCCAATCGCCTCGGCCAGCGATGATTTGTTGATAGATTTCAACGTCTTGATCTGAATCACAGCAAAAAATCACGCGCTGAGGCAGCGGGTGTTGTAATAAAAAGCCATGTACATGGCCGAAGGCGATTTTGGCAGCACGCTGCTTGGGGAAGGCGCCTTGGCAGGTGCTGATGGAAGCAAAAGCGATGGACTTAAATCCCGCGTTGGACGCTTTTTCTAGGCTCCAGTGATAGCAGGATGCAAGGAAGACGTCCTCGGCGTTATTCGATAGTTTTTGCTGTTCATCGCCTTGCCAGACCGGGCCGACGGCGTGAATGATTTTTTTGATTCCCGCCGAGGCTAGGTTAAAGCTGGGGGTCATTTGAATGCCTCCCACGGGGCAGGGGGCTAGGCTTTGCGTGTGTTGAATCAGTGCTGGGCCTGCTGCGCGGTGAACCGCGGCATCTACTGCGCTGCCGTGACCTAGCAAAGCGGTGTCGGCGGGGCTAACGATCACTTCCGCGCAAACTTCTACCAAGTCGGCTTTGACCACTTGGATTCGCTGGAGTAATGCTTCACTTTGGCCTACGATAAGAGGCAATTCCATTTCCATCGACAAAACTCCTAATCAGCGCATCGGCCCCATCGGGGATATGCCTAAAGACTTGGTCTTTGGGCATGCTTTTTTGCGGTTTTTTTTGCGGGTATTTTTTTATCACCTAGGTTAGGCGATATTATCGGGGCCGGGGGATTTACATATAAGATTTATCAAAATGCCCCGAATCAAAGCCCATCATGGCTAACTCTTGTTCTTCAAAGCGAGTGGCCAAGGGCTTGCCTAGGATTTCCTGCATGACAATGGCGCTTCGAATTGATTGCAGATCTAAGGATACCAATGGCCTGTCGTAGACGGGGATGGCTTGAGCTAATAAGACGGCATCGGCTTTGCGCTTGGCGTCGGCTTGGCGTTGGCCCACAGCTTGAGAGGCGCGTAGCTTGCGTAAATCATTTTCTCGGGATAAACGATGTTCCGCGGCGTGGTCATCTTTGACGCGTTGCTTGACCGCTTTATCTCGCAACCGTTCAAGCTCTCGCGGGTCACGAAAATCTCCGCCGCTGACTTGGGATGCTTTTCTGGCCGCTTCTGATGCCTGCTGACTTTGACGTTGGTGCGCTTTGGCGATTCGCTGTTCTCTGGCTTGCTTATTGGCTTGGAGCACCTTGGCGCGCTGCTTGAGTATTTCTTGGCTCGAATTATTTTGCACTGGTGGGCTGGGTTTAATAAGATTTACGCCTAACTCCGTTGTTTGATTTTCTTTTTGATGCTGCTCAGCTGCTAATGATTGAAGCTGTTGCTTGCGCTGGCGTGCTAATTTTTTGAGATGTGTATCATCGGATGCTTCTTTCTTTTTGACCAATCCACTGACTATAGACCCCGCAATGACCAAGAGCATCACGATCCCACTAAAGATATTATCAAATTCCACGCCACCAGCAACCAAATAAACTCCAATATTTTCCGCAAACATCATATCATTCCTCAGCTAGTTAGGTGACCTGTCAGTCATTATACTACCTCCCACGGGAAAAATCATGGGGCGGGCGCTGGGGTTCTCATCTATGATGCGAATTTCCACGCCGTAGACATCGCTTAGCAGTGATGCTTGAAGCACTTTTTCTCGTGGGCCACTGCTGATCAATCGGCCACGATCCATCAGCCAAACCTCATCGGCGTAGCGTGAGACGAGGTTTAGATCGTGAAGGACGATGACCACGGATAAGCCTTGCTTGACTAAATGAATGAGTAAATCCATGGTTTGATAGATGTGTTTTAAGTCCATCGCGCTGCAAGGCTCATCAAGCAATAGCAATCGGCCTTGCCCAAAGCATTGGGCGATCCCGCGAGCCAATAAGACGCGCTGTTGTTGGCCTACAGAAAGATGGGTAAATACCCTTGAGCGGATTTTTGTGAGGTTGCATTGCTCGATGGCGTAGTCAATGCCTGCTTGGCCACCGATCATCGCGCGAGACATTGCTACGACTTGCTGCACGGTGTATCCAAAGCATCCGCCGCCTCGCTGGGGGACGTAGGCCATGGCGTTCGCGCGTTGCAAGTGATCCATAGCATGAACCGTTTGATTTTCTAAAGTAACGGTTCCGATAGTCGGGATTAAATCGCCAAGCATCGTCCGAAGCAGTGTGCTTTTACCCGCGCCATTGGGGCCGATGATGGCGGTAATGCGTCCCGCTCTGATATGGCCACTGACATCGGTTAGCACCTGCGGGGCATGCTTGTGATAGCGATAGGTGATTGAGTCAAGGGTCATGACATTTGGGATTGCTGGTTGTTCCATTATTTGATCCATTTAATGGTACAGCCGATGGCGTAGGTGCGATCTCTCCTGACCGGTTGAGAGGCGAGTAAATCTTCGATGGCATCTTGTAAGGGTTGGTCCTGGACCTGGGTTTGATCTTTGTAGCAATCATCGATGCCGCCGATGTAGCGACAGATGGCTTGCTGATCGATTAGATAGATCTCGGGGGTGCGCTGTGCGCCATAGGCTTTGGCCACCGATTGGTCTTCATCGTGCAAATATTTGAAATTGAGATTCCATGCTTGGGCTGCCAAGGTCATCGCCTCAAAGCTATCCTCTGAGTAGGCTTGTGCATCGTTGCTACAGATGGCTAGCAGACATAGATCATTGGCGTATTTTTTTTGCAAAGCGATGAGTCGCGGGATGTAGGCTTTGACGTAGGGGCAGTGATTGCAGATAAACATGACCAGAACGAGGGGATATTTTTTTAGCTTGGCGCTGAGTTTGACGCTTCCGCCTCGCGCTGCTGGTAGTAAAAAATCGGGGGCTGATTGGCCCGGCATTAGTGGTTGATTATTCATTTACAAACCCTTTCTCTTTAACCCATACAATTGATTCAATCCGGCCCACATCGGTTTATTTTACACATTTCTCGCTTATCCCGCTTAAGGATCGTGTCGATATTAAATCTGAGCCCTTTTTGCGCACTTGGCCCGATGATTTTTTTCGCGCCACATATCGCCACGGACCGCATTGCTATGAATCAGCCCAAGCACCACTTACCCAAAAATACCCGCGCATCGACCTCTGCCAAGCAGTCGGACGGCTGGAATTCTCGTATTGAACAAGTTTTGTTTGAGCGGTTTGAGCAGCTGGAACACCTGCTTACAGATATTACGGATCGACAAAATCAGCTAGACCAAAAACAGGAAACCTTAGATCATAAACAAGAACAGATCGCTTCTCAAAACAACCAATTAACCCAAGAGTTTGAACAAGCCAAGCAGACGCAAGCGATTATTAAAGATCAGAATCAGCAGATCAAATCCCAAGAGCAAACCCTCCAATCTATCCAAGGGCAATTAGCCCAGAAACAAGATCAGCTTCAAGACGACATCGAGAAGTTAGCTCGGGAGCAATCCCTTAGCGATGCTAAAAAACAGAGCTTTGCCAACCATATCAAAAATCAGCGCAAAGAGATTCATCTGCTCAATGAACAAATCCAAGCAGACTCGGAAAAGCTCAAAGCAGAACAGGAAAAACTTCAAGCCATCTCGGAAACCGTACATGAAAAGCAGCACAAGACCCAAGCGCAAAACGCCCAGTTTCACGAGGTTTTTCACACGCTAACGCTGCACCAGAGGCAAATCATCAGCCAGCAAGAGCTGATCGAAAATCAGCAGCATCAAATTAACCAGGCCAAGGAAATACTCAAAAAAGAAACGCCTTTGCTCTCCAACCGGGCAAAAGCAGAAGAGGCGTTGGCCTTGCCCCAGCCTTTGGCTGATGCTCATCTTCCAGAAAAGTATCGCCAATTGCAAGCTCAATTTTCCAGCTTGCAGGAGGAGCATAACCAGCACTTGCTCAAAGCTTCGCAGTCTAATTTTGATGAGCATCAGCACCAGCAGATTACTTCTTTAACCGAAAAACTCGACGCCGCCCAGGGACAAATCCTAAGCCTAAGTAAAATTCATAAGACCGATCTGCAAAGTATTTTAGCATTAGAGCAAGACTTAGCCCATCAACATACACAGATCAAGATGTTAGAGGTGACGCCTTTAGAGCATCACTTCCCAGACTTGGTCGGACAGAAGCAAAAACTCAAGCAGCGCAAAAAGCGGCTGCGCAGAGCCAAGCGATTACTCGATAAAAAAATAATCCAAACGAGAAAACAAAGACTGGCACAAGCAACCGATATCACTTTTGCGGAACCAGCGACCACGCAAGACCCCTTCGCCAAATCCCAATCCAACACCCATCACCCCTCGGTAACCTTTATCACCATTTCATTACTCACCCGCATCGCCGCGACGCTAGGCATTATCGTGCTATTATCGGTGTATGTAGTTCAAAGCGCGGTGCCCGATCAATGGCAAAGCGATATCACCCTCCGGTTGGCGCCACGGGAAAGCCCCTTGGCAGCGGGAGCGGATTGGCTGGAATCCCAAGCCCGGTTACTTTATAGCCAAAAGCTGCTGGATGAAACGCGTCGTTATTTGGCAGCCAAGGACCGTACAGCATTTTCCGACAATGGGCAGCTGCGTGATTTTTATCAAGCACATTTAGCGATCACATCGCCCTCGCCCGGGGCGCTGAAGCTTCGGCTGACACACGATCAACCCCGCCGATCAGCCCAAATGCTCAAAGCCATCGCTAAATCTCGGATCGCCTACCAGAATGCCCAGCTAGAAAATCTCACCCAAAAAAGCGCGATCCAAGCCCAGCTCAGCGCCATTCAGCCCCAAGCCATCCCCACAGGCAAAGCAGCCTACATCTTTTATCTGGTAGCTGCCCTCATCGCGGGACTGGTATTGATTTATTTCCCTCTCAAATATTTCATTCAGCGTAAAACACCGCCTTCATTGGCGTAATAGGCTGTTAACAGCCGATTTCGCCTCATCGATGCCCCGCCTAGCTTGTCCCCATTGGATATTTTTTTACCTCATTTGGCAGCATGAGGTTTGACAAATCAGCAACAGGCTGTATTATGCTCGATTCCACGTAACCTTCAGAACAGTAACTGGATCAATACTATGAATCGTCAAACCTATATCGCAAAAAACAATGAAGTCCCTCAAGCTTGGCATGTCGTCGATGCAACCGATAAAATTCTCGGTCGCATGGCTACCCGAATCGCAATGATTCTTATGGGAAAAACCAAGCCCGAGTATACCCCGCACCATGATGTGGGTGATTTTGTTGTAATCACTAATGCCGAAAAAATCCGCCTCACAGGCAATAAGCTAGACCAAAAGTTCTATGAAACTTTTTCAGGTCACCCTAGCGGGCGTAAGCTGACCAGTTACCGTCAAATGGTTGCTGAGAAGCCCGAGCTGTTGGTTTCTGAAGCGGTCCGCAGGATGCTTCCTAAAAACAAACTAGGTGTCCAAATGCTTACCAAGCTGAAAGTCTACGCTGGGGATGTCCATCCTCATCAAGCCCAAGACCCACAGCCACTAAGCATTTAATTCACATATTCATCCCCAATCAACCGCGGTCATCTCGTAGCACCGCGGCCCCAAGCCAATAGGCAAGGTTAAACTAAAATGAGCGAAGAAACTCCTATCCAGCCAGTGGCACCAGTCGCCACTGAAGCAGCCCAAGCCACTCCAGTCATTGCACCAGCCAAACCCGACAGGGGTGGATTTTACTGGGGCACAGGCCGTCGTAAAGCCGCCGTCGCGCGTGTACGCATCCGCCCGGGGACAGGTAAATACCTCCTCAACGGCCGCGAAGTGAATAACTACTTCACCGAAGAGCGCGATCAACAAAAAGTCCGCCTGCCATTAGTCGAAACCAACACCGCAGAAAAACTGGATGTTTTTATCAACATCCACGGCGGTGGATACATGGGTCAAGCCGGCGCAGCCCTCTTAGGAGTCGCTAGAGCGCTCTTAAAATACGACCCTTCATTAGAGCCTATTTTAAGAGACAAAAATCTACTCTCCAGAGACTCACGCCGCGTTGAACGTAAGAAATACGGCCAACCTGGCGCCCGTAAACGCTTCCAGTTCTCCAAGCGTTAAAAAACGGCACAACAAAACAAACAACACAAAAAAACCCGCGAATATCGTGGGTTTTTTTGTGTTTATCTTTATTCGCAGTGCCTATTCTGTTCACCTCGAAGCAGACGTGCTTGAATCAAACCAGATCAAGCACTGGGCCTACGAAATATGTTAGATTTAATCCATCTAACAGGGTACACTCTAAGTAAATAAATAGCAGAATACTGCTTCATTTATAGATTAAACGCGTCACATAAATTCTAATAACAACCAAGGTCTTGCCTGTTATTAGTGGGATCTCGATATGAAACGAAAAAAAATAATCACTGCTTTCTGTTTGATTGTAATGCTATTCCTCCTTACTCCTTTTTGCATGTCTTTTTTTAACCTTGGTCAGAAATGAATTGCACCCATACGGACCTCAACTTAAAAACAGGCCAAACCCGAGAGACGCAATATTTTTGATACGTGAAAATCAATGAAAACAATGCTGTCATTCCAATAGCAGCATATTCCAAAAATATTGTATTGCGAAAAAATGATCAATGGACCAGAGTGATCACCTTATCCCCGGGAGTGCCTCATTCGCCTCACTATGCGTACCACCGTGCTTTGGCCCAAGCCCATCAAGTTGATTTATTGTTCAAGCTAACCCCCCAGAAATATCTTGAGAAGAAGATCGCAATCGTTTTTAAGCTTTTCGCATTATGGAATAAATCAGACAACGATGATTTAGTCGAGGCCTATCTTTTAGGATTATTTCAAAAAGACGACTTGGGTAATCTATAATCATCAGCCTATCCACCAAAGCTAGAGTACATGGCACCAGACATCGACCACCCCCAGATAACCCCACCCATACATGTGGCCTAAAACGGCATCTTTCATCTCACTGCCGATTCTCTCAAAAAATACTTGTATTCACCCGATCAATGCACGATAATAGCTTTATCTCTCCCCGCGAAAGGCTAGCCATGAAATTTCTCCCCACAATATCCATCCTCCTAACGCTCTTGATCGCCTCCCCCGCACACGCCAAACGAAACACCTCAAAAGCCAAAACCGCCCAATGGAAAAGTCACACCAAAGCCAAAAGTAGAACTCGCTCCAAAGCCAAACATCGCGCTGCCAAACTCCGGAAAATCCCCGCACGCATCAAGCTCGGCTCTCGATATAAACAAATCACACTCAACGATAAACCCGCAGATCAATTATTCAAAGAGCTCTGCGATGTGCTTAACATCAATCTCAAAATCAATTGGCAGCAGCTCGAAAAACTAGGCTACCCAAAAGACACACCCGTCACATTAAAACTCAAAAACGTAACCGTCCACGACCTCATCACCCTCGCCCTCGAAGCGGTCACACCCAAAGACCAATCCCCCCTACTCATGCAATACCACAAGAACACCCTCCAAATCCTCACCAAAGAACAAGCCAACCGAAAACTCGTCATCCATACCTACGATATCAAAGCTCAAACCATGGTCATCCGAAATTTCAAACCCCCAACCCTAGGCTTCAGTTCCAACTCGGGAAACCGCAACCAATCCAACAATAACCAATATAACCGCCGCAACAACAACCAGCGTAATAATAACAACAACGGAGACTCCCAATACTCATTATTCGGCGTAACCAAGGGCAAAAACAGTAAAGACGAAAAACGCATCAGCTCCACAGACAAAGGCAAAGGCATCGCACAACTCATTCGTGACACCATCGAACCTGAAATCTGGAAAGGCAACGGCGGAGAACGCGCTTACATCAAATTCTACCGCGGCAAACTCTACATCAAAGCCCCCGAATATGTCCATAACCAAATCGACATCAAGTAAAATAATCCCACAAGCTATGCATATCAAGTAAAATGGGCTTCTCTAAAACATCTACAAGATCAATAAAAGACATCATCAGCTCTTAGTCCAACAGCGTCTGTTTTTTCTGCTAAAATGCTTCATACTATGAATACTGATTTACCCTATAAAATCGCTTGCCTGTGCTACCTTTTCGACGAAAATGACAACACGCTACTTTTACACCGTGTAAAACCCCCCAATAGACACCTTTATTCACCTATTGGGGGGAAACTGGAACAAAAAATCGGCGAATCCCCTGCCGATTGCGCTATCAGAGAGATCCAAGAAGAAGCCGGCGTAACCCTTAATCACGACCAAATACATCTCACAGGTATAGTCTCTGAAACAAGTTATCAAAATCAAACCCACTGGCTCATGTTCCTCTACGAAGTTAAAATCCCTATCTCATTAAAAAATATGCAATGCAATGAGGGGAAACTGGAATGGTTTTCCAAAGCAGATTTAAGCAAACTCGATATACCAGAAACGGACAAAACTATTATTTGGCCACTTTTTTGGAAGCATAGAGGAGGCTTTTTTGCCACCCATATCGACTGCACCCAAAACCCACTCAAAAGCAGACTTGATGAATCCTGCTTTTTACGTTAAATTTCCTCATATACGACTTAGAATAAGTCTATACCCATTGAAAATCAATAATAATGGGGAATATAGCATAACAAGTTGGATTTCCTAAATTGATAAGGTAAATTAATAACGAACGCAAATTCATCAAAATACGGCTTAAAATTGACCGTAAAAAATATTAGAAAGGCCACTACACCGACTTTAATTCGAACAAACATCCTAAGCTCTCAAATCTTATGATGTTTTCCTCCATACCCTCCATACCGGGACAACAACCCTTTTCAATAGCACTCCAATAAAGTGGAAGGGACCCCACCCATGAAACGTAATATCACAGATAATCAAAATATCGTACCACTACCCTGGTCAACCCAGCACGAAGCATTTTTTGTCGATGCTAGAAATACGATAGCCCACGATGCCATGGCAGTAGGCGTTATCGATTTGCAGCAGCCTCAGCTCGACGAGTTTTTCGCAGCCAAAGGCTTCCCAAAAGGAATGCTCGAACACTGGTGCCACACAGATGCCGCCAACGACATGCTCATCACACAAGCCAAAATGCAAGGCATTGCCATCGCAAACGATCACGCCAGCGATGATCAACCCATGGCAAGCGTCAAAAAACATGTCATGCTACTCCTAGCTCCCGAATCACTCGCAGAAAACAAGTGGTGGATTCTAGTCATGGCCAGGGACAAAAAAGTCTTCACACCAGCCGACCAGAAAAAAGCAAGCATTCTCATCAAACAATGGCAGGTCTCTTTCAACTCCCTAGATGAAAACGGCCTACGCCGCGTCATCGTCGGACATGACGACCGCCTAATCCTCGCAGACCCGTGGACCAAAGCCCTAACCCACCAACACCCCAAACTCCTACGCCAACTCATCACAGCCATGCACCCCGTACTCAAACAGCGCTGGCCAGAAACAGATGACTTTGTCCAAAGAGATATGGCCATGAATCTCATCGAAAAGAGAACCTGGGTCTTAACACACAAAGGCCGCGCTGTAGAACACGAAGACGCAGGCTACAACTACATCGAACTTAGGCCTCTAGACGACGACGAGCTAACACCCGTAGGTATCGTCAGTGATGACCGCATCAGCAAAGCCATCGCATTCCTACACGATAACTACCAGCTCTCACCAAGCCTCAACACCGCGGCACAAGCCATCCATATCAGCCCCTTCCATTTCCATAGGCTCTTCAGCAAACAAGTCGGCGTGAGCCCCAAACACTACCTACAACGCAAACAATTACAAATGGCAAAATGGATGCTACGATCAACCCGCACACCCGTGGGAACCATCGCCAGCGCCACAGGCTTCGCAAGCCACGGACACTTCACCTCAACCTTCCACAGGCTCGTAGGCGTCAGCCCCACAGAATACCGCGAAAGCCACTAACCCTAAAATAAATTCAAAACAAAAAACAAAAAAGCAGCTCAAAGCATCACGCCTTCAGCTGCTTTTTTTTACACCCCCTTTTCGCCCTTAGGTTCCCGCGATGGTTTTGTGCCATAGCCACACGCAGACAAAGCAGCCTACGCTGATGAGGCTTTGGGTGGATAAGCCTAGGCTCATCAGGGCTAGGGCATCGACTAAGGCCATGCCACTGAGCCAAGTCATCACTGCGTGGCGTGTTTGCTTTCCGCCTGCGATGGCGAATCTTGCAGCTCGCCACAACCACCCTCCGGTGAGTAGCGTTAAGCTCCATAGGCCGGTTAATGCCAGCCCATCCTCGGGCCAACCTTGTGCGTATCCTAAGAGCGGGCTGCTGATGCCTAGGCATATCATCGCGTAGCTAGCGTACTTTTTTTTGCTGGAGTTTTGGCCTAAAGGCAGATGCTCAAGCCTAGCGACTAAGGTGATGCCCGCTGTATAAAGCCCGATGCCAACAACAAACAAAACCACAATAAGCATAGTTAAAGACGAGCCAAGCCCTAGATGCCCTGCGATATTTTTAGGCGGCAAACTAGACAGTAAACCTAACAGATAAACCCAGCTGCGACAGGCCCCCATAAGCCACACTGCCCACTTTTTTTTCTTATGATAATAATTGTAAGCGGTGATGGTTAGCACTAAGCCGATGCCCGCTGCGCCGACGAGGATACTATAACCCACGCACAAAATACTGATGCCAGCTAGGCCCAACAGTAGCATATAAATGATCGCATTGGATAGGCTGATTTGCCCTGCAACAAGGGGGCGAGTGATGCTATGATGATGGTCAAATTTTCTGTCAAAGATATCATTCATCGCCATCCCGGCGATATAAATCATGGCCACAGCTAAGAACAAGCCTAACATATCGGGCCAACCAGATTCGCCTTGGAGTAAAACAACGCCTAGCCCCGCGCCGAGTAATAGATTGCTTAAGCATGTGGGCAGGTTGGAGATGCGCGATAACGCTGCATAGTTTCGGATTGTTTTTTTGACTTGCGAAAGGGCCATGCCGTTGCCTTTTAAATTAAAAAATCTTTGACCCAGCGCATTTCTTTGGCAATGCCCGCGATGAGATCTTCTTGAACCATTCCCTTAGGCAAGACGTGCCATGCGTAGGTTTCTATTTCTAGGTGCCCTTCCCAGCCACACTGCTGCTTACTTTGGATGATGCGTAAACAGGCTTCTAGTTCGTGACGGGTGGTCGCTAATGGCGTTAGTTTTTCGACAAATACGGGGACGTGAAAATGGACGCGTATTCTGCATGCTTGATCGCAGAGGGATTGATTATTGAGTAATAAGGGCAAATCATCGACGAGTTTGAAATCACCTAGGTGATCGATCACGCCGCATTGATGCATGTATCGGTCTTCTGAAAATGCTTTGAGTTGTGAGATTGCTTTTTGTTTTTGGTCCCGATTCATGTTTCGAAAATCCACATCGATAGCATTGGACAGTTGTATTTTCCCGACTCGGATTCCCGCGGCATCGTAGCGGTCTAGGACTTTTTTTTGCGACTCAAACATGACGCTGGCGTGGCAGACATCGTGACAGACGCGTAGGTATTGGCTGACCATTTCTGGGTCTTCATGTTTAAAAAGATGTTGTTCATAAAACGTGATCACATCTTGGCAAGTGTCTAAATAGCAGCCTGGCTCGGGTTCGATGGCTAAATAAATGCACCGACCTGTGACAGCGTGAACTTCTTTAAGATAGCGCGCCATTTCCAATAAATTTTCTGCGCAGCGGGTAGCTTGGGCGGGGCTGATGTGGGCTTGCCATCCTAGAGGCAGCGTGGAGATGCTGCCGCTTTGCCCCGGTTCTAATAAGGCGACTAGCACGCGGACTAAGCCTTTGGTGTAATTGAGGCGTTGTGATTGATGCCAAGCGGGCTGATAGACTTTCTGCTTGACCACTGCTTGATGGAAATCGCCTTGGGGAAATCCGTTGAGTGTATAGGCGACGAGGCCTAGCGTTTTGATTTTATTTTTGAGCAAACCAACCTTGGCCCAATCAACCAAGATATCCTCTAACACCGCTTGGCTAAGCCAAAGGCCCACGCCCATGAGTTCTTCTGGTTGGCAGGATTGCTGACGGATGGGCGCGGCAAAAATCTCTAGATTTTGCATGAGATCTTCAAAGCATCGGCCGCCATGCACATTCATACAATAGGCCAAAGGTAGGTCAATCCTCGCGGTCATCGGGCTATTTCCTCAGCGTCAAAAAATTAACTTAACAACTTCTCTAGGTCTTCACGCGTTAGGCTTTTGAGCAGGTTATCTTGGCCTCCGACGATGGCATCTGCGAGCTGTCGTTTTTTATCCTGCATCTGCGCGATGCGTTGCTCGACGGTGTCCTCGCAAATCAAGCGATAAGCAAAGACGTGATTTTTCTGCCCGATACGATAAGCCCGGTCGATCGCTTGAGATTCCACCGCGGGGTTCCACCATGGGTCTAAGATGAAAACATAATCTGCAGCGGTCAGGTTTAAGCCTAGCCCGCCAGCTTTTAAGCTGATTAAAAACAGAGGGCAATGCTCATCATTTTGGAAACGATCGACGCAAGCTTTGCGGTCGCGTGTTTGCCCATCTAGATATTCGTATTTGATGTGGCGATCGTCTAGCCGTTTTTTGACTAGGCCTAGCATGGAGGTGAATTGGCTAAACACCAGGGCTTTGTGGCCTTCTTCGATTAAGTCGGCTACGCGTTCGATCAAGACGTCTAGTTTTGCGCTGGGCTCGTTGGCGTGGGCGCTATCGATTAAGCCCGGGTGGCAGGCTGCTTGCCTTAAACGCAGCAGCGCTTCGAGAACCATCATCGTGCCTTTGCCACCGACGACGGTATCGTTTCCGCGGCCTAGTAATTGGTTGCGGTAATGCGATTTCAAATCATCATAGATTTTACGCTGGGCCGGCTCCATATAACAGACGATCGATTGCTCTGTTTTTTCGGGTAAGTCTTTCAACACCTCGCGTTTGGTTCGGCGTAGAATAAAGGGACCTAAAGCTTTGGCCACTTGGGTAGCAGCGTTTGCTTGAGTGGATAAGGTCACGCGTGGACCCTCTTGTCCCGCGGGGTGACCGCTGCCTCCGGGGATCATAAATTGAGGCAACTCGGGTAAGCCTGGGATTTCTTCTACAGGCTGATTTGATTTGCTGGTGCTTTCACCGCTGCCGCCATCACCGGTGAGAGATCGCAATGTTTCTGCAAATCCCGCGTTGCTGCCTAGCATGCCCGGGTTTAAGAATTCAAACAATGACCAGAGATCGCCTAGGTGGTTTTCGATGGGGGTGCCTGTTAAAGCTAGGCGGTGATGGGATTGTAATAACCTCGCGGATTTTGCGCTTTGCGAGTTAGGATTTTTGATGGCTTGGGCTTCATCTAAAATCACATAATCAAAATCCATAACGCTGAGTTCTTCGATATCTCGCCTGAGCAGGCCAAAGGATGTGATGACTAAATCATAGTCTTTGAATTGCTCGCGCAAGCCATGCCTATCAGCGCCAGAGTAAGAAAGAATGCGTAAATCAGGCGCGAAGGTTTCTGCTTCATCCAGCCAGTTAAAGACGACCGATCGAGGCGCCACCACTAGCGTTGGGCGGTGGCCTTTTCCGGTTTGTTGATAGCCTTTGTATCGGCCTTCGATCATGGCTAAAACCTGAACGGTTTTACCTAACCCCATGTCATCTGCCAAGATGCCATTCATACCAAAGGTTTGTAAAAAATCTAACCAGCCCAATGCTTCTTTTTGATACTCGCGCAAGGTGCCTTGAAAACTAGGGACAGGCTGAATGGCTTTGATGCCTGTAAAATCACTTAGCATCGAAATGGCGTGTGCGAAACGTTCATCGACCTCGACAAATTCTTGCTTGCTGAGCATCGCATCTAAAATGGCTGCTTGCGAATTTTTAAAGCGTAGGTGGTCTTCTTCCATCTGAGCCACGGTGGCCAATAAGCTGTGATCGCGGAGCCATTCTTCTGGGAGTAGGCCTTGCGAGCCGTCGTCTAATGCGATCATGGATCGTCCGCTGCGCACCGCTTGCAAAATCTGAGGCAAGGTCACTTCCTGCGCCGTGCCATCCTCGCGTTGATATTTCACACTGCCGCGCAGCTCGAACCAGTCTTCACCACTAGCCACGGATAAGCTAGGCGGCCCGGGCCTAACGACGACACTTTGGTCTGCGCTAACTTCCCAGCCGTCGGCGATGAGCTGACCTACAGCTTGGCCCATCAAACGAATCGGAAATTGCAAAACTTCTTGCCCACCCGTGCTTTGTGTTCGGAAGCCTAACGTATATAAGCCTAGAATAGATTGTCTTTCGTAAGTTTTGTCCCGTCTAATGAGCAGCGATGTGACGCCTTCATCCTCGCTAGGCTGCATCAATGCCGCCACATCGGGCGCGCCGCCTTCGACTAAGGCCGGCTTAACAACCTCTTGATCTGGGTCTTGCACTTCATCTAAAACGGTATTGGAAGCTACGCCGATGGTAATAAATTCACCGGGCTGGCTAGGCTTAACGCGGATATTGTGATAACTAAATAACACGCGAGCGGTTAAGGTGCTACCGCTGCCGCCTTTGGGGCTATAGATTTCGATATGGCGTGCTGGCCTAATTTCTTTTTCGCTCCGGCTCACCGACACAGGCAGATCAATGTGAGGCAAATGGGGCATCATATAAAGCCGGTCTAAAAATCTCGGAATATCTTGTTTAGGGATTTCCATATGACTAGAATCACCTTGGCCATACTCTAGCTCATCGCGGAATTGCTGCACCCAGCGCTCTGCGCCGCAATCATCCAGCGGCGAGGCTTTGCCATCATAAATAACCAACCCATCTACACCGGGCAAAACTAAGCCCGGCCTAACCACAGACATCACATCTTTCTCGCCACGCCTAAGCTCGACATCGATGCTGAGATTACCCGTTTCTTGATCTTCTATCCCCGCCACCCAGAGGCTCCAAGGCAGTTCTTTCCCCGAGTCATCGGTTTTACCATCCCAGCTAAGCAGTGTGTATTTACCCGCTTCATCTTTGAGCAAGCATCTGCCCGAGTCGATCAATCGCAAAAGAATCAATCGCTGTGCCCCTCGCGGCAAACGATAAAAAGCGTGCAAGCGACTGCTTAGCGTTCTGCCTAGGTCAAATTCTTCCTCGCTAACGCCCGAGCTGCCAATAATCGTTGCGCATAATTCTCGGTCTAAGGGGTCATCAAAATCATCGAGCGATGCCGCGTTGATGCGTAATTTTTTTAAAGGCCCCCAGCCGCTGCGTGCCGGTACGCGTTGCATCACTTCAACCACTAAGCCGCCTTGCTTGGCGCTGACTTCTTGATTCACGACAAAGCAGATTTGGCGAATCATAGGCAGCGGCTGATCCATCGCGCTGGCCAAAGGCCTAAGTAGGCTCATGCGGCGTAGCCAGCTGGCTTGGTCCGATGAAGCGGCGCTGGTCGCATCGCCTTCTCGCTTACGCGCGCGGGCAACGCCTAGCGAGGCTTGCTCGGCTGCCCCCTCATCTTCTTGGGCTTCCCCCTCTGCAGGCGGACTGGTCACCGCGTATTTGGGGTCAAATTCTGGCTCCTCGATGGGGCTTTCAACAAACTTCGATTTTTTCCTCGGACGACGACCATCTTGCTGATAATATGCCACTGCTTCACCTTATTATAAACGCCCGATATCCGGGCGGTCTATTTTTGAAACCATTCAACGCGATGCATCCTGTCAAAACCAGCATGACATCGCGTCATTATTTTCGTACCAACGATTGAGCCAAGCTCAATACTTCTTTGAACCTAACACATGCTCACATCCTAGATAACCCCCAACAGATGCACCACAGCAATCTAAGAGATCAGCCAATACTAAGCCACATCCAAGCCCACCGATGCGATGGCCTAACTCTAGCCATCCGATCGGATATTTTACCACACCCAAGCCCCTTAGCAACACCCAAGTTTAAAATACGCTGTTTGGGTTTTTCTGTATAATAACCAGCATTTCCCAAGCCTCACTGCCAACAAAGCCCGCCACCCTTATGCAATTCATCGCCATCCTCTTTTTCTCGCTACTTCCGATCCTGCTAGGCTTGATTTACAAGTACAAACTCTATCAGCCCCAATCCCTTGCTGGATACAAAAATGCGCCCCCTTTCACCCCGGCTCATATTCTCATCGGCTATGGGCTTTATCTTTTTAGCCCTGTTTTTGCCCAAGCGATACTGCTCAGCCTCCCGCGGTTTGCCCCGATGCTTAATCTAAAAAAACCCGAACTACCCCAGCCCACCGCTTCGGACACCGCGCTGTTTTACCTGCTTTGTGGCATCAGTCAGCTGCTGGCTGTGGTTTATATCATTTACAAAGCCAGATCAAATAATGCCCAGCGCTGGCCTTTGGGCTTATCGCCTCACAAGCCTTTACGACTTCTAAAGTGCGCGGCGATGACCACGCTTACCGCATTTGTCTTCACCACCACCACAGGCTTACTCCTCACACAAATCCTCACCTACTTCACAAACACGCCTAACAATCCCATCGCACACAAATCACTGGTGACTATTATCCAAGCCAAAGAAAACACCACCCTTTACTACACCCTCATCTCCACGATCATCCTCGCCCCTGTGCTTGAAGAATTTCTTTTTCGAGGGCTTATCCAAAATACGCTAAAAAAACAGCTCCCACAAAACCCTTTCTACGCCATCTTGATCACCTCGGTTATTTTTTCCCTGATTCACATAGGCACCGCGCCCGACCCCAAACAACTTTTGGTTTCAATCCCCATCCTCTTCATACTCAGCTGCATCATGGGCTATAGCTATTTCAAGTCCAATTCACTATACGTGCCCATCCTCACACACATGGCATTTAACGGGATTAACATCTTACAAGCAGTTTATCTGGTTTCATAACCCCATAAAAAAACGCCAATCTCCCCCCATCCATCCCCCCACAGCCTGAACAGCCATTGCTAAATCAACCCCTAGCCCGATGTGAAATCAGCCACATCAAAGCGGCGACTTTGGCTTAAAAATCGTACCGGATTATCAAAACAAATGCGGCTAATGGTCTGGGCTAAATGCCCCCGACGCTGCATCTCTCGCACCGCTTTAGGCACGCTCATCGGATCGCAAGGCCCCCAATCCCCCGCACTATTGATCCACAACCGCTCCTGCCCATACATCTCCACCATATCCGCAGCACGCGCGGGCGTACATTTCGTATCCGGATATAACGTCATCCCCGCCCAATAACCCCGCTCTAAAACCGCCCCCACCGTATGCTCCTCAACATGATCAATCAGCACCCGCCCCGGATCCATATCACCGTTGCGCTTGATCGCATCCATAATCAGCCGAGTCCCCTTAAGCTTATCCTCTAAGTGAGGCGTGTGCACCAACAACAAATGCTCCCCTTGAGATGCCATCCCGATCTGCTCCTCTAATACTTTCATCTCGTTCTTGCTATTTTTATTTAGGCCCACCTCTCCTACGCCCAGCACATTTTCCGCCTTCAAAAACTCGGGCATGATCGCCATCACCTCCCGGGCAAACCCCACGTCCTCAGCCTCCTTAGGATTGATGCAAATCCAGCTATAATGCTTGATCCCATAAAGCGCTGCTCGGCGAGGCTCACTTTCTGTCAGCTGGGTAAAATAATCATAAAATCCCGCTGCACTGCTACGGTCAAAGCCCGCCCAAAACGCGGGTTCTGTCACCGCCACGCAACCCGCCCGCTGCATCTGCACATAATCATCCGTGGTTCTGCTCACCATATGGATATGAGGGTCAATATAACGCATTTAGTGAGCCTCCTTTTGATCAGCATCAAACGCGCCCCGCGCGCCTTTTTCTCCCGCCAATGCTTTTAACGCATCCCCCGGGTCAGAAAAAACTTCAAGCGCCCGCCTAGCCCGATCGCCTTGCCCATCAAGCAGAATGCTTAGCCCCTCCAACAACGCTTTGATTCGAAAATCTTGGTGCCCCCGCCCCTCTCCGCCAGCGCGGTCAATCCGATCTAAAAATGCAGCGATATCGATCACCTGCGCGCGATGCTCTAGAAAATAATCCTCCACCACCTTGGTTTTACTCAACGGACAATCTATTGCCTGCTTGTTCATCGTTACAACCTCGTCCAATGTTCATCTTTCCCAGCTGACATATCCACACCTTGCCCGATCCAATCATACCAAAAAAATCTTGCGCTACCCAGCCCCCTTTCTCTCTCATACTGCCT
>CAZSSX010000007.1:0-27487 GCA_964609545.1 uncultured Phycisphaeraceae bacterium | reverse complement strand
GATCAAGCATTTGATGAAGTGCAAGACCATAGGCTGGAGCAAGCGTGGATGCCTGTGAGAAAATTAGATCCAGATAAAATACGAAAAATGAATCCCGACATCATTCTTGTTTATGGTACCAGCATCTTGCCGCAAGAAATCATTGATATACCCACCGCGGCCTGTCTGAATTTACACTGGGGTTTGTCGCCGTTTTATAAAGGTACGCATTGTACGGATTGGGCGATTGCAAATAATGATGTGCATAATATCGGTGTTACGATCCATCTCTTAGATGCGGGAATTGATAGTGGCCCTATCGTGATGCAAAAAAAACCGCGCTTAGAAAACACAGATTCGCCCTTTTCCATTGATATGAAGTTGGGCATACTCGGCACGCAGATGCTCATCGAAATAGTAAAAAAGATGACGCAAAAACAAACTCTGCTGATCAAAAAACAATGCCCGGCTATTGGGCGAATTTATCGCGGCAAGGATTGGGAGAAATTAAACAAAGCTGAAATCTCTCAAAAACTTGCTCGCGGAACCATTGCACCTTTGCTCAATGCGAAACCTCGAAGACTGTTGCAAGTCTATCCCGGGCAGTCTGTTGCGGGGCATCGGGTTTATCAAATCACAGGCCAATTCCCTAGCCAGTCAGATGCCGCTTAAAAAATATTGAATATTATTGCTATAAAACGTATAATTAATATGTCAACCATTTTTGAAGTGTAGCCACTTAACACAATCAATGGGCTTGGAGAGATAAAGCTAAAATCATTGCAAGCACATGCAAAAAAAGTTGTTGAAGAGGATCATTAAAAAATTGTTCGAGTCGTTGGGATGAAATAGAAGGCGCTATGCATGTCAAAATTTCTTAAATATCTTGATGACTGTTTCCCTAAAGTTTGTGGCGTTCAAGTGGTCGGAGCATGGGAACAAAAACGAAAAACAAAACCAGAAAATTATTGTTGGCGCTGCGGGATTACAATGCCTAGCCAAGGGATTACTGAAATGGGCTGTGCCTTTTGCAAAAATAAAAAATTCAATTGGGACGGTTGCTACCGCCTAGGTAATTACCAGAAGCCTTTGAAAGATTGGATTTGGCAATTGAAATATCACAAAGAAGGAATTTGGGGGAATTATTTTGGACGCATCCTCGGCCAGCACATATCCAGCCATCAACGATTTGAAAAAGAGCAACCCCGGATCGTATGCCCCGTGCCATTGCATTTTATCCATCGTTTTGCCAGAGGATTTAATCAAGCTAAAGAGATAGGCAACGGCTTAGCCAAAGGCATAGGTTGCGACTGCGTGGACTTATTAAAACGCCATCGAAAAACAAAAAAACAGGCTACCTTAAGAAATTTAAAAGAAAGAAAAGAGAATGTCCGTGGGGCATTCAAAAGCAGAGGCGCCAATGTCACAGGCTCGAGCATCTATCTGGTCGATGATGTTAAAACCACAGGCGCCACCATTAACGAATGCGCTAAAATTCTCAGGCAAATGGGAGCAATGAAAATCTATGCAGTCGTAGTAGCTACCGCTGAGCCAAGGGCTCGCGATAGCCCCAATGCAGAAAATCCCATACCTCAGAAAGACTAGTCCCTTAGCGTCGCGTCGAATTTTTCTCGTAACGCAGTGATAATTGCACTCACTGGCGCATCCACCTGTTCATGTCGCAGGGTAGCTTTAGCATCATTAAAAACCATACGCAAACTTAGGCTTTTTCGTCCTTTAGCAATAGGCTTACCCCGATAGACTCCTACAAAATCTAAGCTTACTAACAAAGCAGGACTCGTCTGATCAATGACTTGCTTAATCTGCGACCAACTGACAGATTCATTCACAACAACCGAAAGGTCGCGGCAAATATCGGGGAACCTGGAAAGCTGCTCCAATGTCCGCTGCGAAGAATATAAATCGATAAGCTTGGCGTAGTCTAATTCACAGCCAATGATTTTATTTTGAACACCAAATTGCTCAGTCACAGCATCGGTCAGAACACCGATATGACCTAGCTCAATATGATCTAGCATGACTCGCCCAGCGACTCGATAAATCGCATCGCTTGCCACGCTTTGAATCTGAATGTTAGCTCGATTTCCCGCCAGCGAAGTCACGACATCAGCGATTGCGCCGGTGGCTTTGCGGATCGCTTGGTCATCGGTGTAATCGCAAATAAAGCCTAGCTTCACACACTCGACCAACTCCTCTTGGGCTTGTTCCCAAACACTTGCAATCTCGAATAATCGAATTCCTTCATTGCCCACATCTTGATTCATTTTTCGACAATGTAGCAGGGATGGCAGAATCGAAGGCCGAAGCATCGGTTGAAACTTATCCTCCTGCAAGAAGACACCCCTATGCCCAGTCGATACAAAAACTTCCCCCGCTTGCTGAGTGATTAAACTATGATTGATAGCTTCAAAATAACCGTGCGCAACAAGCCCTTGCGATATTTTTCGCTTAGCTGTGAGTGTCTTCTCCACAGGCTTAATCTCTAGGGCAATTTTATCCCGTGTAGCAATACGATCCAAGCCATAAAGCCTCACAACCTCCTCAATTAAATCAATTTCGCGAGGCAGGTCTAAGCGATGCGAAGGAATCGTACAAACCAATGCATCCCCAGCAGTATTCAAACGCGGCGAAAGCTCCAGAGGTGTAAGTAATCGCTCAATAGATTTCCCAGATAAACCAGTGCCCAACAGTTGATTACACCGACTAACCCCAAGCTCAACCTCAGGCGCATCATAAGAAACATCCCCCAAAACAAGAGGCTCCTTAGCGATCACGCCGCCCGCTAATTCAATAATGAGTTTGGCTGCCCGAGCAGATGCCTTTAAAATCCCAAGGCGATCAACCCCTCGCTCAAAGCGGAAGCTAGAATCGCTAGACAGCTTCAGTCTGCGGCTAGTCTTTCGAACCGACAGAGGCGCAAACGATGCAGACTCCAACAAAACATTAACCGTCTCATCGCTAACCTGCGAATCCCTGCCGCCCATTACTCCCGCAATAGCCTGCGCCTTCGTTGCATCGGCAATCACCAGCATCTCAGAACTAAGCCGATGGCTACTCCCGTCGATCGCATCGAAAGCCTCATCTTCTTTAGCATGACGAACGATAACACGCTGCCCCGACATCCGATCTAAGTCAAAGGTATGTAGCGGCTGCCCCGTTTCATGAAGCACAAAATTGGTAATATCCACGATATTATTCACCGTCCGCAGCCCAATCGCTTCCAATCGCTCAATCAGCCACGAAGGACTAGCTCCCACCTTCACACCCGTAATCACACGCGCGGTATAAACATCGCAAAGCTCAGGTTCAACGCATTCAACAGAGACTTTTTCAGAGGTAGCAGATTCTTCGCAGCAAAGCCCATCCAAATCAAACTCAGGCAAACGTAACATCTGAGTATCCTTATCATCGTCACCCGCCGCACGCCCCGCAGCAATTTCTCGAGCCACACCCACATGTGAAAGACAATCAGGCCGATTAGATGTCACCTCAACATCAAGCACCAAATCATCAGCCCCACAAGCTTCGCACCCCTCAATAGGAAATCCCTGGGCTGTGAGCAAGGTCTCCGCCTCCTGGGCATCAGTAGGTTGATCAAGATAAGTGTTAAGCCAAGCGAGACTGATTTGCATATGTAAAATCCTTTGGTAGGAAGTGAGCTAATGATTTTAGCATGCGTAGGCTGCCTTGCAACTACTCAATGGCAGATTAGCCCCGGGCCAAAGATCTTGCTTGCTCACAATCATAGGATAAAAAGAAGCGCTTACTGGCCTAGGCAGAGCGCCATCACGGACAAGTCAGAGCATCATGTCCCAGCAACAGGATTTAGATAAAATCTGGCAACAACTTTTAAGCTCCGTTTTTGGAGAAAAGGAAATGGGGGCACTTGCTAAAAAGGGCACTAGCATTTAAACTTATAGGCTTAGGTGATGTTTTTTCTAGATATTTTTTCTGGATTTTCGCTGTAAAGCCTATTACGTACAAGTTTTATGTTTTTTGAACCCACCCACGAGTCTTGATGCTTTTTTTTAATCAAGACTCAAATCCCCTGGAGGCTAGCTTTGTTCAGACGTCAAACCTTCATCGCGTTGGCATTTTCCACAAGTGTTGCTTCGGCTTTACTTGCACCGACTAACGCTGATGCGCAAGCTGCAGAAAAATCATCACTCACCCCAAAACAAGCATATCAACTAGGCATGGAACACTATGCCCAAGGTGAGCTTGAAAAAGCGCAGTTACAGCTACGGCCAGTAGATGGATTTGCCTTGCCCCGCAAAGATAGGCTCGTCTTATATCAAACCCTCGCCAGTATCGAAAGAAAACTTAAAAATCCACCCAAAAACGTAGTGCCCACCCACAAAAAAACACAACCAACGCAACCCAAATTAGAAAAACCTAAAAAAGTAATTGAAAAAACGGTACCCGTGGTGGCTCAGCCTAAATCAACCAAAAAAGTCACAACGACCCCAAAAGTAGTTCTGCCAAGCAAAAAAATCACACCACCCATTATCGATAAAATTATCCTAGCCAAACGCATGCGTGTGCAACAGCACTTGGCAGAAGCTAGCATGCTCGTCAAGCAAGGCAAGCCTGTCGCAGCCATCACACGATATAAACAAGCACTGAGCCTAGATATAAATAATAAAACCGCGATCGCCCAAATTGCCATACTACGAGCTCAAGCTTCAGATCAAATAACCAATACGCTCATCGGCGGATACGAGAAAAAAATCGCGGTTCGCAGAGGCAAAGTTCGATCCCAATTTAAAACATATATACAGCTAGCCAAAGAAAAACGCGAACGCAACGACTTCGAAGCCTCCCTTAATCACGTCCACCAAGCACTGATCGTTTTGGGAAATGATCAATCTGTTTTCCTTAAAAGAGAATATCAAGCACTCAGCGCTGAAGGTGAACTATTAGCCACCGCCATCGAACGAGAAAAAATCGCTTACGATGCCAAGCTGAGACTCAAGCGAGACAAAGAAACAACAGAAAAAAATAAAATTGCTGTTCAAGTTCAGCGTAAACGAACAGAACAAAAAATCAACACCCTACTCACCCGCGCCTTAGAGCTTCAAAGAGAACAACACTACGAGCAAGGGCTAGAGCTCATCAAGCAGGTCCTGGACTTGGACTCTGCCAATATCCCCGCACAATTTATGGAAGATGTATTCTACGAATCAATCTCCATTAGCAGGTCCTTTAAGCACGAGCGAACGCGAAACCGTAATATCGCGAAACTGAAAAATGCAACCTACGAATCTATGGTGCCCTACACCGCACTACTCACCTACCCTTCAGAATGGCCTCAACTCACCAAACGCCGATTTGCTGGATTAGTCAAAGATTCGGATGAGTTCAGAAAAAATCGACGTACCGAACGCAAACTCAATGAATCCATCGAATTCGCTGGATTCGAAGGCGAGTCCTTTAAAGATGTGATCGACTCGATGCGTAAACAAACAGGGCTAGATATTTCAGTCAACTGGGGGGTCCTCGATGGCATTGGAATCACAGACGAAACAGAGATCACGCTTGATGCCCTTAGCGATGTCGCCGTCGGTGATATCTTTGACAACATCACTGAGTTTTTGAACGCAAAAGCTGAAAAAACAGAAGAAGATGGCGAATATATCTCCTTTAGTGTGTACAAAGGCATCGTGAAAATTACAACCAAAGAACAACTCAAAACAGCAGTCACTGCAAGAACATACGACATCAGAGACCTACTCATACCCATCAACAACTTTAATAGCTCGGATGCAGACCTCTCCCAAGCGATTAATTCTAGCCAAAACGGCGGCAGAAATGGTGGTAATGGCGGTAGAAATGGCGGCAATGGCGGCTACGGTGGTGGTGGCGGCGGTGGCGGGCGCGGCGGTGGCGGCGGTGGTGGACTATTTGGAAACAATAATGACGATGACAATGAAGACGAAAATCGCGTTGACAAAGCAGACCTGCTTACCAATATCCAAGAACTCATCGAAGGGTCCATCGGAGACGAAGCAGAGTGGTCAGACACCTCATCAATCAAAGCGTACAATGATCAACTCATCATCAAAACAGGTGAAAATAACCATCGTGCCATCTCCACATTACTACAATCACTACGCGAAACAAACTCCATGCAAATCTCGGTAGAAGCTCGATTCTTACTGGTCGATCATAATTACTTAGAAGAAATTGGGATGGACCTAGATATCGGCCTAGATAACCCCGGAGGAAACTGGGGACCCATTAGGCTAGCACAAGACTCCTACGGCATCGCTAGTCGTCCAGGCGACTCGGGTGTCAACGGTAGTTTTGGATCAGGTACTTCAACCGAAGGAAATGCGCTTTCCACACTATCATTAGTGGCAGCAGGCACCGGTATCGGCTCTAACTTTATCCGAGGCGGATTTCCACAAACAGCTTTGCAAGCAGGCGTTGCGGGCGATCCACCAAACGGTAATTTTTCGCCCTTCATCGGTGCGGGATTTGCTTCAACCAAACGCGCACTAGATTTTGGCGTCAGCTTCTTTGATGACCTCCAAGTCAATCTCCTCGTTCGAGCAACGCAAAATAACAGACGATCTATCAGCCTCACCGCACCACGCATTACATTTTTCAACAGCCAGCGTGCCTATGTTCAAGTTGTAAAACAGATCGCATACGTGGCCAGCTTATCTCCTGTCGCAAACTCCGCAGGATTTAACGTCGGCGTAGGCATCGCATCCAACGGCGTACTATTAGATGTGCAAGGCACCATCAGCGCAGACCGCAGATACGTAACCATGGAAGTCCATCCAACACTACGTAGCTTGGCGTTGCCCATGAAGGAAATACCTTTCACGAGTACATCAGATATCACTGATGACTCCCAAAATCCTTCCCTAGTCACTTCATCAGGCGTTATCCAACTACCAGAGGTCGAAATCACAGACCTTCGCGCAACCGTAAGTATTCCAGACCAAGGCACTCTCGTTATGGGTGGGCAAAAACTCGTCACAGAAGTAGATATCGAATCGGGCGTGCCCATCTTAAGTAAAATTCCTTTCATCAATCGCTTTTTTACCAACAAAGCAAAACTTAAAGATCAAAGAACACTTCTCATCCTTATCCGACCGACAATCATCTTGCAACATGAACGTGAAGAGCTACTCTTCCCAGGGATGAAGCGAAATATTGGCGATTATTAAAAAATATAAACAAGACTAAAAAATAAAATTTTAAAAGCGTGCAAATTATTTTGCACGCTTTTTTTGTGAAACTGCTCTATGCGCATGGCCTAAATTAGATCCTAGCAAATTTAATGATGTCCCTGTGCGAGGCCACGTCTAGTATCCCTGATCTGAATCCGCATCATCGAATCAGGCTTAGGGCTATGCTGCTCAGCCCATTCACTATTGTCATTGCCCATCCCATCTCTTGCGTTTTGATGTCACCTTATTACTCTGCGCACTCTTACTGGGCGCTACTGGATTAAAACCCAAAATCAGTTAAAATGCATCCCGTAAGCACAGATCGGACAGGCTATACCGTCTGTAACGCTGGGCTACCTTGAGCTGATTGGAGTGACCTATTTCAAATCAAAGCCGTATCCTCATCGCTGTTAGCTCGCCTTGGGCCAGCGAAAAATTAGCCAAGCCCATCACCCAAATGGTCAAGCGTCTTGATGGGCAGGCTGTGATCATCCACATCGCACACACCAAAGAGCAAGACCCCGATCACGATGCCGCCCAGCAGCGAGGGCAGCAAACCTTGGCCCTTTTCAGTCAAGCCATGCAACAAGCGGGGGTCCAATCACAAGCGCTGATGCTCTTCTCAGACGACATCGTCAAAGCCATACTCAACACCGCCAACGATCATCAATGCACTATGATTGTGCTAGGGCTAAGCGGTAAAAATGCCCTCCAAAAATTTATGAGTCGTGACGTACCCGTAGAGTTATTGAAACAAACACAAATCCCCGTACTGCTATGCCCGGCCACATGGCATAGCTCCATTTAATCAAAATCAACCGCATGACCTTATGAAATGAATTGAACCCAACATGATCAAAACAGACATCGCCATCATCGGCGGAGGCATCGTCGGCCTAGCCACCGCCTACCACCTCTCCAAAGAATTTCCCGATAAAAAAATCACCATCCTCGAGAAAGAACCCACCGTCGCGGTCCATCAAACCGGCCACAATTCAGGCGTCCTGCACTCGGGCATTTATTATAAACCCGGGTCACTCAAAGCCATCAACTGCCGACTAGGCAAAGTGGCCATGCAAGCTTTCTGCCAAGAGCATCAAATCGATTACGAAATCTGCGGCAAAGTCATCGTCGCATTAAACGATGGTCAGCTCCCCGCGATGCACCGGATCTATCAGCGAGGCCTAGACAACGGCGTCAACTGCCAGGTCATCGACCAAGCTAGGCTTAAAGAACTAGAGCCCCACGCAGCGGGCATCGGCGGCATCCACGTCCCCGAAGCGGGCATCGTCAACTACAAACAAGTCTGCGAAAAATTAGCAGAGCTTCTCGTGGCGTCGGGCAACGAACTCTCCTATAACACGCGCGTCAACCGCATCAGCGATGACACTCATAGCAAAATCATCGCCACCACCATGGGCGAATTCAATGCCAAGCTCATCATCAATTGCGCTGGCTTATATTGTGATAAAATCACCAAACTCACAGGCCAAAAACCAGCAGCCCAAATCGTCCCCTTCCGCGGCGAATACTACGAACTCAAACCCGAAAAGCAGTATCTCTGCAAGACATTGATCTATCCCGTTCCCGACCCCAACTTTCCTTTCCTAGGCGTGCATTTTACTAAGATGATCCAAGGCGGCGTGGAAAGTGGGCCTAACGCTGTCCTAGCCTTCGCCCGAGAAGGTTACAAAAAATTAGACATCAATCCCAAAGAACTCCTAGAAACACTGACCTATCCGGGCTTTTTGAAAATGGCAGCCAAGCACTGGCGTATGGGGATGGGCGAGATGTGGCGATCCTTTAGCAAACAAGCCTTCGTTAAAGCCTTGCAAAAACTAATGCCAGAGATTCAAGCTGATGATTTAATCGCTGTCCCCGCGGGCATCCGCGCCCAAGCAGTCACCGCCACTGGCGGCATGGTCGATGATTTTTTAATCCAAGAAGCCCCCGGCATTATCAACGTCAACAACGCACCCTCACCCGCAGCCACAGCGTCTCTGAATATCGGCAAAACTATCAGCCAAAAAGCAGAAAACGCGATGCTATAAATCCCATTTAACCCTATGAAACAAGTGAAAAAATGACGACACCCCTTACCAAAACGTATACCGCAGACTACTTACACGATTTTGCAAAACGGGTCTTTATCCATTTCGGCGTGCCCGAAGATGAAGCCCACTTAGCATCCACAGTCCTCTCCACCAGCGACCTTCGCGGGATCGAATCCCACGGCGTGGCTCGGCTTCACACTTACTTTGATATGCTCAGTCTAGGTAGAATCAACCCTACGCCCACCGTCACTATCGTGCGAGAAACACCCTCCACCGCAACGGTCGATGGCGACAACGGCTTGGGCCTAGTCGTCGGGCCCAAGGCCAATCAGATCGCCATGGATAAAGCCCAAACCGCTGGCAGCGGCTGGGTGAGCGTGCGAAATACCAATCATTATGGCATCGCTGGATACTATGTGTTGGAAGCATTAAAGCGAGACCTCATCGGTTGGTCGATGACTAACACGACCAAACTCGTGCAGCCTCTATGGGGCGCCGAGCGAATGCTAGGCACCAACCCCATCGCCATCGCATTCCCCGGATTAGAAGAACCAGCCATTGTTATCGACATGGCCACCAGCGCCTGCGCTTATGGAAAAATAGAAATTGCCAGGCGAAAAGGCATCGACATTCCCAAAGGCTGGGCCATCGATCAAGATGGGAATTACACCACCGACCCCAACGCCATGGTAGAAGGCGGCGCGGTATCACCGCTAGGTTCTTTCCGAGAAATGGGCGGGCACAAAGGCTATTGCTTGGCCTCGATGGTGGATATTTTATGCTGTGTTTTAAGCGGTGCCAATTGGGGGCCATTTGCCCCGCCGTTTGCCTTGCGACAGGAAATCCCCAAGCGCAGCGTAGGCAAAGGGATCGGCCACTTTTTCGGCGCGATGCGTATCGATGGCTTTATTGAAGTCGATGAATTCAAAGCACAAATCGACGATTGGGTCCGTACTTTTAGAAAAACCAAACCCATGCCAGGCACGCTAGGAGTCATGATCCCCGGCGACGCCGAGCGAGAACAAGAAATCATCCGTAAAACCCAAGGCATTCCGCTACTGATTCCGGTCATCAATGATCTAAAAGATATCGCAGACAAAACAGGAATCGATTTTAAGGATTAGCCCATACTTTTGAGATTTACTTATTGTCGATGCGGTTTTTTGTTCGCCTGTGATAGTAATTGACCGATGCGTGTGTTTCTATGAAATGCATTTGAGACTGGCCGGTAAGCGTGAAAGGATTCTGTCGCTGGGGTTTGTTATGGATTAGTCATCGGGGGTGTGCGGGAGGAGGGCTTGGATTGTTGTTTGATTGACGGGGGCGATGATGCCTTTTTCTGTGATAATGCTATGGATCAATGCGTTGGGGGTGACGTCGAAGCTGGGGTTCCATAGGTTGACATTTGGGGGGACGACTGGGTGGCGGTAGTGTTTGAAAAGTTCTGTGGGGTCGCGTTGCTCGATGGGGATGTCTTGTCCGGTGTGGGCATGGGGATCAAAGGTGCTGCTGGGCGCTGCGATATAGAAGGGCAGGCGGAAGTGCTTGGCGGCGATGGCGTGTCCTAGGGTTCCGATTTTGTTGGCGCTGTCGCCGTTGCGTGCGATGCGGTCGGCGCCGGTGATGACGAGATGGATTTTATTTTGTTGCATGGCGTGGCTTGCCATGCTATCGCAGATGACGGTGACGTCTATGCCTTGTGTTTGCAATTCGTAGCTGGTTAGTCTTGCGCCTTGAAGGAGCGGTCGCGTTTCGCAGGCGTAAACTTTTATTTTTAGTCCGGCTTGTTTTGCTTTATAGATGCCTGCTGTTGCGGTGCCGATGCCTCCTGTTGCGAGGGCGCCTGCGTTGCAATGTGTCATGATGTTGAGGGTTTGATTTTCTGTGAGTGCTGCATTTATTTTGGCGACTTTAAAAATTTCTAGGGCCAAGTCTCCGATGTCGTTACACATTTGAGCATCTTCTTGATGTATTTTTTTGGCTTCTGCGAGTAAATTTTGTGTCTTTCTTTTTTCTATTTTTTGCATGCGCTGTGTTGCCCATGCTAAGTTTACCGCGGTAGGTCTACTTTGATTTAAGTATTGGGCGGCTTGTGTTATTCCGGTTTGGCGATGGCCGATGACGCAGCCGTACGCGGCGGCGATGCCGATGGCTGGGGCGCCTCGGACGGCTAGGCAGTGTATGGCTTGAAAGACATCTTGGAGTGTTTTGCAATCCCAATATTTTTCAACGCTGGGCAAAAAACGTTGATCTAATATTCGGAGGTATCCTTGGTCATCGCCGATCCACTGGATGTGTTTAAGCTTCATGATGGCGGGGTCCTTTTTTTGTTTTTCATGGATTAAAAAAAATGGCTACGCGGGTTGCGTAGCCATTGTAAGTTGAAATTAGAAGTTTAGAGCTGGCCATTATTTTTTGTTTTTATCTTTTTTCGAATCTTGGTCGTAGTTCATGCGTTTGCTTACGGCTTCAAAGCTTAATGGATTAGTTAGCTCTGCGCCACTCATCATCATGCCCCAGACACTGGTGGCGGCGCCGTTGCTTCTGATCATTTGTTGGTAATCTTTTTGAGTGAGACGGTCTACGCCTGTGACGCGGACAAAGGCTAGGCTTTGGCTTGCATCTAAGGGGGTGACAAATGTTTTGCCATCTTCTTCTACTTTTTCTACGCCGCCTTGCTCAAAGATGTAATCCGCCAATTTGAATGCTTGATCGACTAGGGCTTTGTCTTGTCCGAAGCCTTGGATGGTGGGGATGTCTAGTTGGCCTTGCTTGTTTCTGGCTTGCCTTGTAAAGCCGACGGGTTTTAAGACGTCAAGTTTCCATTTTTTTGCGACTGCTGCAGCGTTGTCGCCTCGGAACTGTGCGAGTAAATCTGATGTTCTGTTTTTTAATCGCTGATATGCATCTAGGCGCTTGGCGTCTTGTGTGAGTGCGTCTTCTACGAGGCTCATTTGTGCGGGTTGATGGCTTGGCAATACTTGGGTTACGCGGAAGAGCATCACGCTTAGGGGCTTGAGATTTGTTTTTATATTGTCTAAGCCTTGGAAAACAACGAGGGGGGGAGAGGGCATATTTTTTTGTAATCGCAAGGCACCAAAGGGTGTTTTTTTCATTTTTTCTAGGCCTAGTAGGTCCTTGATATTCAGCGCGAATTTTCCTAAGCCATGGTAATAGCCTTGGCGCTGAAAGACGGGGAGAGCCAAGGCGGGGTTGATTGCGAAATCGCGTACAACCCTATCGCCTAGCCTGAAACGATGCGCTTTGCCTACTGTTTGTGTCACTGCTTGGGCATCGAGCCAGGAGGCTCCCGACTTGCTGAAATTTGCCCGCACGACACCGCTTTGGGGGAGGTTTAATCGTCTGGCGATTTTTTTGACCAGTGCATCACGAACCTTTACAAAGGGAAGGGGCTGCCAACCTTTGCGGTCGGTTTGGTAGTATCCGCCTTCTGTTTTGACGAGTGCTTGTTTGGCGTGATTGACGATCATTTTTTGAGCTTCACCGATTGCCCAGATGCCTAATTTGGTTGCTTCACGGGTGACTAAGATTTCGTCGATTTCGTCCCAGACATCGCCTGCTAAGCTTCGGTAGGGATTTTCGATGCCTGTTTCTTTTTTCTCTGCGGCGACCACGGCGGGGTCGCGGCGGAACATGGTTTCTTGATTTTTCGAATAAAAGGCTTCGATATCGCGCGAGGTGACTTTGTCTGCTAGGACGATAAGTTGTTTAAGACCGTTGGGGCCTGCGAGTTGGAAGGATAAGGTTTCCATTTTGATTTGGTCTGGGATGCGGTATCCAAAACCGTATTTTTCGCCTTGTCCTTTGGGCACATCTTTGTATTTTTCAAAGAGTGATTTTTTGACTTCTGGTTTGGCAGTTGCGTTTTTCATTTCCCAGTTTGCGGGGATGTTAAAGCCTTCGATGTTTACGGTGGTGTTGCTGTTGGCTACCCATCGTCGCATGACGGGTTCACTGATTCTGACTTTACCAGCGAGGCTTCGCATGGCTTGTTGGAGGCTCATTTGATAGCGCTGATAGTCCCAGCCTGTGATTTGTTTTTTTGCATACATTTGGCGGTACATGGCATCCATGGAGACCATTTTTTGTAATGTTTTAAGTTGAGCGATGCGTTGGGGCATGGGGATATGGCCTAGGCCTAGGATGGTTTCGCGGTATTCTTGTAGAATGAGCCATTTGCTTAATGCGATGTAGGCGTGCGGGAGATTTTCTTTTCCGCCGGCCATTTGGCCCATGCGTTTTTCATCAACACCTAGGCCGCTGGCTAGGTGTTGGCCTTGCCTTGCGCTGGGTTTTAATCCCATGGTTTTTGCTTCGCGTAGCATGAGTAGCCAGTGCATTTCTTTGTCGTCGTTGCGAACGACGACGGGGTTGAGCCGGCCTAGCAATCCGCCAAACACGCGATCGAGGAGGTCGATTTCGAATCCTGCTTTTTGGATGTCTGAAAATTTCACGGGGTCGCCGTCGATGTTGCCGACGATTTGATCTTGTCTGCCCCCTCCGCCGAACATGCTTACGCCTGCTGGGGCTAAGAAGGCGATGACTAATAAGGAGCCACCGATGACTAAAATCCATTTTTGATTTTTACGTAAAAATTGAAGGGGCATGACATATGCTCCGTATAAAAAAGTCTATCTGAAAACAAAATTAACCGAAACGATTATTATAACCGATCCTTACGAGCAACCCAAGCTGAGGATATGGGTTGGTTATTGGGCTGTGTATCGGGCGTTAGGGGGTATTGCGTGCTATTCTCCCCAAGGCTTAAACAAACGGCTTTCTCCCCTGCCGCTTTTCATTCCTTGGGGATAGAAAACGAGGAAGACGGTTTGGTCGCCTCGTATTTGGTCGATATCTAGGCCTAGAACCATTTTCCAGCCTGGCATTTTTCTGACGAGGGTTAGGGATAGCTCGCGGGATTGATGCTCATTAAAGCCGATGACTTGCTTGATGCCTAGTTCGTATTTTTGGGTAAGTTGGGTATGGGCGCCCCATGTGAGGAATCGGCTTCCGATGATATCGGTGTCGCGATATTCCACGAAGCTGGTGATGCCTTGGGTGTGTGACATGCTGGCGCCGAGGGCCCATTGCTGGGTGCGGAAGCCTTCTAGGCTATTGACGACGTTGCCCGCGAGGCCGAACCGATCGCTGGCTTGCCAACGCACCTCGGCGGAGAAATGATCACCGCCTCGGCTGAGTTCTGGGCGATAGCTGAAATATCGGCCTACGATGTTATCGTTATAAGCATTTTTCTGGAAGACCACATCTGTGTCAACGACTAATACATCTACGACGCGTTGACGGCCCACGCCTCCGCGCTTGGTTTGTAGGGTTTGGCGCATGCCTAGGCGGGTGCTGAGTCCATCGTTAATGCCTTCGATATCGACATCGTATTGGGGTAGGTTTTTACGATCGATGCTTGAATCCGAGTAGTGGATATCCATACGGGGCTCGATGATATGCCTTAGCCCATGAATGCCAAGCATTGAAGAATTCACTTGGTCGAAAGTTTTGGAGAATTCGGTGCCGATACGCACGCCGGCGCCTGCCCATAGCCTGACGTTAGATCGGCTGTCGCCATAGGATTCGAAGGCTTCATCGTAAGCGGTGAGCCGTCCGGTGAAGTAGGGAGTCATATCTAAGATGCCTGCTTTTAAGGGTGCTTGAAACTCGTGGCGTGAATCGAATCGGTTGACAAAGCCCATGGGTATGCCTTGGCTGCGCAGAGCATCGCGGAAAGATGTTGCGGCGTTGGGGATGCCTAGCCATCGGGCGCTTTGCGCGTTGTTGTAGCCTCGGTCTTCTGGGGCGTCTTTTGCGCCATAGATTCGCATGCGTGATAGGCTGCTGTTTCCAAAATAACCTAGGCGCCCATCCCATACGGTTTCGCCGATGACATGCAAAGCTACTTGGGGCTTGCGTTCTACGGTGTAGCCTACGGATTGGAGTATGCCATCTTGTGAGATAAAATCATTGACGTTGCTGCTCGCTAATGCGGTAAATGCGCGCTGGGCGACTTGGTGTTTGAGATAGATTGAAGCGTCAAAAGCCCTGCCGCTTTCGCTGAGTTCTCTTTCGAATCTTTCTAGATAGACGGGGTCGCTGACGTAGCCGTATTCGACTGATAATTCCCAGCCTCCTTCGACCTCTTGGCGATGTTCTAGTTGGAGGAACCCGCGTAATTCGCCTTCATGCTCGATGGGCACTCGCCCGCTAAAATCATCCTCTCCATGATCTGCGACTAATAAGTAACCGTCTAGTTTTCCGAACATGTCGCCGTGATCATATTTGAGGGAGATGCCAGTGCCTACGCCTCGTGTGCCTAAGATATCTAGATCGCCGTATAGGGTTGCATTTTCTGGGGCGCCGCCTCGGAAGAGGCTGAATAAATCCCAGCTGGTTTCTAGGGTGGGTCCGCCGTTGGAGCTGTATCCTGGCTGAAATTTTCGGACGGGTGGTAGCTCTATTTCTGTATCGAAATTGGGTAGGGGCAATACGTTCCAGCCGTTGACGCCTAGGCTGGCGCCTTGCACTTTTACGCGGTGATGTTCTAGGCCATCGCTTCCGGTGCGCTTTGTAAAAATCATTTTTTGGGCATTGACCGAGACGTGGCTTTGGGCAAAGGCGCTTAGGCCGATGCGTGCCTTTTCGCCGGACCACTCGTTGGCGTAGTGTTGCCTAAGCTTCTGGGCGCGTATGTAGATGGGTTGATTGAGTTTACTGCTCCACGTGTTTAGTACTGCGTCCATGATGACGCCTTGGCTGGCTTTTAGGTCGTAATAAACGCGTGGCGAGCGGATGGTATAATCGCCATCGGTGGCCATGACGTCGCCTTCTAGGTAGATGCCCGCGATATCTTTTTCTGAAAATGATCGGCCCGAGATTTTGCCTTTGGCTAGGTCTTGGCCTGTTTTGCCGCCTAGGATAATCACCGCGCGATCCGCGGTGAAGACTAGCTTACGGCTTTCTTTGGGGCTTGCATATACGAGGCGCAAAGGGCCATGGAGGCTGATGCCGTATTCGTTTTTCCCGAATTTTTTCCCCGATATTTTCCCGCCGTTTTCTGCCCCTGCCAAGGAAAAAGTTAAGAGTCCATCGCCGCTGAATAGGCCTCGCCTGCCAAAGCCTTGCTTACTTTTTTTCTTGGTGTTTTCTTTGGGGATGCCGCCGTCTTGGCCTGCGAATTCCGCGACAAAATCAGTGACCCATTTGAGCTTGCTGCCTTTGCTGGGTTTCATCCATGCCTGCTTGACTTTGATGTCTCCGGTGACTTGGGCTTTGATTCGGAAAAATTTTGATTCAAAGGCAACGCGATTGATGCTGGCTAAATGATTGCCCCCGATTTGAGCTCCGCGCAATAAGATTTCTATGTTTTGTTGTTCTTCATTTTTGCCTTTGGTGATGCGGACCACGGCTTGATCGCTGCGGAAAACTTCTAATCCTAGCTGGATCATCACTTTTTGTTTGAGGATGAGATATCTTGCGCCGTCTTGGAGAAAAGTATCACAGGTGTATGCTTGCAGGCTGCCGCCTTGGACGGCTCCTAATTGTCGTTGGAACTTTCCGCCACGGTTCCAGCGTATTTCACCGCCTAAAGCAGCGGATTGACTTGCGCCATCTATGACTCGCCCCACGATTTCACCGACTGGGCCACCGGTTAGGGCGCCTATCGCATCGACTAATCCGCCCCACATGAGGCCGCCTAGCAAGGCGATAGTTGCAAACTTCGCTACACGATGCTCAACGGCTTGGAAATGATTCATGAAAAATGATCCTCTGATTGATGCTCTTCTTTTTTAGATGCGATTAGAAGTAATAAGCCCCAAGTATACCGCCCAAGCGGGGTATCCGCACACGGGGCGCCACTTTCCCACTCGGGCTGATGCTGGTCTGAGGGGTTTCTCTTGGGGGGCGATTGATAATCCTTGGCTGATGGTGTAAAACGGTGACATGCTTAAACTTGCCACCATCTTAGATAATCCCGGCGAACCGCTGGCTGACACGCGATATCGAGACCCTAAAGCCTTGGCGGAGCTGGGATATAATGCTGTGGTTTATTATGAAACGACGGCGCTATCGGGTTTACAAGGGACTGAATCGATTGATGATCCTGAGATGAAACATTGGGTGGAGCGCCACTATTTACATGTGCAAAATCGTATCGACGATGCTTTGGCTGCGGGGCTAAAGAGCTATGTGACGTATGATGTGTTGAGCTTGGGTGTTGGGGTTATTGAGGGGCGGATGAGTGATATTTTTTGTAAGGGGCGCAGAGATGTGGTTTGCCCTGGGAGTGATGTTTCCTTGGCGCTGTCTGTCAGCGGTCTTGCTTATTTGTTGCATAAATTAAAGGGCGTGTCGGGTGTGGTGCTGCGCTTGGGGGATAATGATGCGGGGCGCTTACCGCATCTTGTGGGTAACGATTTATATGCGCCACATTGCGGGCGGTGTAGCCAACTTGGGCGGGTGGACCGTTTGGCTAAAGCGTTAAAAGCGTTTCATCGGTTGGTGGTTGATGAGTTAGGCTTAAGCTTAATCGCTCGGGCGTGGAATGTGCGGCCCAACGGGATGCATGATTCGGTTGAGCTTTGTCGTCGTTTGAAAGACCGCTTGCCCGGGGCAGAGGATGACGGGCGCTTTATTCTTTCGTTTAAATATACGCATACCGATTTTTGGCGTTATCAGATGTGGAACCCTTCGAGTCAGGTTTTTGGTAAGCGACCGATTATTTATGAGCTACAGTGCCAAAGAGAATTTGAGGGTAAAGGTGGCGTGCCTAATTACATGGCTGGTATTTGGCGAGACGGCGCGTCCGAGGCGATTGGTAGCCGAGCATTTGCTGGTGCGGGTGATGTTTCTTTGGCAGAAGGATTAGCTGCTATGTGTGATCAGGTCAATCTTGTGGGTTTGTGGGGGTGGGTGCGCGGGGGAGGATGGGGCGGGCCGTTTGTTGAAAATGAAAGCTGGATTGATGCCAATGTTTTTGCGGTGCCTAAGCTGGCAGACCATCCAGAATTGACCGCTGATGAGCTTGCTCATATGTGGGTGACCCAACGCTTGGGGCTTGCTGGTGATCGGGCGATTGAAGTGGTTAAGCAGGTGCTACTTGATTCGCCGGTGCGTATTTTGAAGGGTTTTTATATCGGTGCTTATAGTTGCGGTCGGGATGTGCCTTGGCATCCGAGCGCGGATTGGATTGAGGATGATCTGCTTGATGCCGATGCGGCTTGGCGTATTGTTCAGCAGCTGGATTGGGATGTTTTGCCTGGTGTTTTGCGTGAGAAACAAGAAGCGGTGGATTTGGTTTTTGCAGATCGTATTGCTCTGCAAAGCGTGATGGATGATCGTAATCGTAAGGTTTTAGAACCGCTTGCCAATACGCTTGTTTATATGGAAAGTTTTTTTGCGGTGCTGCATGATTTGCTTGGTGGTTTGATTGCTTACCGTGGTTATTTGCGTGAGAAAGATGTGAGTTTGGGGGAGCAGTGCCGTCGCAAGCTCCGCTACGCACAGGATCACTGGCATCAGCACACGCAGTATCACGGGGGATTGCCCGGGACAGCTACCCCTTTTCGCGAGAAAAATTTCTGGGTTTTAACGCAGCAGATGATTGATGCTGTGAGTTAAAGCTCAAGAGATGATAAAAAATAAACCCCGTTGATTCGGGGTTTATTTTTGAAATACCGGAGGAGGGACTCGAACCCTCACTCTATTGCTAGAACCGGATTTTGAATCCGGCGCGTCTGCCAATTCCGCCACTCCGGCTTGGAGTTGGCTGCCAGTATATCCAAAATCTGGGGGATGTCTAATCGGTTGATTCAAAAGCGGCGGGATCTGTTTATCCTTTGTGTTTTGAGCGGCAGGTGGGGATTGTTTTTCACATCGGGCTTTATTTATCGTATTGATTTCCGCAATGTTTTTTACTTTGCCATGCCTAGGTGCCTTGGGCGTATGCGCTCTGGTGGTTATTGGGGGTTGTATTGGGAGTGGGTCTTATCTTTTGGGGTGAAAAAAAATCGCGTTTTTCCTATCGCTTGCCTCATTATGAGAAGTTTGCTTAATTGGCGGGGTTATTGAGACGATCAATGGTGTGTGTCTATTGAATTTCGAGAACTCACGCCTACTGATTATGATCGCCTTGTGGCTCTTTGGGAGCAAGAGGGTGTTCGGGAGGATATTGCCTGTGCCCAAAGCCAAGAGGCGTACGAATCTTATTTGTCACATCATGCGTGCCTAAGTTTGGGCGTGACGATTGATGATCAGTTGGTGGGTGCGGTCTTGTGTGGGGATTGCGATAATCGGGGCTTAATTGAGCATGTCACGATTCATAAAGATTATTTGGAGCATTCTAAGCCTTCGCTTTTGCACCTTTTAGTCAATCGTGCGATGAACAAACTGATCAAGCATGGCTTTACCAAATGCTCGATCAATATTGCTGAGCCTTCGTTGATTCAAGAATTTTGGTCGGCGATTCGATGGACCGATCAGCCCGATCTCTCAAGTTGCATCACGGTAGATAAGCTTAAGCTTGAAGAATATGCCGATTTAGACGGGGAGACTGCCTGCTCAATCAGGCGGTTCCAGGCCAGCGTGCAATCGGATGTGGCAAGTCCTCAAGGAGCGGAGCAGGGCAAGGATGCTGATACCGCTGAGGCTATCGTTGATGATCCCAGCGCAGAGTCGCAGGAGCCCGACCCCACTTCGGGGCAGGATAAAAATGCCGCGGCGTAGTTTTTTGTAAAGCGAGTGGGTTATGGGAAGGTGTCGGAGATGGGGGCGATCGGGTAGATCTTGAAAAAAATAATATTTCTTTCTTAATGCGTCGCTTTTTTAGGCCGATAACTCGGGTATGACTTTCTCCTCAAAACTGAAGCAGCCTACCGCTGAGGATCGCGGTTTGGATGTGCCCGAAGTGGTGGCTCACGAGCTTGCGAATTTGTTGGATGGCTCTTTGCGACATGTCAATTTATTGTTGCGCGATTTGCATGATGCCCCGGCTAACCAAGCGGGAGAGGATTCTGTTTTGCGTCAATTAGATACGATTCGCAACTCCATGCATCAGATGGTGGAGCTTGTCCATGGGCTTAAAGACACTTCGCCCAAGCAGGCGGGGGCGAAGTGTCACACTGAAAAATATGTTCCCCTTTTTCGCGCGGTTCAAGATGTGATTGATTTGGTGAAGCCTCGCATGGCAGAAAATCATGTGGCGTATCATCTTGAGATTTGCGAGGATTCGAGGGATCTACCCGCGGGGCCTTTGCCTAGGGTGATTCATAATGCGCTGCTCAATAGCTTGGATGCGATCGAGGCATCTGATGTTGCAAAAGGATTGATTGATATCACGATCAAAACCGTTGCGGGGCAAACCTGTCTTGAGCTGACCGACGATGGCGCGGGCATTAGCTCGGCGCTGCTTGATCCCAACAAAAAATTTATTTTTGGTATCTCCACTAAGTCTCATGGGCAAGGCATTGGGCTGCCTTTATGCAAAAACCTTGCAGCATCTTTAGGCGGAGAAATGACTCTCACTTGCGCGATGCCTAAGGGCACGCGATTCACCTTTCGATATCCCACGTGTGCGATTTGATGACTGATTCCCAGCGTATTTTAATTGTTGATGACGATCTGGTCGTGGCAGAGTCCTTGGCGGAATTTTTGCAAGCAGAGAATTTCCAAACCGCCACGGCAAACGACGGGCAGGCTGCACTTGCGATTCTTGATCAAGCTAGCACGCATCCTTTTTCATTAGTCATTACAGATTTGAACATGCCCAAGCTAGATGGGCTAGGACTTTTAAAAAAAATAAAAACCAATCATCCCGATGTGGCCACGATTGTCATCACGGGTTTTGGTAAAATCGAAACAGCTGTTGATGCTGTCAAACTAGGGGCTATTGATTATTTGACGAAGCCTATCATTGATGATGAATTACGTATTTCTGTGAACAAAGCGATGCATCAGCACATCTTACTGGCAGAAAATAAGCATTTAAAAGATCAGCTTGATGAGCGATTTGGGATCGGGCGCATCGTGGGTAATGATTACCAGATGCAAAAAGTTTACGATCTTGTCGATGCTGTTGCGCCGAGTAAAACCACGGTTTTGATTCATGGCGAATCGGGCACGGGTAAGTCTATGATCGCTCACGCGATCCATACGCAAAGCCCGCGCAAGAGCGAGCCGTTTATCACTTTCGCTTGCGGCTCTATCCCCGAGACACTTCTGGAGAGCGAGCTTTTTGGTCACGCCAAAGGCGCCTTTACCGGCGCCGACACCGACAAAGCGGGCAAATGTTTATTGGCTGATGGAGGCACTCTTTTTATTGATGAGATTAATAGCGCCACGCCAGCTTTGCAGCTTAAGCTCTTGCGCATCTTACAAGATAAATGTTTTGAACCGGTAGGCTCAGCCCAAACACAGCACGTGGATATCCGTTTTATTTTAGCGACGAATCAGCCCTTGGAGGATTTGGTTGAGCAAGGTTTATTCCGTGAGGATCTTTATTATCGCATCAATGTTGTGAATCTTCTTTTGCCCGCGCTGCGTCAGCGGTCGTCGGACATTCCTCTTTTAGCCGATGCTTTTCTAGCTAAGTATAATGCCGAAACTTCTCGCAATCGTCGGCTTGCTGATGAAACGCTTAACGCTCTTTGTGATTATGATTGGCCGGGCAATGTCCGTGAACTTGAAAATGCCATTGAGCGCGCGGTTGTTCTTTCCCGTGACACGATCATCACGCCGGAGTATTTACCCGAGCGTGTTTATAGCCGAGGTCTTGTTTTAAAACCCGCTGCCTACCCAGCAGATCAGCCTTGTTCTCTTGGCAGTATGATCCCTTCTTTGGTCAACGGCTGGACGCCCACATCTCTGCACGATGCGATGCAATATCCCGAATCTTTAATTATCAAAGCCGCATTGGAAGCCAACGATTGGAACCGCCAAGCCACCGCCAAAGACTTAGCGATCAATCGGACGACGCTTTATAAAAAAATCAAACAATACCAACTAGATCAGCCTGTGTGATTTCCCCAAACAGTACCCGATGGTTTTTTCTTGCGATAAAGCTTTGCCATATTCTTTAAACACGGTTTTTACTTTTCTCTGGGTACATGCTCTATGCAAATTTTCTTCTTATTGGTAACATATTGTCTTGAGCAATTCACGTAAGATTGCCCGACGACCTCCCCCCCTTATTGCATCTACGGATCGCACATGCCACGCTTAATTTTTACTACCATCTGTTTGTTCTGGGGCACCAGCTATATTTTAATGAAGACTGCTAAGCAGGTTTTCAATGCCCAGCAAATCTCCATCGGTCGATTGATCTGTGGTTTTGTAGCGTTGCTTGCGATTTGGCTTTTCTTTAGCAGGACGCGATCGTTTAATACCAAAGATGTTTTTACCATTGCGCTATTTGCTCCTTTTGCCCAGGCTATTCCGTTCACGCTTCAGCCTTATTTGATGGGTAGTTTTGATAGTAATTTTATTGGCACGATGGTTTGCTTGGTTCCCTTGCTGACGATTTTAGTTTCTATCCCCATGCTTAAAACCAAACCTTCGCGCAACGAGTTGCTCGGTGTGATGGGTGGTCTTGCTTGCATGGCTTGGCTTTTTTATGACAAGATTAAAGATGGGGCCAGCTTCAAGCTGATCTTGCTCGCAGCGATCACGCCGACTTGTTTTGCCTATTCCAATACTTTCGTCAAGAAAAAATTAACGCATATTTCTTCGATTGAGATGTCTGCAATCTCTAGTCTTTTTAGTATTTTTTACCTTTTACTTTGGACTAGCTTATTCGCGCCGTTGCCTAAAATTCCTTATCAGCAGCAAGGCTTTAGTCTTTCACTAGCAGCGCTTTTGATTCTTGGTTTTGCTTGCACGGGTTTTGCAAATTTTATTTATTATAAATTGATCCACCTCAAAGGCCCCCTTTATGCGGGCATGGTCACTTATCTGATTCCCATTATCGCGATGTTCTGGGGATATCTCGATGGCGAAATTATTAAGCCCATGCAGTTTATTCCTATCGCCGGTTGCTTGCTGATGATTGGGCTGGTTCAGTCTTCCAAATCTTCTAAAGTTCGGGTTATTCCCCAGCCTACCGAGCCTATAGAATCAGCATAGGCAGCACCGCCGTTATAATCTGCCCCGACTTCATTGCTTCGCTTTGTTTTTTTAGCGCTTGCCTTTTTCCGCACCACATCCTTGCCAAACCCTCCTGTTTTCTGTCTATGCTGATTGCATGATCTGGGATAGCTCCTAAATGATCTTTTCGTTCTCATCGCCTCTCCTCCGGTGAATGCTCTGCACACAACGACCGATATCAAGCTATGCATCTCTCCTTCTTTGTGGATCGAGAAATGTATCACACCCCTGAAAACATAGGTCTAAAATAGGATTGAAAGTTCAACGATGAATATTGACACGATACTAAAAGCAGCAATCGAATACGGCGCATCGGACATTCACTTAATTAGTGGGCACAAGCCAACGGTGAGAATTCATACCGTCATGACGCCTTTGGACTTCCCGGTGATCACCCCCGAAAGTGCCCAGCGCATGTTTGAAGAAATCGCCAATCCCGATCAAATAAAAAAATTCGACACGATCCAGGACGTCGATTTTTCTTATGAAATCCCAGGCGTGTCTCGATTCCGTGTGAATGTGCATAAGCAAAAACATTCGGTGGGCATCGCATTGCGTTCGATTAAAGAAGACATTCCCGCTTTTGAAAATCTATCTTTACCCGATGTCATTTCTCGGCTAACCTATTTGCCGCGCGGCTTAATCTTAGTCACCGGCGACACAGGCTCGGGCAAATCCACCACGCTTGCGTCGATGGTCCAAGCGATGAATCAAAGATATCATAAGCATATTATCACGCTCGAAGACCCCGTTGAATATAAATTTGAAAGCGATAAATGCGTGATTGAGCAGCGAGAGATCGGGGAGGATGTCCCTAGCTTTGCATCGGGGTTACGGCACGTTTTACGTCAAGACCCGGATATTATTCTGGTAGGTGAGATGCGAGACCTTGAAACAACCGCCGCGGCCATCAGTGCCGCAGAAACAGGGCACCTTGTTTTTAGCACGCTTCATACCGTCAACGCATCCCAAACAGTTGAACGTATTGTTGATATGTACCCCGCGGATCAGCAGAACCAGATCCGCTCCATGCTTGCTAACACTTTGCAAGCAGTGGTTTCCCAAACACTTTTCAAACGCATTGATACCAAGGGCATGATCCCCGCGGTTGAGATTTTACTTTGTACTCCCGCGGTGCGTAACCTGATCCGAGAAGACCGTGCATTTGAAATTCCCAACGTGATCGAGACCAACCGCGCAATGGGTATGAACTCTTTGGACAACTCCATTTCCGAGCTTTATTTTAACGGGAAAATATCCAAAGAAGATGCCATCGCACAAGCGGCATACCCAGATAAAATAGAAAAGACTTTGGCGGCATAATGATTATTGCAATGACAAGGACAACCGCAATGAATAATAAAAAATAATGCGTACTCATTTTTATTTTCATAACGCCTAGCGATTGATAAGAAGAAACAAAACTATGATCAATTACAGATACCAATCTAGAGACCAAGAAGGACGCATCGGCCAAGGCATTATTACTGCGGAAAGCGCGCTGAGTGCTGCTCAGAAATTGCGTTCCCAAGGCGTTCAGATCTTACAGCTGACACCCGACACCAAGAGCAACCAAACCTTTTCAGAAAAATTTAAAGCACTCAATCAATCCTCAGGGCCCTCGCAAAAAGACATCCTTGATTTTACCACACAGCTGGCCGTGATGATCCGCGCGGGTATTAACTTGCGTGCTGCTATTGAGGGGATTGCCGAGCAGACGAAAAATCCAAAATTTAAAAAATTGCTGCTGGGCATTAAGCAAGATGTAGAATCGGGTAAACAGTTTTCTGAAGCCTTGGCTAGTCATCCTAAATATTTCGGTCAGCTTTATGTCAACATGGTGAAAGCTTCCGAGATGTCGGGTAGCTTTTCGCATATGCTCAACCGGATCGCATCATACTTAGCCCAGTCGATCGAAACCAAACGCATGGTGATCGGCGCGATGATTTATCCCGCGGTGATCGGAACGATGGCGGTTGGCGTGACCTTTTTCTTACTGACCTTTGTGCTGCCTCGCTTTGCGATGGTGTTTAAGGGTAAGGAAGAAATCATGCCTTGGCCTACGAAATTCTTAATGGGTTTAAGCGGGTTTATGGTAAATTGGTGGTGGTTGATTCTTATTTTAGCAGCAGCCAGCTTGATCGGCTTATGGGCTTTTAGTAGGACAACAGCGGGTGTGATTTTCTTCGATAAACTCAAACTTAAATTTCCAATTTTCCAGCGAATGTTTAGAGCATTATATATTAGTCGGTCTTTGCATTCGATGGGCGAGCTGATCAATGCCGGCGTGCCGATGCTGGATACCTTACGCATTACAGGACAAATTAGTGGCAATCATTTTTTCAAAAAGCTCTGGCTAAACGTACAAGAGTCTGTCAAAACAGGACAAAAAATCGCTCAGCCTTTGCAATCCTCAAATTTACTACCCAGCTCTGTTGTTCAGATGATTAGCGCCGGCGAGGAATCGGGTAAGCTCGGCGAGGTGCTAGAAGAAGTCAGCGATTTTTATGGCCAGCGACTTAAAGATGTTATCAAAACAGTCACGTCGATGATTGAGCCTGTGATGATTATTCTCATGGGATCTGTTGTTGGTTTTATCGCAATGGCGATTATCCTGCCGATTTTCAAATTGTCTTCGATGGTCGGCTAAAATCCCTAGGGAGGCTTAGGAAATTTCAGATGTTAGTTTTAAAAAAGAAAACCACTAAACAGCGTATCAGAAGACGAGCCAGACTCGGCTTTACACTCATCGAAGCGGCACTAACCACGGTCATCGTGGGGACGGGCGTTTTGGCGATTGTCTCTGCCCAGCAAGCGTTTCATCGCGAAAACATGTGGGCCCAGAGAAGCTCCACGGGCATGGTCCTAGCCAACGAATTACGAGAGCTTACCTTAGCCATGCCGATGCATGACCCCATTTCACACGACATCACCCTAGGCCCAGAAGACAACGAGGAGTCTTACTTAGACTTTGATGATGTCGATGATTTTGCGGGCACCGTGGCAGAAGACGGAAGCAGCTCGGGCATGGTTTTTGATCCCCCGATCAACGCCCTGAAACAGCAGATCGATGACATGCAAGGGTGGAGCCAAGAGATTAAAGTAAGCAGTGTTTTTGAAAGTGATATCAGTTCTAGTTTAGTTCAGCCGTTAGGCTCAACGGATATCATGCGTGTGAGCGTAACGATTTATTTTCAACAGCCCAACCGAGTTGATGCAAAAAAACACACCATCGCACAACTGAGCTGGGTCATCGATAACTAAATAATAATTCATTTGCGAGGCTGCGGAGTTTATTATGTCTGCTAAAAATAAAAATGCTTTCTTAAGGCATCGACGGAAAGGGGCATCGGCGATTCTCGCAATGATGTTCCTGATGATCTTTGGATCTCTTTCTGCGGCAATGGCGATTGTCGCTCAAGCCAATTTACAGATTTCCAATTCTCATTTAAAAATCAATCGCGCCTTGGCCGCTGCCGAGACGGGTGTTCACTACACCATCCGCAGATTAAATCAAGCCACCGCGTTGGTAAAAACACAAGCTGGTATCATTGACCAAACCAACGCCCCAGACTTGTGGGCTAATGTTAAAGCGCAATTGATCATCCTACTTTCTGGCGACACCCACAATGATGAGGAGCCTTACGAGTTTGATGCGCCCGACAGTGAGACGCCCGTGATCGGCGGCACTTCGTTGCATATCGGCCCTATTGCGGTGAGCCCCGGCGGCCCTACTTTTACCGCAACGCTCACGCCTCATATCTTGCCCAATGCCGAGGGTGAACTTGATGCGGCGATTTATGATGACGATTATTATAATCGCGCGCCTTACGATGGATCGGTCCCAGGCTCTGGCATTACAACGCCAATCAGTAGCGAAAATCCGCTAGATAACACTTGGATTCGCGTGCGTATTACCGCGGTAGATGGGGACAATGACAAAGCGGTCAAGCGGGTGATTCAGCTTGATTTTAAGATGGATAAAAAAATTCGTTTCGCGATTCTTTCTAAGTCAAGAGTGATGATCGGCAGAAACGTCATGATCGAGGGGCCTATCGGCAGCAGGTTTGTCGAAACAAATCT
>CAZSSX010000006.1:0-28272 GCA_964609545.1 uncultured Phycisphaeraceae bacterium | reverse complement strand
AGTCTGCCAAGTTTTCTTCTTCTTCATGAAAAGGGGTCATACTAAGCTCCTAAAAAAGTTTCTCTTAAAGATATTCTAAAAGAAAACCCGCCGATGTGTGATCAGCGGGTTTTAAAAATGAAAATTTAAAATGAAAGATTAAGCCAGCACCGGCTTCTTGTAATCACTGCGAATCTTGCCATCGGGCGTCACACTTGATTTCCAATCACACGGATGTGCATCAGCGCCAAGATGAAAATCCACCGCGTAAAGCGTATCAATTTTATCAATCACCGCTTGAGGCAAAGGCTCACCATCGCACGCCCCGGCGAATTGTTCAACATCATTAAGGTTTAGCAAGTTAGGCTGAATCGATGCCATCGCTGGGAATTGGGCAAGCCATTTAAACGCAAGCTGGCGAATGGATAAACCCAAACTATTGGCGATAGGCTTGATGACCGCATTTTTCTTTAAGCCATAAACAAGCCAGTTGCGATCTCTAAATTTACGATGATCCCAAGATTCGAATTTATGATTTTCATCCTTAAATTCTTCATCGAGAATACCCGAATTCGTCGGCACACGCACCAAGATACCGCCTTTGCCAAGCTGCTCGGCGGTCTCGCAAAATTCTCTACCAGGGTTGTGCTCATACATATTCATCACTGTCTGCACCGTGTCAGCGCCATGCTCGGTAAAGGCTTTGATTCCTTCTTCGCGCCAACCAATCGCCGGGCCAAGAGCAACGCCCCAATAGCGAATCTTACCTTCGTCTTTGAGCTTAAGCATCGTTTCAAACAGATCGTCTTTATATTGAGGCAACTTCAAATTATGAGCTTGATAAAGATCAATACAATCAATATCTAAACGCTTAAGTGATTGCTCCAAATCATAGCGGATAAATTTGGGGGAAAAATCCTGCTTACGCTCGCGCTGGCCGCCTTGCTCGCCGGGGTCCACGTAGTAGTCATAGCCAAATTTGGTAGAGACGATAATATTTTCTCGCCCAGCATATTTAATCGTCTTAGAGAGCAGGCGCTCGGCTCGACCATTGCCATAGGCAGAGCCGGTATCGAAAAAATTGATCCCTCTATCATAAGCCTGATTCTGCAGGGTAATGCCCTCATCATCAGAAAATTCTCCCCACCAGTTGGTGCCGAAGATAAAGTTCCCAAATCCTAAAATACTAACGTTAAGGTCTGTTCCTGCGATATTTCGGCAGTGCATAGACTGTTCCTTTCGGGGTGATGGATCTCTTTTAAACAAAGCTTTATTTTATCGTGATTCTGTTGTAAAGTGAATTAGGTTAGCCTACTTGCTTGCTTTAAAAGTGGAAAAGATAAAATAAAAAAAGGAAAACCCGCGTTGGCCCTGCAGGTTCTCCTTTTTCTTCATATAGCTATTTGACAAGATCTATAAGCCCAAAATATCATCATGCGTGCTGGCAGCGATGTTCATGACCTGATTGACCAGATCGGCGGGCACGTTAAGATCCTCAAGCGACGATTGGAGATGCCCAGCCACCGCTGCGAAGTGCGCTTCGGTCAAATTAAATCCTTCATGGGCCTTCCTCATGCTCGCCCCGGGATAGTTAGGCGCACCCCCAAAAGCGTAAGTCAAAAACGCCTTTTGCTTGCCAATTTGCTTAGGCATATCCGTATTATCAAAAAGATGATTAATGGTGTCATCGGCGAGGACTTTGGTATAAAAAATATCGACCGCTGCGTTGACTGCATCTTTACCGCCGAGCTGTTCAAAAAGGGTAGTAGACATAATAAAGCTTCCTATTCTGTAGGGGTTGGGGAAATCAAAAAAAGACCAAAACAAATCCGTTGACGTGTACCAATAAAACAGCGCCAACCCTCCGTTTATACAAGAAGTGACAATAAAAAGTCTTTTTTATCTTTTGTAAGCAGGAGACGTGGATAACCCGTGCAAAATTATGACCCCTGCCCGCAACTTATCTCCAAGGCCAAGACTAAACCACCCCCAATATCTAACAGCCAAACCCAAGGGGCATAGGACCAAAAAAAACCAAACGCGAACACTTCAGCTTCCCAAGCATCAGCGCTTCAGGTCCATCTATCAAGTAATTTTAAGTAGCCCGTTCATTTTTAACCGGGCAGATTTTGAACTGATTCTTTTGTATCTAGCCTAGGCACCGTTTGGACCTTAAGCTCTTGGTCTAGGCGACAGGTGATGACACACTCAAAGCCTTCTTTTTTGAACTTACAATCGCACGCGCCTGTAAGCTCAAATTTACAGAAACCGTCGATCAGCTCTAATCCTACCCCGAAGTTTTGCGGGGGATTGACCTCTGGGCCTCCTTGCTCCCTCCAGTGGATCGCCACGAGGATCGTTTCGGTACTCCGCTCCACGATTTCCCAATTAATTTGTACCGAGCCATTTACCCGACTATGAGAACCATGCTTTAACGCGTTCGTAAAAAGTTCTTGGAAGGTCATGGCGATGGCACTGGCCTGACGAGAGGAGACGTTGAGATAAGGGCCGTTTAATTTTATATCAATCCGATGCGCGCAAAATTGTGTGACCTGTGCGACCAATTGTTTAAGAATACCTTCTAGATCAACCGACTGTCGCTTGGATTGCGCGGTGATATCATGGACCGCTTTCATCGCCATGATTTTCCCACGTATCGCGTAGGCAAATTCATCAACATCATCGTATTTATTCGCATAAGTTTTAACCAGAGCATCTAGTGCGCCTAGGTTATTTTTCACACGGTGATCAAGTTCGCTCAATAAAACCTGTAATTTTGCGCTCAGTAATTTATAACGTTCACGCCCTTGGGCCATAGCTTGCTGAGCAAGAATCATCTCGTGCACATCTTGATGAGTCCCTGTCACACGGGTACCCACCCCATCAGCATCTCGCCGCACCACATCGCCTCGCGATTGAATCCATCGCCACTGCCCCGATTTTGTTTTCATACGATGCAAAGCTTCGAACGAATCCGCCTTGCCCTCTAAGTGCAAGCGATAAGCACGTGCCGCGGCAGGATAATCATCGGGATGAACCAATCGCCTCCAAGCACTTACAATAGGCTCAATTTCCTCCCGAGTGTAGCCTAGCATACTGGCCCATTCTGTATTTTTATAATATTTTTCTGCTTGAAAATCGGCATCCCATATACCTAGATTCGTAGCTTTTAAAGCTAAAGATAATCTCAGTGTGCGATTGTATAACTTTTTTTCCTGAATATTACGTCCAACAGCGCTGGATAATATCTCAGAATAAACGCGACACAATCCCACGATCTCAGGCCCCCAATCCCCCAATTGACCAACCGTCCCAAAACCGACCAGCCCACGAATCCGATGATTAATCATCAGCGGCATCACAATAATGGTCTTATACTCCCAATCCCTGCTCTGGCATCCCTGGCACATACCCTGGGGTTTATCCCGCATATCAGGCACATACAAGACTCGATCAGATGCTAAATAATCCAACTCCCACGCGAAAGCATCTTGATCATAACAATAGCCCTTGGCCTGAAAGCCCGGCGTATGAGCATAAGTATCGATCACCCATTCATGAGTACATTCCAACTGCTTTTGATCATTAGTATATCGGTATAAAAAAGCTCGATCCGCGCCGATGAAACGCCCAATAGTCTCCAAAGACTCGGTGATTTGCTCATCTAATTGCGAAGATTTTACACCTAAAAAACGATTAGAATACCGCGTGATCAATTGTTCCAATTTCGCATGAAAAGCTTGACGCTCCTCATTCTCTCGCCGGCGAATCGCAATCGCCGCTAAGTATGTGGTATTGGTAATCAGCTTAAATGCTTCAATCGCTACCTGCCCTTGATCCATATCAAATAAACAGAGCATCCCCAAAAACCGGCCGGCTTGGCCAAGGATAGGCTCGATGACACACGAACGAAAGCCCAAGCCACCAGCGATATTTTTAAGACCTTGGCAATGTTCATCGCTAAGCATATCGCTAGCCACATAGCGTTTTTTGTTTTCTGCGACCCAGCACAGCACACATTGCTCACCCTCGACAACAGCACTTTCAAAACAACGGCAAATTTCCTCACTAGGCAGCCGCAAAGCAATCGCACGATCAATACTTTGAGCATCTGCATTTAACAAAATAAAACAGCCCCATACACCTTGCAAATGATCCTCGATATGACCAACCAAAACCTTAAGCACATCGTCCAAATCGCAGCCATGAGCTAACTGCTTAAGCACAGCATCTTGACTGAGAGACATCGCGTCCAAGCGTTTGTGTTCTGTTATTTCATGCATAGAAACAATGACGCTAGAGGGTTGATTTTCTAGGTTTTGATCAGATAAAAGATATGTACTTTGAAGCCAAACCCAATGGCCTTGGTGATGTCGATACTGCTCGATTTTAGAAAAGGATTGGATCACTCCCACGAGTAAAAGCGTCCAATTTTTATGGGTAGCGGGATCGCTACTCCCATGGTCGAGCCGATCGATCCCGAGCGTCACTAATTCTTTGGCTGTGTAGCCTAACAATGCGCAAAAGGCTTGAGGTATTTCTCGCCAGCGCCCATCGAGATCAACCTCCCACGTGAGTGTCGAGGCTTGCTGGCAAGCGGCGGGATTTGTCTCTGGGATAGGTGATGAGGGTTGAGATAAGCCTCTGATTTGCAGCTTACTTAAGGTCAAAAGCCAAGACAAATGACCGATCACGCTTTGTTTGGTTGCGTCATTAACTTCTGCTGTGATGATAAGAACTAACTGACCATCGGTGTCTGGGCAACCAGCATAGTATCTGTTTTTCTCGGAGCAAAAAACGATTGTTTTTTCTGGCCAAACTTGTAGCAACGCATCCCATGACTGATCCCCCGCTAGGATAGACTTTGTGACGATCTTTCCCGAATGATTGTGGTAGGATAAATGAGGAGCCAAGTCTTGGCCTCGTTGCCACACCGCCAAGCCAGGCAAAACCTGCTGTAGATATTCAGACGCGATGATCACCGTAGCTAAATCCGACCGTGTCTGTACCTGCCCAAAGGCTTGTTCAAAAGCGACAGCGGCATCAGCTTGACTCTGTATCAAAGTCGGCTTGTCTGCGCTGCTGGCATCGGGTTTATTCAAAATCATCCCCAACATATGCAATAAAAATACATCACAAGAAGACGCATCACACACGCAGCGCGTCCAGACATGCTGGTAGTATAGCATCATCTAAAGCCAAGCGGGAATTAATTTTGATTGTTTCAAAAGCAATTTATTTTACGCCACGCCTAAGCATACCCCAGCCGCCTAGGAGCAGAAGCAATCCGCTGCTCGCTTCGGGGATAGGCCTAACGCTGCCCACGCCTTGACCATAAATGGCTTGTATGCCCGCAATATCATCAGCTTTTAAATCCGCGGTGGCTAAGTCGTCAAAAAACAGCTGCACGCTAGCATCCATCACCGCCTGCTGGCCAGGGGTTTTATCCGAATGATACAAGCCCAGCGCGTGGCCGATTTCATGGGCCATAATCACCAAGAAGGGAAACGCCGGGTCATCTGATTTTGGCAACGCATCGGTTAATAAAACAAAGTCATCGCCATCGTCAAAATGCACATCCCCCGCAATACCCGAGCGCACAGAAGTAGGCAGATAAGCATGGGCTTTAGTATCCGGGCCATCCGGATTGCCATCGATATAATGATGGCCAATGCGTAAGTTAGCATGGCTAGGCCCCGCGGTGTATCGGCTATCTGAAGCGCTGGGCATCCCGCCAAAATCTGGAATTTCCACAAAATCTAAAGGCGCGTAGCGCGCCCACATGCCCAAAGCCGTCTCGGTAGCCAAACGTTTTTGTGTCGCGCTGATCCCCGGGGCAAAACTAGCATCTAACAAATTGCTGTAACTATAAGTAATTTCCACCCGCGTCCCCCTAGGCCCGCCCCACTTGCTTGACCCACGCACATAAGCTTGCGCTGATTCACCAGTCAAAACCACTAATAATATCGCCACCACGCCCAGCTTTATTTGTTTTAATAAAATCATATGCAAACCATGTGATGCCTAGGCATCTCCCTTATTGCCATCAAAAATAACTCTTAATCAACCCTCATCATACACCGCTGAACCCCCAAAAAGCAAATTATTCTTCTGCTAAGCAGTGAATATCACATCAATTTAAACACCTTTAACGGATATAACGGATATGATAATACGAAATCACCGATAATCACCAGATACTTTTACGATTCCTCTAACCCCCCATATTGCCGTGCCCCAAACCGCTACCCTACTACTGGTCTTCATCATGCCTGGCCTCCTCTTGGCAAGTGCTTTTTTCTCGGGCTCGGAGACCGCGATCTTCAGCCTAACCCCTCATCAGCAGCGGCAATTCAGACAATCCAAAAGGCTCTGGGCCAAATCTACCTTGACTTTGCTCGGGCAATCATCCCATACCCTGATTACCCTCTTGCTAGCTAACATGAGTATCAACGTCACCTACTTTGTGCTTTCCACGATTTTGCTCATCAAGACGCAAGATAGCTTGGCGCTACACCCCTTGGTTTTAAGCGGCCTTTCAACGCTGCCTTTGATTTTTATCATTCTTTTGGGGGAGGTTTTGCCCAAGCTCATCGCCTCCAAAGCGCCAGACACTTGGTGCAAATATACCGCTATCCCGTTGCTGTGGATGAGTCAAACGATTTCGCCGATGAGGCAGCTGATTAACACTTTTGTCATTAGGCCGCTGACCAATTTGTTTACCCCCACCCAGCCGCCTCGCCAGCTCGACCGCAACGAGCTGCAAACCCTGATTAACATCTCTCAAACCCAAGGCGATTTGGATCAATCCCAACAACAACTACTCAAACAAGTCCTTAGCCTCTCTAAATTAAAAGTCAAAGCGATCATGACCCCCCGCGTGGATTTACACGCATTTGACCTCGAAGAAAATATACAACAGCTCTATCAAATCATCCACCAGCACCGCGTCTCTCGCATCCCGATCTACAAAGAAAATCTCGATAATATCCAAGGCATTATCTTGGCTAAGCAGCTTCTTCTTAAAAAACCCAAAACCATACAACAGCTCAAGCCTTTGATTCGACAAGCTCACTTCGTGCCCGAATTGCAAAAATCAGATGCGCTGCTCACACACTTTCGAAAAACCGGACACACCATGGCCATCGCCGTCGATGAATACGGCGGCACCGCTGGGCTAGTCTCCTTACAAGATATCGTCGAGCAAATCGTCGGGCACATCGCCACCCCTCAACAATCCGCTGTCACCCCAAATATTCAAAAACTAGCAGAAAACCAGTGGCTTATCCCCGCAGAAACACCCATCGAGGAATGGACCCAGCTACTACATATCCCCAACCAATGGCCCGACCTAGTCACCATGGGAGGCCTAGCCATGACACTGCTAGGCAAAATCCCCAAAATCGGTGACAGCATCGCGATACAACAGATTCAACTCATCGTCACCCAAACTCAAGGTAATCGCCCCACACAACTTAAAACCATCCAGCACAAGGCCCCACCCAAAGCCCAATGACCCCGACCCAGCTCATCCTCGTTTTAATTTTCATGGCATTAGGCATCATTGCCTCTGCCCTCTTTTCGGGTATCGAAACAGGCTCGTACTGTATCAATCGTGTTCGGCTGCGCATCAAATCACAGGCCAATCAGCCCCATGCCAAAACGCTCGAATCACTTTTACAAAAAAAACAAGCCTTCCTAGCCACACTGCTCATCGGAAATAATATCGCCAACTATATCGGCACCGCGATGCTCTCCATTATTCTCGAACAACATTTCAAGCTCACCCTAGTTCAGATTATCTTGATCAATGTCGCGCTGATCACGCCTTTACTTTTTGTTTTTGGCGAAACATTGCCTAAAAATATTTTCGCGACCCACGCGGATAAACTCCTTTATCCTTTGGCCAAAATGATCCTCATCGCCAAGTTTATTTTTACCTACACCGGCTTGCTCCCGATCATCCTCAAAACTTCCAACATCACCCTCAAGCTCATCGGCTCTCCGCAAACCCAGCCCCTTTCACCCCATCCCGGTCGGCGAGTCTCTTTATTGCTCAAAGAAGGCCTGAGCCTAGGGCTTCTCACCGATACGCAAACCGATTTAATTCAGCGAGTCATCACTTACAAAAACCGAAAGGTTGAGGACGAAATGACCCCTTGGGAAGATACCGTCACACTCAACCAAACAGATGCAGTGGAAGCTTTATATCAGTTAGCCAACACCTCGCCTTATACACGATTTCCGGTGATCAATTCGTCGGGGCAGCCTGTGGGGATGGTCGATATTTTCGATGCGATCTTGCACACCCCAGCAGCCTGCCCGGGGATTGAACAGCTCAAGACAAAGCTCCACAGCTTCGCCCCCGACACGCCCGCGCGTGATGCATTACAAAAAATGCAACGGGACAGCATCGCCTTGGCGCTGATTCAAAACCCCAATCAGCCGCCCCGAGGCATTATTACTATCAAAGACCTAGTCGAACCCATCACCGGGGATCTGGTCAATTGGTAAAGCTCACCTTTGCCCAGTAATCAGGCCAATGTCGTAGGTTTATCAAGGCTAAGCGCCTCGGCGATAGCTTGATGCCGTTGACGTCGCCTGCCGATGCGCTTGAGACGTTTGCCTTGCCTGATGAATCGATCCAGCTGTAAAAGATAGGCTTCTAGTTCGCCGTGACCTGTCTCCCAAGCCACGCGCGCCAAAACTTTTGGGTGAAGCAACAGCGCACCGTTTTCTGCTTTTTCTAATCGCCAATCGTATACCCAAATCCGTTTGGCCAGTTCCGCGATGCTAAGCCCCGCATTGCGCCTAGCCCGATGAATCACATTGCCCAGATCATTGGACAATTCCATCTCCTCTATAATCTGCAAAGAAGGAGCCATCTGTTGTAAGCTTGCGTGGTGAGTCAAAATCATATTTTAGCCTTTCATTAGGTTCGCCGAAGCATCTTTTTTAGAAAATACAAAGAAAGCATTCTCTAAATCTCTGGGGTCAACTGCCCCTTCATACCATTGCTTATTGGCATATTTTATGAAACGCGATAGCCCACCAGTGCCACCTGTATGGCACTGGTAACTAGAAATTCTATAACCTGCTCAATAAAGAAAAGGAACAATAATCAATCGCCGCAGTATTGCCCAGATTTAAGTAAAAAATAATATTCAAAGTGATTTTTATTAAGTCCAACATATCATTAGCCGATAGCATAAATATGAACGCAGCAGCAGCATCACAACTCAGCCAAGCCACCCTCAAGGAAGATATTTCTTACGCGGTGGCCAAAAAGTCATTAAACATCGCCAAGCAGCAAGGCCAATCTGCCATTAGCATGATTCAAGCCGCCGCCAGCCTAACCCCCGGGATCGGCCTAGACCCCAACAAAGGCAACATGATCGACGCCTACGCTTAAACCCCTCCCGTCTCCACCCTCAAACAAATTTCCTCAAAATCCCCCCTCCCCCCCAAAAAAATAGCCGCTTAAGCCATAAGCTTTTCTTACTGCCTCGCCCCTTTTGCACATCTTTTTCAAAAGCAAATTTTCAAGAGCAAATCAGCGTGATCTCGCTTATTTTTGCGATGATGAAGAGACATTGCCATAGCATTTCTGCTGGGTCGCCATCTTCACCCCCAGCCTAATGGCCTGCTTCATCGACTGGGGGTTAGCTTTATGTTCATCGGCGATATTAAATGCAGTGCCATGATCAACAGAGGTACGAATCACCGGCAGGCCTAGCGAAATATTCACCGCATCATCAAAACCTAAAAGCTTCACCGGGATTAAGCCTTGATCGTGGTACATCGCAACCACCAAATCATAGCGCCCAGCCACCGCATCAATAAAAATCGTATCCCCCGGGAACGGCCCCGCAACATCCATCCCCATTGATTTAGCCATCTCAATGGCAGGCGTAATAATACGCGCCTCCTCATCACCAAACTGCCCATTTTCAGACGCATGAGGATTTAAGCCACACACACCAATCCGAGGCTTGGCAATCCCCAGCTTCTGACACGCTTGATGCCCAAGATCAATCGGGGCAAACACCGCTCCAATCGTCAAGCGATCTCGCAGCTCGACAATCGAAACATGCACAGTCGCCAATGCGACCCGTAATTTTGGCGAGTCAAACATCATCACCACCCGCTTGGCTTTGGTGCGATGCGCCAAAAATTCGGTATGCCCCGGGAATTTGCAACCCGCCATCAGCCATGATTCTTTACAAATCGGAGCCGTCACAATCGCGTCTATTTTCCCCTCTCGGCCTTTGGCTAGCCCCGCCGCGGCGATCGCATCGTCTAAAAAATGCAAACTGGCTTGCCCGCCTTGCTTGGTCGGCCGATGTGACGATTGCCCTAGCATCGCATACTGCGTGTAATCTATGACCGAAACATTATGCACCATATCAAAAGAGGTACGCTCCGATTGCCGAGACACACACCACCAAAAACTTTCAATCCCCGCTCGATCAGCCGCATAAGCCAAAAGCTCATTCATCCCATAAATGACAAATCGCCCCAGCTTACGAATCTCAGGGTCTGCCAATGCTTTGACAATCACTTCCGCACCGATCCCAAGCGGATCGCCCATCGTAATGCCGATCACAGGCTTATTTTTTTCTAAGATTTCATCACTTTCACACATTGAAGCTATTTTAGCCCATATTCCCACTTTATGCGATATCCCAAAGCCAAGACTTCCCCCGATTGCCCTCTTGGACAAACTTGTGATAAAATAAACGCATGAGTATAAACACCCCCCCCCAGCATTCAGCCATCCCCACCGTCTGCAAAGTAGCCGTCATCGGCGTTGGCCGAATGGGCAAACATCACGCCCGGACCTATCAGCAAATGCCCCAAGCTGATCTGGTAGGTATTGTGGACCATGATTTTCAGCGGGCCCAAATCGTCGCCGACGAATACAGCACCACCGCTTACCCCGATGTCCAAGCCCTCTTAGCCGCCCAGCCAAATCTCCAAGGCGTTTCCGTGGCCGTGCCTACCATTCACCACCATCTCGTCGCCATTCCCTTGTTAGAAAAAAAAATCGCTTGCCTCGTGGAAAAGCCCCTGGCGGCAACGGAAAAAACCGCCCGCAAGCTCAATAAGTTAGCCCTGAAAAACCAAGCCATCCTGCAAGTAGGACACACCGAACGATTTAATCCTATTTTGCAAGCCGTCAAAAAAATGAAACACCCCGCACGCTTTATCGAAGCAGCCCGCGTCAGCCCCATGACTTTCAGGTCCCTAGATGTAGGCGTTGTCATGGACATGATGATCCACGATTTAGATATTGTCTTATCACTAGCCAATTCACCGCTGAAAAAAGTAGACGCCACCGGCGTTGCTGTCTTAGGCAAACACGAAGACACCTGCAACGCTAGGCTCACTTTTAAAAACGGCTGCGTCGCCAATATCACCGCCAGCAGATTGGCCATGAAAACCGAACGCAAAATGCGCATGTTCAGCGAAAAAGCATACGTCAGCATCGACTATCAAAAACGTGAAGGCATCATGATCGACTTAGACGATGACACCAACGCCGCGGTGCTTGCAGATTTACAAATGCGATTAAGCCAAGGCAATGACCTATCAGATCTAGATTACGCATCCCTAGTTAATATCGAGAGGCTCCAGCTTGATCGACACGAAAGCGATCCCTTAAACGACCCGCTCACAGGCGAGCTAACGAATTTCTTAGATTCGATCGAACACAATCTCGTACCCGATGTCGATGGACAAGCCGGACACGCCGCCGTAGATGCCGCCGAGCGTATCCTAGAGTCTATCAAAAAACATAAATACGCCGGACTGGAATCGCCACGCATCGGCAACGACCCCGAAGATATCGAATTACCCCAACCCGCCACTGAAGATCAAGCCGTTAAATAAAACCACCCTTTTAAATGACCCGAAAATCATCAGAAGTGCTAGGCCATTTCATAAACCGCACCCGTTTAAAAAAATAATTTTTCCCTAAAAATCACAGACACCCATCACAACCAGGCCTAGACCTTTGATACGCTTGCGACGCCAACAAATCAACCAGCTTCACAAGCGGTAACCCGTATGCCAGCGCAGCCTTGGGAAAAAGAGAATGACCAGTAAACCCGGGGATCGTATTGATTTCTAATATCCAATGCTGCTGATTTTCATCAACCAAAAAATCCACCCGAGACAAATCCCGCGCCCCCATCAAGCGATGTAGCCTAACCGCATCTGCTTTGATCTGATCTAAAATCAATTCTGGCAAACCCGTATCAAAAAGATATTGTGTATCATCGTCAACATATTTCGCCCGATAATCATAGCTTTCTTGAGCCGGAATAATTTTAATCGGCGGCAACGCAACAAGCTCCCCCCCAACCTCTAAAACACCCACCGTCATCTCAGCCCCACGCAAATAACGCTCAGCCATAAGCTGGTCATACCCCTTAAATAACCGCTCCCGCGCCTCCTTGGCTTGCTCCGCCGTTTGGCAAATCGCCATCCCAAAACTCGAGCCTTCCTCCACCGCTTTGATCACCATCGGCAACGGAAAAGTATCATCCCTAGGCCCCTCAATCATCTTAAAATCAAGCGTAGGCAAATCATGCTCAACCATTCTTTTTTTCGTGAAATATTTATCCATGCAATCCCGCCCCCCCCTAGCTCCCGTCGTCACAAACCCAATCTCCCGATCCTCAAGAATCCCCTGCAATGCTCCCCCCTCTCCCCAAAGACCATGAATCATCGGGAAAATAAGCTTCCCCGTAGCCGTTTGCAATTTCTCAAATTCATCCAGCACCCCCCCGATATTTTCAGGATTCACATCACAAAGAATCGTCCGATGCCCCGCTTGCACAAGCGCCTTGGCCACATGCTGACCCGATGCCAAGCTCACAGGCCTTTCCCGATCGAGCCCGCCACATAACACCCATACGTCCAGCGGACCCTCTTGACATCTTTGCCCAGCACAACTCATCGTGTCACTTTCTTACATCTTCGTCGGATCGGGTTTATAAATACGCGTTTCAAGAGCCCAAACTTTCTCCGTAAAATTACCCCCCGCATGTGGCAAGTCTTTATCACGCCCCGCAGCAGCATTGGCCATCTGCATCTTCGCATCAATATTATCAATTAAATTACAAAGAATAGCCTCGGGCGTCGAAGGCAATTTCGCCGCCCCAAACTCCGGTCTACCATGATGAGAAAGAATAATATGCTGCAAAACCATCACCAACGCGTCGGGCAGCTCATGACCCATCGCCCGACAATCCCCAGCCTTTTGTTCTAACCAAATCGCACCCCGTGCAATATGACCGATCAACTGCCCCTCATCCGAATAACTAAAACCCGAGTCCCACTGAAGCTCAACGCACTTGCCCAAATCGTGTAAGAATAAACCGCAAAGCACAATCTCCCCGTTAATCTGCGGATAAAGCGGGCAAATAGATTTAGCAAGCCGCATCAACTGCAACGTATGCTCCAAAAGCCCTCCCAAAAAAGCATGGTGCAGCGCCATCGCAGCCGGAGCCCGCCGAAACTTAGTCATCAAATCCCCATCCTCAAGATAAGTCATCATCAAAGCTTTCAGCGCCGGGTGACTCACCTCCTCAAGCATCCCCACCACCTCGCCATACATATCATCCATATTAAAACGCGTGCAAGGCAACAGCTGCGCCAAATCCTCCGCCGAAGGATCATGCGACTTAATATTCTGAATAATAATCTGCACCTGCCCCTGATAAGGCTGCGTATTGCCTTGAAGATAAACAAAACCATCCGTAGGCAACGAATCAAAAAGACTCTGCGTGGCATTCCACATACGCCCAGGCGTACGCCCAGATTTATCACCGATCATACACTTCAAAAACGGCTTACCGTTTTTCGTTTGCCCAAGCTGGCAATTCTGTATCGCATATACCCCTTGGATATATTCATTGCCTTTAAAATCACTAATCAATTGTCTTTCTGACACGTTATTATCCTTTGGTTTGGGTAATGTATCTCTTCCAAATCTAAACTTTTAGCCCTCGTCTTTTAGCCCCACTTCCCCCTTAACACGCCCCCGAACCTTACCCCTTGGTTTGAGCCAATAGCTGCTCAAATGTTTCTACACCCGCCGGCAAATGCGCCCGATCAACAAGCAAAACCGCAATGCCGTTCTGTATCGGATACTTCAGCCCACTGCCCTGGGCAACCAAAAAATCACCCTCTTGACAAAGCAAGCTCTGGCTCAATGGGCAGCGTAACTGCTTTACAAAATCCGCGTCGAGTTTTTCTGTATTCATTTTCGCATTGTAATCAAAAACCATTCTTTTCACAGCCCACCCCCCTACTTTTACAAAGCCTTACACAGATGCATTTTTCACACGCTCAATATCTGCACCCAAGGATTTCAACGTCAACTCCATCGACTCATATCCCCGATCAAGATGATACACGCGATTGATCACCGTCTGCCCCTTGGCCGCCAATGCCGCCAAAACCAAACCCGCAGAAGCCCGCAAGTCCGACGCCATCACAGGCGCCGAAGTCAAACCCCGCGCCCCGCAAATCAAAACACTAGCACCATTACGCGTCAAATTGGCCCCCATGCGCAACAGCTCCGCAACATGTAAAAAACGATCCGGAAAAATCTTCTCAGTAATAATCGAATTCCCATCAGCCAAACAAAGCAGCGCCATCATTTGCGCCTGCAAATCCGTAGGAAAACCCGGGTGAGGCTGCGTCACCACCTGCACAGGATCCAACCGCCGCTGCGAAGAAATACGCACCGTTTGACGCAAACGATCCGAATTATCAGCCGATTCCTCCAGCTGCACCGCAACCCCAACCTCCTCAAACCGATCGATCGCCGCGGTCAATGCATCAGTCGGAAAATTCTCAAGCACCACATCCCCATTAGTAATCGCCGCGGCCAAAACATAAGTCCCCGCTTCGATCCGATCCGCCATCACCCGATAGTTGACCCCGCTAAGCTTCTCCACCCCCTCAATCGTAATCCGCGGGCTGCCATACCCAGAAATTTTCGCACCCATCAAATTCAGCATCTGCGCAAGATCAGAAATCTCAGGCTCGCACGCAGCCGATTCAATAATAGTCGTCCCACGCGCCAGCGTCGCCGCGCTCATCACATTAGCCGTCCCTAAAACAGTCGAACCAAATGCACCACCCAAAAAGATTCGCCCACCCAAAAGCCTCCCCGATGGACCCGCATCAGCCACAATATAACCCTCCTCTAAATGGATCCGCGCACCCAACGCTTTGAGCCCTCGAATATGCAAATCCACAGGCCGATCCCCAATATTGCAACCACCAGGCATCGACACAATCGCCTTACCTCGCTTGGCCAACAGAGGCCCCAGCACACAAATACTCGCACGCATCGTCCGCACAATATCATAATGCGCCTTACTTTTAGTCGGGTCTTCAACCGCTATTTCAAGCGTCTTACCCAAGTTAATCTCACCACCCGCTTTCTTTTTAGACCCTTTATTTTTAACCTCTTTCACCTGGCATCCCAGACCTTGCAAAAGCCGTTGCATATTATTGATATCCGAAAGATTAGGCACACTCTCAAGCCTAAAAGTATCATCCGTAAGCAAACTCGCAGCCATCAAAGGCAACGATGCATTCTTAGACCCGTTAATCCGAATCGTCCCCTTAAGCCGGTTCCCACCATTAATCACAAATGCATCCATGACGTCTCTTTCTTCTAAAAGATTAACCCAATAACCTAGCGACCAGATAAAATAAAACCCAAACCCCCAACTGGGTTTATCTTACCCCATCATCTCACCTTTGTGGATTGTCAAACCTAAAAATGTGAAGAGATAAGGGATAACCTGTGTCTAACGCTATAATAAATGGCCATACCCCACCAACAACCGCCCAACCCAAAAGACCCCAACCCTTCCCAGAAAGGCTCTGTGCAAAAAAATGGATATCCAAACCCTCATCAGAGACATCCCCAATTACCCCAAAACAGGCATTAACTACAAAGATATCACACCCCTACTAGCACACCCCCAAGGCCTAGCCATGGCCGTCGAGCTAATGGCAAACCCCTACCGCGGAAAAGACATACAACTCGTCGTCGGCGCCGAATCCAGAGGTTTCATCTTCGGCATCGCCATCGCACAAGCACTATCCGCAGGATTTATACCCGTGCGAAAACCAAATAAATTACCCGCACCCACAAACAAAATAGCATACCAGCTAGAATACGGCAGCGACACCCTCGAAATACATCAAGACGCCATCGCATCGGGACAACGCATTCTCATGGTCGATGACCTCCTCGCCACCGGCGGAACCATGGACGCATGCTGCCAACTCGTCCAAGGCCTAGGCGGGAACATCTGCGGAATCACAGTCCTAATCGAACTTGCATTCCTGTCAGGCAGAGAAAAACTAGCACCCTATGGCGACATCCACGCAACCATCACCTACTAAACACCAATAACAAAACAAACCCCCAAAACTTTTCCAATACCAAACAAGGAAACAAAATATTTCTGATCCTGCTTCAAATTATTGGGCTAAATCCAAAATGCCCTTGCAAAGCCTGTGGTTCCTACTACCACTGCTTGCCTTATATGAATTTGGCGTGCTACAGCAATCAGGCCAAGCCCTATACCACAACAGCGCACGCATGATCATCCATGATTTTTTTGAATGGTTCAACGTCCTAGGCTATCACCTACCCAGCCTCGTACTCATCGCCGTACTCATCGGCTTACACATCACAAAAAAAGACCCCTTCTCACTCACACCCACCACACAAGGCTGGATGCTCATCGAATCCATGCTCATGGCCACACCCCTACTAGTACTCACACTCATCGTATTCAAAGACAACCTCGTCCAAGCAAATGCAACCAACAACAACACCATCAGCCTACCCCTACTCCTCACACTAAGCATCGGCGCGGGCATCTACGAAGAACTCTTATTCCGACTCCTCGCCATCGCCCTCCTCCACGGCCTATTCTTTGACTGGCTAGCCCTCCCGCGAAAATGGGGCAACGTCCTCTCCGTAACCGCCGCCATCTTATTTTTCGCATTATATCACGAAAATACACCCTTCAGCTTCGGGCTATTCGCCATCTACCTCTTCTACGGCATCTACTTCACCACACTCTACATCGCCCGAGGCTTCGGCATCGTCGCAGGCGTCCACGCATGCTTCGATGTCTACGTCGTCCTCTATAACCATTACTCATAAAACAATGCACACCATTGCAAGCACCCACACAACCAAGCTATACTCTCCCCTCCAAATAAAAATCCAACACCCACAAGCTTAGGGAAAACAATGACCGAAAAAAAATCAACCCATATCACCTGGCACCCCTCACCTGTCTCACGCAAAGACCGAGCAAAAAAACTACAACAAACAGGCGCAACACTCTGGCTCACCGGATTATCAGGCTCCGGAAAATCCACCATCGCCGTGGCAATAGAAGAAAAACTACATCAAATCGGAAAGCTCGCCTACCGCCTAGATGGAGACAATATCCGCCACGGACTAAACGCAAACCTCAGCTTCTCCGAGCCAGACCGCATCGAAAATATTAGGCGCATCAGCCACGTCGCTAAATTATTCGCAGATGCAGGACTCATCACACTCGTCAGCTTTATCAGCCCCTACCAAAAAGACCGAGACACCGCCCGCCAACTCCACCAACAAGCAGGCATCCCCTTTATAGAAATCCATATCCACTGCCCATTAGACGTCGCACAAGCCCGAGACCCCAAAGGCTTATACAAAAAAGCAAAAGCAGGGCAAATCAAAAACTTCACAGGCATCAGCGCACCCTATCAAGCCCCCACACATCCCCAAATCCTACTCAACACCCACACACTCACCATCCAAGAAGCATCACAGCAAGTCCTAGATTACCTCAACCACGCCAACCTCCTACAAACACCCACGGAGTAACCATGACCAGCCCCAAAAACCAACAACGAATCATCGAACTCGAAACCAAAATAACCTACCAAGAAATCCTCCTAGCAGAGCTAAACAGCGTCGTCATCAACCAACAAAATCAACTCGATTTACTCAGCCGTAAAATCGAAAAACTCACCCAGCAAATCCTCAACCCAACCCTAGACCATCATGTCAACGAAGAACCCCCGCCCCCTCATTATTAACAGACAAAACAAACCCCTAGCCTAACACCAATCTGCCATCAATCCGTCATCCCTTTCAGCCCACCCCATAGCTCCCCGCCCCATCCCTCCCTATTGCTCCACAGGCTTCTCCATACCCTGACGACCCCGTAAAATAAGCTTAATAGGCACCTCGGGAAACGGCAGATGATCCCGCAACCGATTCACAAAAAATCGCAAATAACGCGAATCAAACAAGCTAGGCTTATTCGTAAAAAGAGCAATCCGAGGCGGATGCGTCCCAATCTGCGTCGCATAATAAACCTTAGGCTGCTTACCACCCTTAGACGTAGGCGTCTTCTCAGACAAAACCATCTCAACCACACGATTCAGCTCACCCGTCCCCACCTTCTTACTCGCCTGATGATAAAGCTCCTTAGCCGTATTCACCAACGCACGAATACCATCACCATCCTGAGCGCTCACAAACGCAATCGGCGCAAAAGGAATACTCTTAAGCGCCTGATCTAAATAAGACACAAATTCTTCCTGCGTATAACGCGCCTCAGCCAAATCCCACTTATTGATCACAAAAATCACAGGCTTATCATGCTTCACAATCTCAGAACAAAGCTTCATATCAACCTGACTAATCGCCACCGTCGCATCAATCACCAACATCACCACATCCGCCCTCCGAATACTCCTCAAAGACCGATGCATCGCGTAATACTCCACATCCTCCTTCACGCTTTTACGCCTCCGAACACCCGCCGTATCAATCGCCGTATAAACCTCACCCTTCATCTCAAACCGAACATCCACACTATCCCGCGTCGTCCCCTCAACCTCAGAAACAATCACCCGCTTATCGCGTGCAAACTCGTTAACCAAAGTACTCTTCCCCGCATTACGCTTACCCACCAGCGCCATCAACACACCCGTGTCCAGCGCCTGCTTCACCTCAGATTTACGAGGCTTAAAATCCTTAAGCTGATCCCGAATAGCACCAACCAACTCCGTACGATTATATTTAGTCGTCGATGAAACGCAGATCGGATCCCCATAACCCAAACGATAAGCATCCATCGCATCAGCAGCCATCTTTTCAGAATCCGTTTTATTTGCCACCAGCAGCACAGGCGTCGGCGAATTAGCCGTACGCAAAAGCTTCGCAACCTGCTCATCCAAAGGCAAAACACCCGTCTGCGCATCAATCAAAAACAAAATCAAATCAGCCTCAGCCAAACCCAGCGCAATCTGACTCTCCACATGAACAGTCAAATCCTGACTATCAACAATCCCATGCCCACCCGTATCCACCATCTCAATCTGATAACCCAATGTCAACTCTTCATTGCCAGGCGACAAATCCACCAGCGTAGACACACGGTCCCGCGTGATCCCCGCCACTGAATCCACAATACTCACCCGCCGATTAGCAAACATATTCATCAAACTCGATTTGCCCACATTAGGCCGACCCACAACCACAACTTTGGGAAGTATACGTTGTCCCATAATAAAACATCCTGTCTGCGCCAAAAAATCGTCTCGGCGCTATTCGTACTGATCCGCAAATTCTCTTCTTGAAAAAATTAGCAGACCTTCTCATTTCGCTTGTTCCATAGCTCGACAGCCTCTGGCACACGCGCATAAATCGGCAACAACTGGTCCGATTCTAAAAATTCCCCCCGCTCAGCATAACCCCGCCCAGCAAACCAAAGCCCCTCACTCCTAGGCACCGCCAACCCCTCATCCAGCACCCGCACCCGATCAACAAATTCACCAGGCAAATCAGGCAAATGATCACCCAAAAGCTCAACCTCCCCATCAATCCCCGACAAAATATCCTCCAGCTTTTGCAGCCTACCCTCACCATCATATACCCATCGCCCCTCTTTAGCCACAAAAGAAGCCATATAAGCCGCCTGTTTCTTAGAATTCACCGAAACAACCAGCGTTTTTTCACTCACAGCAACGTTCCAAGCCAAAACCTCCAACCCCCCAACCCCCACCAAATCCACCCCAAGCGTATGATTCAGCATCTTAGCAGTAGCCAAACCGATCCGCAGGCCCGTAAAAGACCCAGGCCCAATATCAACGTAAATCTGACACAAATCACTAGGCGCCACACCAAATCGCTGACACAAGCCATCAATCGTAGGCATCAGCTCCAAACTATGCCGACCAGGCTCCAAAATAGGGCCAGAAGCCAAAAGCTCACCACCAAAGCCAATACTCACAGACCCACAACGGCTAGAGGTCTCAATCGCCAAATTATATCCTGATAATTTTTTCATCAACAATATTATAACCGCAAAAAGCACGCCCGTCTCCAACACACACACAAACAAAAATCCCCAACAAATTAAATACACCCTTTTTAAAAACATTACCCCAACAAGACTATCTATATCTTCCAACTAAACATAGAATACCACCCTGTTTTACCAAGGACAACACATCATGCATATGCAAAAATCAGATCACATACACGGCCCAGAAATCGTACCCGTGAAATTTATCCTACAAGACCCCCAACCCCTAACCGGACAACTAGACAAAGAAATCAACCTCATGGCCGCCGTCGGTGAATCCGTATTAGAAATCGCCCTAGAACACGGCATTAACATCGAACATTCCTGTGGCGGCGTCTGCGCCTGCTCAACTTGCCACGTCTATGTCCAAAAAGGACAAGAACTGCTCCAAGAAGCCTCCGATGACGAGCTAGACCGCGTCGAAGAAGCACCCGGCATCGAAATCAACTCCAGGCTCGCCTGCCAATGCGTCATCGAAGAAGAAGGAGAAATCGTCATCGAAGTCCCCGCATGGAACCGCAACGCAGTCAAAGAAGTACCACATTAAATAAATCACAACCACCACCACAGAGGCTCATTATGCAAATCTCAGCCGGCACACAAACAGGACTCTGGCTCCCCACTTCCGCACTGTGGCGCCGCGAAATGGTCCGATTCTTCAGGCAAAAAAACAGAGTCGTAGGCGCCCTCGCAACACCCCTACTCTTCTGGCTCATGCTAGGCACCGGCATGAACAACAGCTTCGTCTCCAGCGATGGTGCTTCATCACAAGGCTACCTCGCATACTTCTATCCAGGCACCATCATCCTCATGGTCCTATTCACCGCCATCTTCTCAACCATATCAGTCATCGAAGACCGCAACGAAGGCTTCCTCCAAGGCGTACTCGTCTCACCCATACCACGACTAGCCATCGTACTAGGCAAAGTCCTAGGCGGGGCTTCCATCGCCACCATCCAAGGCAGCATCATGATCTGCCTCTGGCCACTCATCGGACAAATACCAAGCCCAACAGCCATCATCATGGCCATCGCCACACTCTTCCTCGTAGGCACCGCCCTCACTTCACTAGGCCTATGCATCGCATGGTCAATGGAATCAACCGCTGGATACCACGCCATCATGAATTTATTCCTCATGCCCATGTGGTTCCTCTCAGGCGCCGTATTCTCACTAGACAAAGCGCCCCCCTGGATGCGCATCGCAATGTACGCAAACCCCCTCACCTACGGACAGCTCACCTTCGCACATTGGCTAACAGGATCCTCAAACCATATCACACAAACAATCACGCCCACCCAAGCCCTCGCACTGCTCACACTATTTACCGCCGTACTACTCTTAGCAGCAAGTAAAATCGTCGCAGCACCCAACACCAAAGGACACTAACCCTCCTCCACACAAAAAAATAACCCCACCCGATCCACCGATTGACCTTCAACCACACCGGCGTACTGACCTATGAAAAACCAAAAAATACTCATCATCCTCCTCATGCTCGCATCACTCACCACCACATTACTCATCACACTCATCGTCTTCCAAGACAAAGACAAATCCACCACAGCAAAAATCAAATTACACATCCTCGACAACGACCCAAGAAAAATCACGCCCTTTCAACTGATCGACCAAGACAAAAAAATTATCACCCAAAAAGACTTCCTAGGCAAAGTCTACGTCGTCGATTTTATGTTCACTTCATGCAAAAGCATTTGCATCCCCATGTCCAACGCAATGCAAGAACTACAAACCCAACTCAAACGGCACAACCTCAACAACGTAAGGCTCCTCTCCATCTCCTTCGACCCCAAAAAAGACACCCCACAAGTCCTCAAAAACTACGCCCAACGCCACAACGCAAATCCCGACATTTGGCGCTTCGCCACCGGCAAGCAAGCAGACATCTTCCGCCTCAGTAATATCGACTTCACGCTCTCCCTCACCCAAAACAAACAACCCGATTCCGACGATGCCTTTATCCATTCAGGCCGCTTCGCACTCATCGACAAGCAAGGCCGCCTCAGAGGTTTTTACCTCGTCATCGAGCCAACAGCACTCGACGGCCAAGACCCCCAAGCCTTCCTATCAGACGACCAAAAGAAAAACCTACCCACACCCCAACAACAACTCGCCAAAGAAAAACAAAGACTCATCGCACACCTCATCAAACTTAACCAAGAATAAAACCTAGGCCAAAATCATGTTCATCCAATACCTACCAGCCATCAACGCAACCCTCAACGCCATAGCAACCGCCCTGCTCATCTATGGCTATCTACTCATCAAACAAAAAAAAGTAGATGCCCATAAACGCGCCATGATCTCATCCTTTCTCGTCTCCACACTCTTTCTCATCTTTTATATCCTAGACAAAACCCTAAAAGCAGTCGACACCCAACGCACCGTCAACATCTCACCCGACCTCCAAGGCGCCCCCAAAACAATCTACCTCATCATGCTCGCTTCTCACGTCATACTAGCCATGATCGTCCCCGTCTTTGCCATCCTCTTAATCAAATGGGGACTCGCCGGAAACTTCCAAAAACACAAAAAACTCGCACGCTACGCATTCCCCATTTGGCTATACGTCTCAATCACAGGCGTCATCATTTACTTCATACTCTACCAATGGTTCCCACCCATCAACAACCCATAACCCCCACGCAACAACCACATCCCCCAACCCTTTTTTAAAAAACAAACAACCCCAAAGCCACACAACACCTATGATAGAACTCTCCAGAACCATCCGATTTTTCCTAGGCATCGACACTAAAAACGCGCCGAATTTCAATTCCTTCGCGTCATGGCCAGCCCCCCAAGGCCTCTCCCCCTATTACGAACTCGCCATCACCTGCATAGGACACCCAGACCCACAAACAGGCTACTTCATCAACATCAAAAAAATAGACACCGCAGCAAGAAACCTAGCCATCCCCTACCTCAACAAAGCCTACCAACAACAGCCCCCAGCAACCATCCCCCTAGGCAATCTACTCCGAAACATCCTCAACCTCCTACAACCCTCCCTCAATCAAACCATCGCATCCATCGCCCTCAAACTCTCCCCCTTTCACACCTTAACCATCCAAAGAAATACCATGCATCAAATCACCATCTCACAAGACTATCAATTCTCCGCAGCCCATCGCCTCCACGTCCCCCAACTCTCAGATGAAGAAAACATCAAAATCTTCGGCAAATGCAACAACCCCTCCGGACATGGCCACAACTACAAACTCAGAGTCCGCATCAACGCCCCCATCTCCCCCCAAGGGCAAATCCTATACACACACACGCTAGACAAAATCGTAGACCAAAACGTCATCGAAAAATTAGACCACAAACACCTCAACCTAGACGTCCCCGAATTCAAAACAAAAAACGCATCCGTAGAACACATCACCCAATACATCTACACATTGCTAAAAACAGATATCAAAAAACAACTCGACGCATCGCTCCATTCAGTCAGCGTCTGGGAAACAGGCAAAACCGTCTGCACCTACAAAGGATAGCCCACACACAAAAACATCACACACATCATACGCCCTAAATTTTCACCCCGCCGCCCTCAAAAAATCACTGCAAACCAATAAAATAACGATCCCACAAAAACTTCCATTCTGATAAATTAAAATTCGCTGCCACACCAAATGCGCGCCCATAAATATTCCGCATCGGCACCGAGCTATACCCCCGCGCACGAGAGTCCTTGCTATTAGTCCGGTTATCACCCATCATAAAATATTCACCCGCCGGAATAATACCCTTCTCATCTCCCGCCCCAGCTTGATACACAAAATTCGACAAATCCTCAGGCCCAGGCCCATCCTTAGGATACACCTTCGCAAATTCAGGATTAACCTTCCCACGAAACTTCCCCGCCTTCCACTGCTGATGCAAACAAATCTCACGCCTAACCCGCTCCGTGTTTTTCTCCTCAAATTGCACCGTATGCGCAGGCCCAACACCCACCTCCGTAAACGGCTCCTTACCCAATTCAACCACAGCCAAAGGACGATACGCAATCATCTGACCATTGATCTTCAAACGACCATTCACCACCTCAAAACGATCTCCCGGAACACCCACCACCCGCTTAACATTGCGATTCCCATCCAAAGGAGATTTAAATGTCACAATATCACCACGCTGAGGCTCCCCCCACTGAAAAATCTGCCAATGAAAAAACGGCACACGCAAATTATAAGCCAAGTGATTCACCACAATACGATCACCCTCCATAATCGTCGGATTCATCGAACCCGTAGGCACATCATTCCAATCAATCACCACCGAGCGAATCGCACAAATCACAAAAATCAAAATCGCCAACGACTTAATCGTCTGCCCCAAAGACTCTTTTTTCTTCTTACCCTTACCACTCTTACACTTCCCCTGCCCGCAACAACCCTGCCCCCCGCCTCCCCCAGCAATAGGATCATTCAAAGGCGCCCCCGCCGATTCACCCGCCCCCCCATTCGCATCAGCCCCAACCGCCAACCGCTCAGCTTCCCCACCAACTAACCCTTTTTCGTTCTCGTTTTCATTCTCATTAGCTATATCAGACATCCGCAACACGCTCCAAAAAACACATAAACACTCAGATACTCACTAAGAAGTACCATCAAAATCAAGATTTCACAAACTTATTCTGCTAAAATCCGTATCAAGTATAGACGATTATCATACGACCCGCACCACCCAAATGTTCTGCACCCTCCCCCTAACCCTTAATCCAAAAGCAACCATGACTAAAAAAACAACACAACACGCCTCCATCAACCCCTTACTCATCCTCCTAGCCCCCTTCATCTTAGCATCCCAAATCGCCCACGCCAAACACTGGGCCCCGCAACGCACCGGCAACGTCGCTTCAAATCAAATCACTGAAGCTTCGGGCATCATCGTCAGCAAAACACAAAAAAACATACTCTGGACATTCAACGACTCAGGCGACAGCCCACGCATCTTCGCACTCAAACCCGACGGCAGCGACCTAGGCCAATTCAAACTAAAAAACGCAAAAAATAAAGACTTCGAAGACATCGCACTAGGACCAGGTCCACAAAAAAACACACCCTATCTCTACATCGCAGACATCGGCGACAACGATGCAAAACGCACAACCATCACACTCTACCGCTTCCCAGAACCCACCATCAACCCACAAAAACACAAAAAAAATACCACACTCAAAAACATCCAAACCATCACACTCAAATACCCCGACCACCCCCACGATGCAGAAACACTCATCATAGACCCCCTCAACGGCGACATCTTCATCGGCACCAAGCGAGGCCCAACATTCAACCTCTACCGCGTCACACAAAAACAAATCACACAAAACCCAAACGCAATCATCACACTCACCAAAGCAGCAACCATCGTCGAACCCCAACTACACTTCGCCGGATTCCAACATTTCGTCACCGCAGGAGACATCTCCACCGATGGCAAATACATCGCCATACGAAGCCGAAACACCGCCCTCTTCTACAAAAGAAACAAAAAACAATCCGTCCCGCAAGCTCTCAAAACAAAACCCATCGTCGTCCAACTCTTCGACCTCATCAGCGCCAGGCAAGGCGAAGCCATCGCCTTCGACCCACAAGGATACGGCTTCTACACCCTCGACGAAGGACGAGCCAGACCTATCTACCACTACCCCTGGCCAAAACAAGGCGACTTCAACAGCGACCAAGTCATCAACCAACAAGACATGCAAATACTACAAAATAATCTCGGATTCAAAGACAATTACCCCAGCGCCAAAAGCCTAAGCAAAGGAGACTACAACCTAGACGGACAAGTCAATCGCCACGATGCCAGCGCCTTCCAAGCCCAATTCCAAATCCACCCAAACCCATCCCCCTACAAAATCGTACCCATCGCATTAACCCTTATCGCCTGCACCGCGGGCATCTTCTGGATACAAAAAAAACGCAACCAATAAAATAAATCACAACACACCCCCCAAACAAAAATACATCAAAAAAAACACCGCATCAAAACGCGGTGTTTTTTTAATCTCATCATTTCATACACCCTAAGCCCCATCACTTAATCCTAGGCAGCTTCAACGCAATAGCTTTAAGAATCCCAGGCGTCCCCGACAAGCTTTTCAATTGCTCCTCAGAAGGTGTCTGATCCACACACAAAACCATCAACGCCGTATGCTCTCGACGAGAAATAGCCATCTCCGCAATATTCAAATGAGCATCACCAAAAGCATTACCCACCGTCCCAATCATCCCAGGCTGATCATCATTCTGAATCAGCACCATGTCATCATGAGGCACAATATCCATATGATACCCATTGATCTCGGTCACGCGAGGCTTAAGATCCGAATAAACCTTACCCGTAATCCGACGCGTCTGAACCTGACCATCCTTCTCAGGCGACCGAATCTCAATACCAATCCAAGGCCCACCAGCAGTCTCCTCATCACTCGTCGTCGTGTTAACCACAATCCCACGCTCCTTGGCAAAATGCTTCACATTAACAATATTCAAAGACGCATCCATATGCGAATCAAGCAAACCAATCAAACACGAGCGCTCAATCGTAGCCCGCGCCGGGATCAGCATAGAACCGTGAAGCTCAATATTGATCTGATCAAAACCTTGCGTAACCATCGAAGAAATAATCATCGCCATCCGCTCAGCCAAATCAACAAGACAACTCTGCGTCGGATCAAGATCCAATTTAATACCACCCGCATTCACCGCACCCTGCAATCCTTCACCACGCAAATAAGTCAACAACGCCTCCGCAGCACCCACAGAAACAGCCGTCTGCGCCTCCTTCGTCGATGCACCCAGATGAGGCGTCGTCAAAATCTTCGGATGATTCCGAAGCGCAGACCCCTCTGCCAATGGCTCGCTAGGATAAACATCCAATGCAGCACCACCACATTGACCCGACTCAATAGCCTTCAACAACGCCGACTCGCAAACAATACCACCCCGAGCAGCATTAACAACCTTCACCCCTTCACGACAAAGACCAAAAGTCTCCTCACCCAACATCCCCTTCGTCTGATCCGTCAACGGCACATGAAAAGTCAACACATCAGCATGAGGCAGCAACTCCTTAAAATCTGAATAAATCTTAACCTTACCATCAAGCGCAGTAGCCTTATTAAAAAAAGGATCATACGCAATCACATTCATACCAAAAGCAATCGCCTGCAACGCAACCGTCTGACCAATACGACCAAAACCAATCACACCCAAAGTCTTACCCGACAACTGCCAACCCATAAACTTCGCACGATCCCAACGCCCCAATGCCATCGCCTGATAAGCAGGCCCAATATTACGCGCCAACGAAATCATCAACGCAAACGCATGCTCCGCCGTAGAAGTCGTCGATGCCTGCGCCGAATTAAGCACCAAAATCCCTTTTTCAGTCGCAGCATTAAGATCAATATTATCAACCCCCACACCCGCCCGCGCCACCGCCTTCAAAATCCCCGGATTGGCCATCACCTCAGCCGTCACATCCACACCCGATCGCACGATAATCCCGTGATAATCCCCAGCGATCTTAGCCAACTCATCCACCGTAATCCCAGGCTTATTGGTCAGCTCCGTATCAGGCTGAGATGAAATAAAATCAAGCCCTTCTTCAGCGAGTTTGTCAGCAGCGAGAATTTTAAATTTCATAGTCATGAGATTGATCTGCCCCTAAATAATAGAGCAGCCTTTGCTTATAAAAAGAAAGAAGAAAAAAATTTCAAGATCGGTATCATATCAAGGATCAAAAAGCTCGCAAATCTCAATACCCAACCCAATGAAGCACAGCTTATACTACCCCCCAAAACACGATTGCCTCAGTAGATACCATGCCTAAT
>CAZSSX010000005.1:0-30803 GCA_964609545.1 uncultured Phycisphaeraceae bacterium | reverse complement strand
ATTTAGTTAAAAAAAGTATTTAGAAAAATATTTAGAAAATTTGTTTTGTTGAGTTTGTAGTCTTGAGTCAGTTAAAAACTAGTGGTATGGAAAATATGGCAGATCAACAGGTTGCAAATGTAGAGAGTGCGGAGTCTTTGGGCTCTTTGAGCAAAGCTGCGATTTTACTTTTGGCGTTGGATGGTGATAGTGCGGCGATTTTGCTTAAGCAGCTTGATTCTGAATCGGTTGAGAATGTGACGCGTGAATTGGCGAGCATGCGTAAGATTGATGCGGATGTGCGTGATACGGTGCTGGAAGAGTTTTACGATATGGCTATCGCTACTGCGTGGGCGAGCGAGGGCGGGTTGGATTATGCGCGATCTTTGTTGATGAAGACGCTGGACCCTTCTGAGGCTGATCGTATTTTGACTCAGATTAGTCAGCAGGTGAGGAAGTTGCCTTTTGCGTTTTTGCAGAAGGCAGAGGCAGAGAATTTGCTGACATTTATTCAGGATGAGCATCCTCAGACGATTGCTTTGATTGTGAGTCATTTGCATTATTCTAAGGCGTCTGAGATTTTGGCGGGTTTGCCTGGCCCTAAGCAGATTGAGGTTGTTAAGCGTGTTGCGAACATGGAGCAGACGAATCCTGATGTGATTCGTGAGGTGGAGCAGGGTTTAGAGGCTAGGTTGTCCACGATGCTTAGTCAATCGTTTGAGAAAATCGGGGGTGTTGATACGGTTGCGGAGATGCTTAACTTGGTGGATCGGTCTACGGAGAAGGGGATTATGGAAGGGCTTGAGGGAGAGGATCCTGAGTTGGTTGAGCAGATTCGGCGTTTGATGTTTGTGTTTGAGGATATTTTGTTGGTGGATGATAAGGGTATTCAGAGCGTGCTTAAAGAGGTGGATAATGATGAGTTGTCGTTGGCGTTGAAGACGGCTAGCGATGAGCTTAAGGATAAGGTGTTTCGAAATATGTCTGAGCGTGCGGCGCAGATGATCGCTGAGGATATGGAATATATGGGGCCTGTGCGTGTGTCGGATGTTGAATCTGCTCAGCAACGGATTGTGGATATTGTGAGAAGGTTGGAGGATTCTGGTGATATTATTATCTCTGGTCGTGGTGGGGATAAGGATTTAATTGTTTAAGTTGATGGGGTTGATGCGGTTAGGCATGTGGTTTGCTTATCTATTTATGGGCAAATGCGCCGAACGACAATTACGATTGGTTTTTTATCATGGCTGTTCTTAAATCACAAGATGCGATACGAGCAAGTAAAGGGGCTATCGTTCTGGATATGGGTGATTTGAAGCGTCAGGCTGACATTTTGAAAGAGAATGCGCGTGCTGAGGCGAAGGAAATGATCGCTGTTGCGAAGCAGCAATTGGAGGCGATGTCTAGTAAGGCGCATGATGATGGCTTTGAAGTGGGCAAAAAAGACGGGTATGAGGCAGGATTTGCGCAGGGGTTAGAGGCGGGGAAGGCGCAGGTTTACGCGGAATTGTCTGGTGATATGCAGGGGATTGAAAAATCTTGGGTGGAAGCGGCGAAGTCTTGGGAGACTTATCGTGAAGCGATTGATCATCAGATGCGGGCATCTGTTTTGGAGATGTCGTTGTTGATTGCTAAGCGTGTGGTTCATCGTGTGGTGGAGGTGGATGAGACAGTGATTATTGATCAGCTTGGCAATGCGCTGAGTCATGTGCTTAGGCCTTTGGATGTTGTGGTTAAGATTAATCCTGCGGATCAAGAGATTGTAGAGCATGCGATGCCTGAGTTGAATACGGAGTTTAAGCATCTTAAATCGATAGCGCTTGAGATGGATTCGACGGTTGGGCGGGGCGGGTGTGAGGTTCATTTTGGGTATGGTGTGATTGATGCGCGTGTTAATCGTCAGTTGGATCGGTTGATTGATGCGTTTTTGCCTAAGGGCGGGGCGTCTGAGGTTCGCGAGGTTGAGGGTGTGGGGGCTGATGGGTCTGAAGTATTGGGTGCTGGGGGTGCTGGGTTGGTTGACGGGGTTGAGGGGCTTAATGATGTGGGGGGTGATTCATGAGTGATGGATTACTTTTAGCGGATAGCGTTAAGATGGTTGACGAGGTGGTGTTGCTTGGCATTCGTGGTGAGGTTTATGATGTTCAGGGGGTTGCTATTCGGGTGATTGATTTGCCGGTGCCTGTGGGTGGTATGGTGCGGATTCATGCGACTCATGGGGAGGATGTTTTGGGTGAGGTGGTTGGTTTTGCTAAGGAGATGTGTTTGGTTTTGCCTTTGGGTGAGATGCGTGGTATTGCTCAGGGTGATCATGTGGAGGTTATTTCTTATAGGCAGTATGTGCGTGTGGGTGATGAGCTTGTTGGGCGTGTGATCAATGCGGTGGGGGAGCCTTTGGATGGTAAGGGTGAGATTAAGAATTTGGGTATGCGTGCGTTGTATCCGGGTAGTTTAGATCCTATGACGCGTCCTGTGATTGATGAGCCTTTGGGTGTTGGTGTTAAGGCTATTGATGCGATTATGAGTGTTGGCAAGGGTCAGCGTTTGGGTATTTTTGCAGGGCCTGGTGTTGGTAAGAGTACGTTGTTGGGTACGATGGTTAAGCATACTCAGGCGGATTTGTCTATTATTGCGTTGGTGGGTGAGCGTGGTCGTGAGGTTCGTGCGTTTGTGGAGCAGACGCTTGGTGTGGAGGGTATGGCTAAGAGTGTTGTGATTTGCGCAACGGGGGATGATCCCGCGTTGCTTCGGATTCGTGCAGCGGCGATGGCGACGAGTGTTGCGGAGTATTTTCGTGATGAGGGTAAGGATGTTTTGTTGATTATGGATTCGGTGACGCGATTTTGTCAGGCTCAGCGTCAGGTGGGTTTGGCATCGGGTGAGCCTCCTACGACTAAGGGTTATCCGCCGAGTGTTTTTGCGGCGTTGCCTCGTTTGTTGGAGCGATCTGGTCGGACGGAGAAGGGTTCGATTACGGGTATGTATGCGGTGCTTGTTGAGGGTGATGATATGACGGAGCCTATCGCGGATGCTGCTCAGGGGATTTTGGATGGTCATATTCATCTTAGCCGTAAGTTTGCGAATAAGGGTCATTGGCCTGCGATTGATGTGATGGGTTCGATTAGTCGGGTGGCTACTGATGTGACGGATGCGGAGCATCAAGAGGCTAGGCGTAAGTTGGTGAAAATTGTTAGTGATTACGCAGATGTTGAGGACCTTGTGAATATTGGTGCTTATGCATCGGGGAGTAATCCTAGTTTTGATATTGCGATTCATACGAAAGAGATGATTGATGAATTGTTGGTGCAGGATTTGCATGATCAAAAGATCCCGAGTTTTCAAGAGACGCGGATGCATTTGATTACGCTGATGGCGCAGATTGATGTGATTGCTCAGCAGCTTAAGCGTAACCCGCGACGAAGCGCGGGTGCGAGATAAATAGATAAGGCAAGATTAATTTCTATGGCAGGATTTAAATTTCAATTTGCAGCGGTGCTTAAGCAGAAGCAGATTCAAGAGGATACGTGTCAGCGTGACTTGGCTAAGTTGATGCGCCGAAAGATGATTTATGAGGATCAGCTTCGGCAGATTCAGCGTACCTTGACGGATTCTAAGGATGAGCTGACGGGCACGCTTAGCGGTCGGGTGGACATGAATCGTGTGGGGCAATTTGCTCGGTATAGCGGTGAGACGACGGTACGGGCGCACCAGATTGTGAGAGGATTGGCGGAGTTGGAGGGTCAGATTAGTCGGTCGCGAGATGGTTTGCGGGTGGCGATGCGGGAGCGTAAGGCGATTGAATTACTCAGAGAGAAGCAGGAAAAACAATGGAAACAGGCGATGACTAAGCGTCAAAATGCGGAGCTTGATGAGATGGCGTTGCAGAGTTTTGTGCGTAAAGCATCGGCGGAGGTGAATTAAATACGATGGGTTCTTATCTTAAAGCAATGGGCAAAGCGGCGATTTTTCTTGTGATTCTTCATTTTGTTTTGATCGTGGGGGCGGTGGGTTATTTGGCGGGGACGGACCGGTTGAGTGTTGATCGGGTTAAGCGGATTGGGGAGATGTTTAGCTTAACGCTGAATGAGGAGGTGGCTAAGAACGAGGAGCTGGCAGAGGCGCTGAAGCTTGAGCAAAATAAGACGGCGAAGATGGCTAAGTTGTCGCAGATTGAAAATGGATTGCAAAGCAGAAAAGAAGTGATTAAGCAGAAGCAGAATCATGATGATGCGGCGGCGGATCAATTGGCGATGGCTAAGATGGTGAATCAGGCGATAGAAAAAAGCGTGGCTCAGGCGACGGTGAAGATCAATCGAGAGAGTAAAAAGATAGCGGAGAAGATTAAGAATTTTGAAGCGGAAGTGCAGCGTCAGGTTGATTTGCGGGAAAATAAAGATTTTTTAAAAGCGTTAAAGATGTATTCTGCGAGTAAGCCGGATGTGGCTAAGGAGATGTTTCAAGGGCTTATTGCGGGGGGGCAACTGACGGAAGTGGTTGATTATCTTTCGGAGATGTCGGCTCGGAAACGGGATAAGATTATGGCGGAATTTAAGACGCCTGGGGAACTGAAGACTGCGGTGATGCTGATTGAGAAAGTGCGGACGATGAAAGTGGATCGTTTGAAACTTGCGGCGGGGAAAGAATAAAAGAAGAAATCAAAATAAAAGAAGAGGTCAAAAAATGAATATTGTACAAGCAACAGCCAATCGGAATTTAACGGAAACAACATTAGCTAGCCAGAGTAATTGGGGTGGTGCTGGCGGTGGGAAGAGTGATAGTTTTCAGGCGGTTTATGATCGGGTGAAGACTGATACGAGTAGGCCTATATCGCTTCGGGAAACTGAGGATGTTAAGGATGTGGGTAGCACTGATTTGAAGGAATCTTGGCAAGGGGATGATGCGGGGGTGTCTGGGGTGGAGGGGAACGGGGGAGCTGATCGTGGGGATGTGGCTGTGGATGCTGGGGAAGAAAAAGGGGAGACTGATGGTGATTTGGAAGGATTGGAAGGGGTGGAGGATGGGCTTCTTGAGGAAGAGGAGGAGGGAGAAGGGCTGGCTGAGATTGGAGGTGGGCAAGTGGTGTTGAGTGAATCGGTGGAGGTGAGTCATGTGGTTGGGGGGGAAATGGATCGGGGGGAGAAGGGTCAGGATAAGGAGGGTAAGGCGGGAGCGCTGGGGATGGTTAAAGATCAAGGGCAGGGTAAGAAGCAAGGTGGATTGGAAAAAGCGATGTTGGCAGAGAGTGGGTTGGTTGAAGCTAATCCGCTGAGCGTGTTAGCTGTGGAGGAGGCGGGTTCTGGGGAGCTTGGGGATGGTGGTGAGGGTGGAGAGGAGTTGTTGTTGGATGGAAAAAAAGGGTCGGGGGTGAAAGGTGTGGCGGGTGATGTGGCGACTGATTTGTCGGGGCAGAATGTGCAGGGTGTGGGGAGTGAAAAAGTTGAGAGTGTGGGTAAGGTTGCGCTGCCTGAGGGGATGGTGGGGGTTAATGGTGAGGCGACGACATCGGCGGCGGAGATGAAGGCTGAGGCGGGTCGTGATGAATTGAATGCGGCGCGGATTACGCGTGGTATTGAGAATGCGGTGAAGCAACGGGGTGGGAGTTTGACGATTCGGATGAGTCCGCCTGATATGGGGATTGTGAAATTAGAGTTGGAAATGAAGGGTGGTGCGGTGACGGCGCGTTTGCAGGCGGAGCATGATTCGGTGCGGCAAATGCTAACACAAAAGATCACGCAATTGCATTCTGCTCTTGAGGGTCAGGGTTTGCAGGTTGATAAGTTGACGGTTCAGACGATGGATAATTCTAGTGCATCGAGTTTTAATGAGCATCAGGAGGAGGCGATGGCTGATGGCCGAAGTAAAGGGCAGGCAGGTCGTGGGGGGAGCGGCCGAGGTGGGCGGGGCGAGTCTGGTGGGCGGGCGTTTGAAGAATTTGAAGAGGCTTTTGTAGAGACTTTAAAGTAGTGTGAATTAAATTTAATTAGGTGTTTGATTGAAACACTTTGAAAGGAAATGTTATGTCTGCAGGAGCAATTGGTGGTGCAAGTGGTGGTGGGAATATTACGGGGGCCTCTGGTTTTGGTGATTTGAGTAGTGGTCAGTTTATTAAGATTATGATGAGCGAACTGACGAATCAGGATCCTTTTGAGCCTCAGGATTCTAGTGCGATGCTTGAGCAGTTGTCTAGTTTGCGTAATATTGAGAGTCAATTGAATTTGCAGAAGCAGCTTGAGAATTTGGTGACGCAAAATCAGTTGGGGGCATCGGCGACGATGATTGGGAAAGTGGTTGGTGGGTTAGATGTTAAGGGCGAGTTTGTTAGCGGTGTGGTGGAGCAGATTCGGGTGCGCAAGGGTAAGCCTGAATTGCTTTTGGATACTAAGCAGGTGATTCCGTTTGAAAATATTACGAATATGACGGGTGTTAAGGCTGAGGATTTGAAGGGTGATCTGACTGCATTGGCTGGTGATTTTAATAAAGATTATAGCGTTGATAAATATGATATTGATTTTGTTAATGCTAAATATGCGGATACGACGGGGATGACGGATAAAGAAAAAGAAACGAATCAGAAAGCATTGGAAACGGACTTGGCGCTGATCAATAAGCATTTGGGTGAGTATCGATCTGCTGCGATTTCGATGGATATGAATGGTGATAAGGTTGTGGATTTGCAAGATAAGCAGAAGTTGCAGCAGTTGATTAATGATCAGATTGGGCTGGGTGATTTGAATCAAGACAAGGTGATTGATGGTGGTGATATGGCGCTTTGGGATTATGAATATTATTTGACGCAGAAGAAATAATGGGAAAAGGATGGGTGGTTAAGTTCGGTTGGATAAAGGCAGGTAAGATTGGGTAGTATTGATTTAATACGGATGTTAGAACCAGTGACGCGCCCGGATGGGGTGAAGGGTATCGCACCGGGTAGTCAATCTGAGCCTAGGGTTCCTTTGGAGCAGCAAAGTTTTGAGATGCTGTTAGAAGAGGCACAAGGGGAGGGAGGGCAAAGGATGACTGATGGCATGGATGCTGTGGGTCAATCGGAGAAGTCAAATTCTCTAGGTGTTTTAGGGGGGCTTAATCGGGTGGATAATGCATCCCTTGCGAATTTGATCGCGAGGCATAGGACAAGTTAATTGAGTGGACCACTGTTCAATGATACAGTGAATGATGATTTTAGAATCGATGTGATGGAGCACAGATTATGGGTTTAAGTAACTCTTTATATACAGCACTTAGCGGCTTGGTGAGTCATTCCCAGGCACTTACGGTGACGGGTAATAATATTGCCAATGTGAATACGACGGGCTTTAAATCAAGCCGAGTGACGTTTGAATCACAGGTTTCTCAGACGGTGAGTCAGGCCTCTGCGCCGGACGCATCGTTAGGCGGGAAGAACTCATCTCAGGTGGGATTGGGTACAAGAATCGGGGCGATCACGCGTATTTTTTCGAGGGGTTCGTTGAAGTCCACGGGTGTGAATACGGATATCGCGATTGAGGGTAATGGTTTTTTTGTTTTAAATGATGGGGGGAATACGCGGTATTCTCGGGATGGTAGTTTTTTGCTTGACCGAGATTTTAATCTGGTTAATTCGGATGGTGCATTGGTTCAGGGTTTTGCGGTGGATGATAGTTTTGATGTGGTGCAAGGGGTGCAAACGCGGATCAATGTGCCGTTGGGTGCGATGACGGTTGCGGAGGCTACTTCGGGGGTGCAGTTTGCGGGTAATTTAAATTCTAATGGGGATGCGGCGACTCAGGGATCGCAGTTGACGTTGGGGGCATTAACGGTGGTAGGCGGTGGTGGTGCTGGGGTTTCGGGTTCTGCGTTGAATACTTTGGAGAGTGCATCGGGTGTGCCGTTTGCGACGGGTGATGTGGTTACTTTTACGGGTATTACTAAGGGTGGTGCAGTGATTCCCGATAAGACTTTTGAGATTGGTGCGGCGGGGGGTGCTACGACTTCTGATGCTATGGGGGAGGCGTTGGGTGAGTTAATGACGTTTATGGAAGATATTATGGGTGTGGATGGCACGGGTGATTTATTGGGGAGCGGGCCTGGGGTGAGTGTTAATGGTAGTGGTGAGCTTATTGTTAAAGGTAATAAGGGAGTGGTTAATGATCTTGTTTTTACTGCGACGAATATGTTGATTAATACGACGGGGTCTCAGAATTCGATGGTGCCTACGATTGCTAAGGATAAAGCTGCGGATGGTGAATCGGTGCGTACGACGTTTGTTGCGTTTGATAGTTTGGGCACGCCGATGACGATCAATTTGAGTGCTGTTTTAGAAACCAAGGCATCATCTGGAAATACTTGGCGGTTTTTCGCTCAGTCGGAGGATGATGTGAGTTTAGATCTTGTGCTTGGGAACGGGACGATTGAATTTGATACCAATGGTAAAGTGGTGACGGTGACTAATAATGCGATCACGATTGATCGGTCGGGTACGGGTGCGTTGCCTACGCAGTTGATTACGGTTGATTTTAGCGGTCCTGATGGGTCGGTGGCGTCGTTGGCGGATGATACGAGTCAGATTGCTGCGATTTCTCAAGATGGGTCGCCTATCGGAACGCTTGAGGATTTTTCGATTACTGAGGACGGTAAGGTGACGGGTGTTTTTTCCAATAGCTTGTTGCGGACGCTGGGTCAGTTGGTTGTTGCGAATTTTGGTAATCCTGCGGGTTTGATTGAGGTGGGTTCGAATATGTTTAATATTACGGTGAACTCGGGGTCGCCCCAGATTGTGACGCCTGGTACGGGGGGGACGGGGAAAACGATCAGCGGTGCGTTGGAGCTATCTAACGTGGAGCTTAGTTCGGAGTTTATTGATTTGATTAATGTGTCGACTGGTTTTAGTGCTAATTCGCGGGTGATGACGACGAGTGATCGTTTGATCCAAGAGCTGCTTTCTGTTGTCAGGTAAAAAAGGTAGGGCTTAAAACGCTGGAGTTGTTTTTATGATTATGGTCACACGTTTAAACGGTAAGCAATTTATTATTAACGCGGAGATGATACGGACTGTCGAGTCTAATCCTGATACGACGATTCGCTTAGTTAATGGGGATCAGATGATCGTTAAAGAATCGATGAAAGAAGTGGTGGAGTTGTCTATTGCTTATGGGAGGTCTTTGCGGCGATTGATTCCGCCGAGTTGATTTTTTGGGGATGATGTCATTTTTTTGGTGGAAAACACGGGTGGGGGCGTGGGTAAGACCTATAATATCTTTGGGTAAGATGCGTGGTGGGGTGGTGGTGATGTTGTCACAAGTTAGGCCTTGAGCGGACCGATAAGGGGTATTATGCGGATGGTGATTATCTGCGAGAGGTTATGCTATGGATTTAGGCGCAATTATCGGTATTTTAGGTTTGTGGATTTTGATCATTTGGTCGATGTTGGCCGGTGGTGATTTGAGTTATTTTATCGATACGCCTAGCCTTGTGATGGTGGGTGGTGGTTCTGTTGCGATTTTGTTTTTTTGTTTTCCTCCGGGGTATGTTAAAGGGATTATCCCTGTGACTAAGAAAGGCTTTTTTACAACGCCTTTGAATTTGGAAAAATTGATTGAGGATTTGGTTTCTTACGCTGAGATTGCTAGACGGGATGGGATATTAAGTTTAGAAAATGCGGCGAAGGATATTGAGGATGAATTTATTGTGAGCGGGATACAGATGGCTGTGGATGGTACGGATCCGGACTTGATTGAGGCGGTGATGCAGAGTGAGCTGGACAATATTGAGGAGCGCCACGAATTTGGCAAGGCGACGCTAGATGCATTGGGTAAGTATGCTCCGGCGTTGGGCATGATTGGTACGTTGGTGGGGTTGGTGTTGATGCTTCAGAACATGGATGATCCATCGCAGATTGGTGCGGGTATGGCTGTTGCTTTGTTGACGACGATGTACGGGGCTGTGATTGCTAATGCTTTTGCACAGCCTTTGGCTGACCGTTTGGTGCGTCGTAATGCGGAGGAGATTATGTATAAGACTGTTATTTTAAAGGGTGTGATGAGTATTCAGTCTGGTGATAATCCTCGTGTTGTTGAGCAGAAGTTGCGTACGTATTTGCCGCCTCATTTGCGTAAGGTCGAAGAAGAAGCCGCGGCATAAGAAAGGGTAGCGACGATGGGTGATAAATGTAATTGTCCGCCAGAGGGCGCGCCCGAATGGGTGATGACTTATGGGGACTTGATGTCGTTGTTGCTGACGTTTTTTATTATGTTGGTGGCGATTTCCGAGATTAAGAAAGAAGAGAAATTTCAGATTGTGGTGCAGCATATTCAATTGGCTTTTGGTGAGCGGGGCGGTGGTGGGACGACGGATAATACGGATGAGACGCCTAAGTTGACGTTGCCCGATTGGTTAGAGGCGCTGATGGCTAAGATGAATAAGCATAAGAATCAGAGTAATACTAAGGCGAAGGGGCCTGACGGGGAGGATAATACGGTGACGATGATTCGTCCTAATTATGAGCAGGTTGAAGGTGGGACGATTGTTTTTCAGAGAGATAGCGCGGGGCTTAACGCGTTAAGTAAGCGACAGATTGCGCAGGTGGTGGAACAGCTTAAGGGCAAATCGAACAAGATTAGAATCGCGGCCAACGCATCGCGTGAGGAGCTTCAGACGGATGAGGCGCTGAAGCAATTTCCTGATATTTATGCATTATGTTATGCCAGGGCGATGGTCGTTCATGGTGAGATGTTGAAATTGGGTGTGAGTGCTGATCGGCTTTTGGTTTCTATGAGTGGGGTGAATGAGCCTGTCAAAGCGCGGGTGGTGGGGGTTAATGCTGGCCCTAATCGGCGGGTGGAGATTTATGCGAGTCATGAGACGGTCGATGACTTTGGGGCTCATGTTTATGAGGAAGCGGTTGAAAAATAAAATTTTGAAAAGCGCATGGCTTAAGTGGCATGATTGCAGAAAAGGATATTGAGATGGCAGATGAAGAAAAAAATGAAGAAGAGGCATCGTCCTCGGGTGCTGGGAAAAAAACGATGATCATTGTGCTATTGGCGCTGGTGGTTGAGGCGGGTTTGTTTTTTGGGGCGCAGGCGATGTTGGGCGGGCCTGGGAGTGTTGCCGGGGCGGAGGTTGAGGATGATCAGGCCAAGGAAGCGAACATGGAGGTTGAGCTTCAGGTGCATGATGGCAAGCATATTAATCGTAAATCGGGGAAAGCTAAAAGTTGCACGCTTAAGCTGTTTGTGACGGTGAAGCAAAAACACGCGGAGAAGGCAGAGGCTGCTTTGAAGGCGCAGAAGAATCGGATTTATGACAAGATACGAGAAATTATCGGTCGAGCTGAGCCTAAGTATCTTAATAGTGGGTCGCTGACGACGCTGCGCAGACAGTTTCGGGAGGTGACGGACAGCGTGTTGGGTTTGGATGAGGATGGGCAGCCTATCGCGATTAAAATCATTATTTCAAGCTTTGATGTCTATAATGCCGATCTTTGACCGATAACCCTTGTTTTTCTGTGTTGTGGTCAATCAGCGAGGCAAGGCTTTTGGTTTGAGTGAGGTTGACATGGCAGAGGATCAAGAAGATATACAAAAGATGGTTGATGATGCGATGGGTAGCGCGCAGTCTTCGCTTGAGGAGATGACGCAGCCTGCTGATCAGGCGGATAATGATAAGTATCAGGTGCCGAGCGGGGAAGGTGCCTCGTCGATTGAGCTGCTTCACGATGTTGATTTAGATGTGACGATTGAGCTGGGCAGGACGCAGATGTTGGTGGAGGATGTGTTGCGGATGGATCAAGGCAGTGTTGTGGAGCTGGATAAATTGGCGGGGGATCCGGTGGATGTTTATGTGAATAATCGGCTGGTTGCTCGGGGTGAGGTGCTTGTGCTTAATGAAAATTTTTGTGTGCGGATCAGTGAAATCGTCGGAGATTTAGAGGAAGAAGCCAGCAAGGCTGCGGCGCAGCAGACGACGAGTTAGCGGGGGCAACACAAAAAAATAGATATGATATACTACGCTTGAATTATGTCCGAAGGCAGGATGCCACGGACACTCATTAGGCCGCATCAATGGCGCGGTGAGAAAATCAAGGGCCAGGAAGGCCGTCTCATGATAACCCAGCGACATTTTTTATACGCTTGTTTTACGCTATGCTTATTGGCGGGTGCTTTTGCTGCTATGGCAGAGGTTGGTGTGGGTGCATCTGTGGTTGGTGATGTGAAGCTTAAGCCTAACCAGCCGCTTTCGATTGAGAAGACGGTGCCTTTGAAAAACAGCGATGCTGCGGGGAGGGGTGGGGGTAAGAAAACGACCCGAGCGGGGGTTACGCCAGCGGGTGAAAAAGGGGCTGGGGATCAAACGCAGCAGATTAAAAAAGAAGCAGAAAAAAAGATTGCCCAAGCGGTAGACGCTAACGCTTATTCAAATTACAAAAACAAATCTTTTTCATCGACGCCCAAGGCGATGCTTTTTGTTCGTAAGCCAAAGGATGGGGGCGGGAGTGAAGGGGAGGAGTCGTCGCCGCCTTCGTCTCCGATTCTTAATACTTTTATCGCATTGGGGATTGTGGTTGGCTTGATTTATCTTTTGAGGTGGGTTTATTCTAAGATGACGGGGCGCAAGCCGGTGAGGGCGGACGTGGGTGTTTTGGAAGTGCTTTCTAGGGTGAGTGTGAGTCCTAAGAATCATGTCTTGCTGATTAAGATTGCCAATACGGTTGTGGTGGTGGGCGAGGGGACGCAGGGGCTTAATACGCTGACGCAGATTACAGATGATATACAGGTGGCGGCGATTTTGGCGAAAGTGAAAGCGAGTGAGAAGGGGAGCATCTCTAAGAATTTCCAGAAGATGCTGGGGCGATTTGAGGATGGCTATGAGCCTGAAACCTCTAGCGGTGCAGAGTCTGCGGAGCAGGGGGATTATAAGCCTGGGGGTAAGCATAGTCAGCTGAGTGATCTTATTTCCAAGATCCGGCAATCGGGGAGGGGCAAATGATGTTGACTAGGCGTCGCTTTTGGGTTTTCTGGTGTGTGATGATTTGCTTAGGGGGGCCTTCTTGGGCGGGCGCTCAGGAAGCATCTGATGCTGGAGTTGCAGCGGCAGCGGGGGACAAGAAAAACGCTGCCAGCGCTATTGAGCAGATTGCTAGTGATATTATTGCTGGGGCAAAAAGTCAGGAGAACGGGGAAGGATTGGACCTTTCGAGTCCATTATCTATTCTTTTGATTTTGACGGTGCTTTCGATTGCGCCAGCGATTTTAATCTTGTGTACTAGCTTTACGCGGATTGTGATTGTCTTGGCGCTGCTTCGGCAAGCGCTGGGGACGCAGCAGTTGCCGCCTAGCCAGGTGGTTGTGGGTTTGGCGATGTTTATGACTTTTTTGGTGATGGCGCCGACGTTTTCGCGGATTAACGATCACGCGATCGCGCCTTTGCAGGCCAATGAAATCACCGAGGATATCGCCCTTGCCAGGAGCAAAGCTGCGTTGCGTGATTTTATGATTACGCAGATTCAGTACGCGGGCAATGAGTCTGATATTTATATGATTTTGAATTATCGGGGTGTGGATACTTCTCGGGATGCGAATTTGACGTGGGATGATGTGGACATGGTGACGTTGATTCCTTCGTTTATTTTGAGTGAATTAAAGGTTGCCTTTTTGATGGGGTTTCAGCTTTATTTGCCTTTTTTAGTTGTGGATATGGTGATCTCGAGCGTTTTGATCAGTATGGGTATGTTGATGTTGCCGCCTGTGTTGATTAGTCTGCCGTTTAAGCTTTTGCTTTTTGTTTTGGTTGATGGGTGGATGTTGGTGGCGGGTAATATTCTTCATAGTTTTGCGCCTGTGGTGATTCCGGCGGTGGGCGGGGGGTAGGTGTGTGGGGTTGAAAAGGTTTGTATTTGTGGTGCATTGTGAGTCGATGATTTAGGCTGAAAGGGATATGTGATGACAGAGGATATGGCGGTACAGATTGTTCGGGATGCACTTTTCTGGGCACTTATTTTAAGCTCTCCGATTTTGGCTGCGGGGTTGATTATTGGTTTATGCGTGAGTATTTTGCAGGCGGTGACGCAGATTCAGGAACAGACGCTGAGTTTTGTGCCTAAGATTATTGGGATGGCGTTGGTGGCGATCGCGATTACGCCTTGGCTGGCGAGTAAGATGTCGGAATATTCGATTAAGATATTCTCGGGCGCAGGATTTTAGGGGGACTTAAGTGTTCCAACAGATCATCCCATTGTTTGACCATCTGCCGGCTTGGCTTTTGGTGTTCTTTCGAATTTCGGGGTTGTTTATCTATTCACCTATTTTCGCGAGTCAGATTATACCGGTGCGGATTAAAGTTTTTTTAGCGTTGGGGCTTAGCTTTTGTGTGTACCCGGCGCTTTGGCCTGTGGATGTTGCTGCTGCATCGGTAGGGTCTGCGTCGATTGTGGGGGTGGTTGCCAACGGGGTGGGGCTGTGGGAAATGATTCCGATGATCGGGTTAGAGTTACTCATTGGCATTGTGGTGGGTTACGGTGCGATGATTCCTTTTGTGGCGATGCAGATGGCGGGGAAAGTGATTGATCAGCAGATGGGTTTGGGTTTGGGTGGTGTTTTTAATCCTGATTTGGGTGCGGATAGTGGGATGACGGGTCAGTTTTATTATATTTTGGGAATTTTTCTTTTTATGATTTTTGGGGGTCATCAGATTGTGCTGATGATTGTGGTGGAAAGTTTTGATGCGATTCCGCTGGGGGGTTTTGTGATTGATGGCGAGTTGTTTGATCATATCGGTGGGATGCTTGATACGATGATGCAGATGGCTTTTAAGATTGCTGCGCCTGTGATTTGTATTTTGTTTTTACAGCAGGTGGCGATGGGTTTTATTGCTAGAACGATTCCGCAGATGAATATTTTAAGTATTGGGTTTGCGATTCGGATTGTTGTGGCGTCGCTGATTGTGATTCTTTTAGTGGGTATGGATGCTCAAGTTTTTATCGCTTCGATGCGTACGACGTTATGGAATCTGAGTGATCTGATTATGAGGTAAATATGGCGGATACCGCAAGCGAAAAAACAGAAGAGCCATCACAGAGGCGACTTGATGAAGCGAGGAAAGATGGCAACGTGGCTAAGAGCCAAGACCTGATCGCGGCGGTCTCTCTCTTTGCGGCGATTATGCTGATGAAAATCTTCGGCTTAAGCTTTATGTCCGAGCTAGAATTACTGACGCGGAGATTGCTGGGGGAGTCTTTTGCTCAGAACCCGACGAGCACCGAGGGCTTGTCTGTGATGGGCCTTTTTGCGCTAAGGCAATTTTTCTGGGCGGCATTTCCCATTTCTCTTGGCATCATGGCGGTGACGTTGCTTGTGACGATGAGCCAGGTGGGCTTATTTGTGACGTTAAAACCGCTTCAGCCTAATTTTGGAAAATTGAATCCCTTGAAAGGGGTGAAGCAGTTTTTTGATATGCGTGCTGCGATGAGGTTGTTTATGAGTTTGGGAAAACTTATTTTAATTGCGGGTGTTTCTATTTTTGTGATTAGTCAGCGGATTGTAGAGATTACAAAATTGGTGGAGATGGAGGCGGTGCCGTTGTTTTTTGCCAGCTGTAGCTTGGTGTACGAATTGGCGATGACGCTTTCTGCGATTTTGTTGGCTATCGCGGTGATTGATTATTCTTATCAAAAATGGCAACGGACACAAGACCTGCGGATGACTAAGCAAGAGGTTAAGGAGGAGATGAAAAATATGGATGGGGACCCGATGGTCAAGCAGCGCAGGCAGCGGATTGCTAGGCAGCTGGCGATGCAGCGTATTTCTACGGATGTTCCCGGGGCGGATGTGATTATTACTAATCCGACGCACTACGCCATCGCGCTGAAATATGATTCTAAAACGATGGCTGCGCCAAGAGTGGTGGCCAAGGGTGCGGACTTCTTGGCGATGCGCATTAGGCAAGTGGGTATTGCCAATGATATTCCCTTGGTTGAGCGCAGGGAACTTGCCCAGGCGCTTTATCGTACGGTTGAGGTTGGCCAAGAATTGCCGGGTGAATATTATGCGGCGGTGGCGGAAATCTTGGCGTATGTTTATCGGATGAGTGGTGGCAAACAGACGGCGTAAAGGGCGATGTTTGTTTTGAATAATATTCACTTTTAAATTTTTTAATTTGTGGCGCAATTATTGCGCAATTCACTTGATTTATAGAGATTTTTTTGCGCGGGTGTGGTAGGATAAGCGGGTACAGCAAGGATTGCTCAATCAAAAGGTAATGCCAGGATGGCGACACAAACCGCAAAGACACCCTTTACAAATCTATTCAATACCCTTCATAAGTATCGGTCTGTGTTGATGCCTATCATGGTGATGGGCATGCTGGGCGTTATCGTGGTGCCTTTGAATGCGGTGGTGATGGATGTGTTGATTACAGCCAATATTGCATTGGCGATTATCGTGTTGCTTACGACTTTGTCGATTGAGAAGCCGTTGGAGTTTTCAGCGTTTCCATCGCTTCTTTTGGGGGCAACACTTTTTCGATTAGTTCTTAATATTGCATCGACGCGGCTTATTTTAGGGGCTGGGAAACTTTCCCAAGGCGGGGCCAATATTGAAGCGGCCAAGGGTGTGGCGGGGAAGATGATCGAGCAGTTTGCTGACTTCGTGGCGGGAAACTCGTTGACGATTGGTGTGGTTATTTTTCTTATCTTGGTGATTGTTCAGTTTGTTGTTATTACCAAAGGCGCGACGCGCATCTCCGAGGTGGCGGCGAGGTTTACCCTTGACGGGATGCCCGGTAAGCAAATGGCTATTGATGCAGACCTCAACGCGGGGATTATCAGCGAAGGCCAAGCCAAGGAACGCAGGCAGACGATTGCCAACGAGGCTGATTTTTACGGGGCTATGGATGGTGCTGCTAAATTTGTGCGGGGTGATGCGGTGGCGGGGATTATTATTACGGTGGTGAATATTGTAGGGGGGTTTTCGGTGGGTATGTTAGAAGGGGGAATGGGCGCTGCGGATGCGATGGAAGTTTTCACAAACCTAACGATTGGGGATGGCTTGGTGAGTCAGTTGCCTGCGTTTGTGATTTCTATTGCTGCGGGTTTGATTGTGACTCGATCGGGTAGCGATCGAGATTTGGGTTCAGAGATTACGAGTCAGTTGACGGCGCGGTGGGTTACTTTGGCATTGACTTCGAGCTTTCTTTTGTTGATGATGCTCACGCCGTTGCGGTCGGTTTCGCTTTTGATGATGGCGGTGGTTGTGGGGGCGATTGCCTTTTTTGTCAAGCGTAATCAGACGCAAGAAATTCAGCATCAAAACGAGGAAGCAGCGGGGATTGCAAAGGAAAAATCAGAGCCTAAGGTGGAGGAAATGTTAGGGGTAGATACCCTTGAGCTGGAGATTGGATATGGGTTAGTTAAGCTGGTGGATGTTTCGCAAGGGGGGACTTTGTTGGATCGAATTACGATGATTCGTAGGCAGTTGGCGGGGGAGCTTGGGTTGGTGATGCCGCCTGTGCGTATTCGGGATAATATGCAGCACCAGCCTAATGAGTATCATATTAAAATCCGTGGCAATGCGGTGGCTAAGGGTATTGTTTATCCGGATCATTATATGGCTATGGATAGTGGTTTTACTTCGGGGCAAGTGGATGGTGTGCCTACGCGGGAGCCTGCGTTTGGGTTGGACGCGGTGTGGATTGATGCTAGTCAGAAGCAGCGGGCGGAATCTTTTAATTATACGGTGGTTGATGATACTTCTGTGTTGGCGACGCATATTACCGAGGTTGTGAAAAATTATGCCGCTGAGTTGCTCACGCGTGAGGAGACTAATAATTTGGTCACGCAGCTTAAGGAAAAATCGCCTAAGCTTGTGGAGGAAGTGCTTGCGGGCGAGACGCCTTTGGTTAAGCTCGCGGAATTGCAGCGGGTCTTGCATAATTTATTGAGAGAGCGGGTTTCGATTCGAGATATTGAGACGGTGGTGGAAACGCTGGGGGATTGGATTACGCGGACCAAAGATTTGGGTGTTTTGACTGAGTATGTGAGGAACGCATTGCGTCGAACGATTTGTAGTCAATATGTTGAATCGGTGCCTGCGAGTGATCAGGATGCGATTGGTGGGACGGACACGATGGAAACGGTATCGAAGCTTTTTTGTATTAGTTTAGATCCGGCATTGGAAGATCAGATTTTGGGATATATCGATCGGACGGAGGAGGGTACGACGATGTCGATGCCTCCCGCGGTGGCGAATCAGATTGCGATGAAGATTGTGCAGGAGTTGCAGAATTTGGTTCGGGAGGGTCATCAGCCTGTGGTTTTGGCTTCGCCTCAGGTTAGGGGTCAGGTGCGTGATTTGATAGAGCCTCACCTGCAAACTGCTGCGGTGTTGGGTTATAACGAGATTACGAAGGGCGTGGAAGTTGAGTCTATGGGATTGGTTCAGGTGGAGCAGGAAGCCGCGGCTTGACACATTTAGCCTTTATCGCGATGAAGTCAGCGTTAAGCTTTCAATGCTTAGCCTCATCGTTTTGAATTAGTTTATTTCTAGGAATCGAAAAATGAATTTAAAAACTTATAAAGCCGCGACGATGGCCCAAGCCTTGGCGCTGGTAAAAAAAGAGCTCGGTAGCGATGCGGTGATTTTGCATACGAGACACTATAAGCAAGGGGGTGTGATGGGTTTTGGTGCTAAAACGATTGTGGAGATTACTGCGGGGCCGGCATCGCAAGTGGGTAGGAGAAGGCGGATGCAGGGGGGCGCAGCTGTTGGGCAAACGACAAGCCGTGCTGGGCGGAGCTTAACACCATCGAGGAAACCTGTCGCTGCGAATGTCAATGCAGAGCAAGCGACCGCGGGTGATCTGATACGTAAAACATACGCCGCTGCCCAGGCGCAGTTTACGCAAAAACAAGCTGAGGAAAAGCAGGTAGAAAAAACATCAGCCCAAGCGAATCGATCATTTAACACTACGATGGTAGGCCCTGGGCAACAAGGATTAGCGGAGGAGGTGGCGCAGATTAAAAAGCTGGTTGAGCAGATGTACCGCGCTCAGCAAGCGGAGAACCCTCATGCCAACCCCTTTGCCGCTGCTGCGTCAAGCGATGAACTTTTAGATCAATATTTGTCTTTGATTCAGCACGAGGTGGCTAAGGAGTTAGCCCAAGAGGTGGTCGATAGCGCGAGGTTGGCTTGTGGCGATGGGGCCAATCAAGAGATGACGATCGCGCAGGCGGTTAGAAAAACGATCGCCCAGATGCTGCCGATTGATCGTGCCGCCGAGCAGCTAAAGGATGCCGCGGATGGTAGGCCTAGGACGATTGCTTTGGTGGGGCCTACGGGTGTGGGAAAAACCACGACCATCGCCAAGCTTGCTGCCACGTTTAAGCTTAAACAAAATAAAACCGTGGGCTTAATTACGATGGATACCTACCGCATCGCCGCGGTGGATCAGCTGCGCACCTATGCACAAATCATAGGCGTAGATCTGCATGTTGCATCTAACGAGCAGGAGCTGAATCAAGCGATCTTTCAAACGCGGGATTGCGATGTGGTGCTGATTGATACCGCGGGACGAAGTCAGAAAGATGATCCTAGACTCGAACAATTAACCCAGCTTATCCAAGTGGCTAATCCTCATGAGGTGCATCTTGTGCTTTCGGCGACCAGTGGAGAAAATGTTTTATTTAATATCGCTGAAAAGTTTAGCCAAATAAGGTATGATCGGATTATCTTTACGAAATTAGATGAAGCAGTCAACTATGGCGTATTGCTAAACGTGGCTAAGCGAGTTAACAAACAACTGAGTTATCTCACGACAGGACAAGAAGTACCACATCAAATCGAGCCTACCCAAGCCCAGCGTATCGCGGATCTAGTGATGGGGGGGAAGCTGTAAATGAAATTCTTTGATCAAGCAGAGGCCCTGCGAAATATGGTGATTGAGTCACAATCAACTGAAACTAAAACGCGTGCACGTGTCGTGGCGATTACCAGCGGCAAAGGCGGTGTGGGTAAGTCTAATGTTGCGGTGAACCTAGCGATTCGGTTGGCGAAAATGGGGCGTAAGGTGGTGCTGCTGGATGCGGATTTGGGAACAGCTAATATCGATGTGCTTTGCAATGTCGTGCCTAAATATACGATTGCTCATGTGGTGGCGGGCAGGTGTCGGGTTCATGACGTGATGATTGATATGCCAGGCGGGTTTAAGCTTATTCCAGGGGCATCGGGGTTGGCGAAAATGGCTACGCTGAGTGAGTTTGAACGCGAGAAAATTATTGATCAGTTACATAAGCTCGAAGCAGATGTGGATGTGGTGCTGATAGATACTGGCGCTGGGGTGGCGCCCAATGTGCTGAGCTTTTGCCTCAGTGCGGATCAGATTTTAGTCGTGGCCACACCGGAGCCTACTTCCATCACAGATGCCTACGCAGTGGTCAAAGCGATCTGGCGACAAAAGGCCGATATTGATATCCGCTTTTTGGTCAACATGGCCAAGGACCGCGAGTCGGCCAGCGATGTGTTTGAAAGAATGGATGCGGTTTGTCGTAAATTTTTAGAAATTTCTATCCGCTTTGCGGGGCATATCAATCTTGACCCGCGTGTTTCTCAAGCGGTTTATAATAGAAAACCCTTTGTCTTAGAATTTCCCAATTGTGAAGCAGCTGCATGTATTGTCAAACTTGCGCATCGTATGGATCGTCATGCGGTGGAGCCGACGGGCCATGGCTTATTAAAAAGAATGGCGATGTGGCTGGCAGGTTAAAACTTTAAATTTTCTTCAGAATTTATCCCGAATTCAACGGGATTTACAAAATTTATTTACTTACCGACACTTTTTGATACGATACTAAGTGATGGAACGACCCCTCATGTTATGGGCAAAGGAGTGCTCAATATCCCTGGTAGAGTCATAGCAACTTGTTTTGTGATTATCGCATTTGTCAGCGCAACCATTGTTGGTCTTGTCGCTGGTAATCCATTAGTCACCATACTTCAGCGAGCAATCGTGGTGATGTTGTGCGCCTACCCTATTGGCAAAATCCTAGGGCATTTCATACAAAAAGCGATCGATCATTATATCGCTGATTTTAAAGCAAAATATCCCATACCCGATGAATACGCAGACCCAGCACAAACACAAGACGAAGATGAACAAAATAACCCATCACCTAAAGACCCAGCCCAAGGATTGGCTGCGTAAAAGGCGAGGCATTTCTTTTCTCAGCAAGGCGTGCAACTAATCTAAATACAGGTCAAGGAGACGACCAATGGCGAGAATCCGTCAGAGTTCACAATACCGAATTAAGCCTAAAGAGCGACCCACCACCGAGATGTGGATCGAGTATCAAAAGACAGGCACAGAGAAAATGCGCAACCATATGATGGAGAGCTATCTTCATCTGGTGAAGTATAATGCCGAGCGCATCCATACGAAGCTGCCCGATGAGGTGGATGTGGAAGACCTGATGAGCGCTGGCATCTTCGGATTGATGGATGCCATTGATGCGTTTGATTTAGATCGAGGCGTTAAGTTTGAAACCTATTGCGCGCCACGTATCCGAGGGGCGATACTTGATGAACTGCGGTCGATGGATTGGGTGCCAAGGTTGGTTCGGTCAAGATCGAGCCAAATCGATAAAGTCAAAAGAAGAATCGAAAAAGAAGTAGGCCGCAAAGCCACCGACCAAGAGCTTAATGATCAGCTAGGGGTTTCTAAAGAAGAATTTGCGAAAATCAAAAAAGATGCGGGCGCGGTAGGCGTGGTTTCTTTGTCACGCAAATGGTTTGAAACCGACTCCTCCAAAGATGTGCGTGAAATTGATGTGATTAAAGATGCTAAGCAAGTTAATCCGTTGACTAAGGTTCAGCAAAAAGATTTGCGGGAAATGATCACCAAAGGCTTGTCGCGGGCAGAGCGGCTGATCGTCGTGCTTTATTATTACGAAGAAATGACGATGAAAGAAATCGGCGTCACCTTAGACCTTTCCGAATCACGCGTGAGCCAAATGCATAGCTCCATTTTGGCTAGGCTTAAAGCGCAGATGGCAAACCAGTCCAGCGAATTTGAAGTCGAAGCTAAACTCTGATCCATCAGTACATCTTATTTTGCAAGACCTGTAAAGACCTCGAAAACCATCTTTCATGCTTGGCATGGCGGGGCGTTCTTGTTTTCTTGGGATTTTTAATTTGATAGACTTGACGACCGCCGGCGGACAATAGAACATGGGCTGGGGTACACCCGTTTCAAGTCATATCAATACAGGAGTTCTACGCGTGGCGCAGATACAAGTGCAATTAGAAAACAGATTTCGCGATGCCGTCGTCGCCGCCTTCGGTCAAGCATATCAAGAGGTAGACCCTCTGATTCAGGTGGCTAATAATCCTCAATTCGGAGATTTTCAAGCGAATTTGGCGATGAGTTTAACCAAAAAGCTAGGCCAAAATCCGCGGCAAATCGCACAAAAAATCATAGACAATCTAGAAATTTCAGACCTTGCCCAAACCCCTACGATCGCCGGGCCGGGCTTTGTGAATATCAAACTCAAAGACGCTTTTATTCAGCAGCAAATCCAAGAAATGGATCGAGACCCACATCTAGGCGTGAAGCAAGCCGCTTCCCCACAGCGTGTGGTGATTGATTATTCAAGCCCAAACGTTGCCAAAGAAATGCACGTGGGGCACCTGCGTTCAACCATTATCGGGGATGCGTTGGTGCGTGTGTTCAAAGCCCAAGGCCACGATGTGATCCCGCAAAATCATCTGGGTGATTGGGGCACTCAGTTCGGTATGCTGATCGAACACATGATCGATCAAGGCCTTGATCAATCTGAAAAACAAAAAATTCAAGACCTCAACACGCTTTACCAAGCATCAAAAAAAGACTTCGATAATGTGCCCGGTTTTGCCGACCGCGCCAGGCAACGCGTTGTGAAATTACAATCGGGCGATCCGGAAACCCGAGAAAAATGGCAGCAACTGGTGGATGTCTCCATGGCGCATTTTAACCAGGCTTATCAAGTCCTAGGCGTGTTGCTCACCGATGAGGATGTCAAAGCTGAAAGTTTTTATAACGATAAGCTCCAAGGCATTATCGATCAGCTCGATCAGCTGGGGATGATCAAGCAAAGCCAAGGCGCCAAATGCGTTTTCCCCGAAGGCTTTAAAGATAAGCAAGGCGATCCCTTGCCGATGATTGTTCAAAAATCGGGTGGCGGATTTATTTACGCCACCACTGATTTGGCAGCGGCGCAGTATCGCGTTAATCAGCTCAAAGCAGATCGTGTGGCTATCGTGACCGACGCTAGGCAGGCCCAGCATTTTGCGATGGTTTTTCAAACATTAAAACAGGCTAAATGGGACGGCGATACGGCATTTCGGCATGTCCCTTTTGGTGCGATACTTGGCGAAGATAATAAGCCTTTCAAAACAAGATCGGGCGGGACGGTTAAGCTGGCATCGCTTATTCAAGACGCTATCGCCGGGGCGCGAACGGTGATTGCTGAAAAAAATCCCGATCTAGAAGACAGCTTAAAAGATCAGGTCGCCCGCGCGGTAGGGGTGGGGGCATTGAAATACGCCGACCTTTCTTCGGATCGCATTAAAGACTATGTTTTTAGTATGGAGCGCATGTTATCGCTTAAAGGCAATACCGCGCCTTACCTGATTTATTCATACGTCAGAACGCGCGCAGTGTTTCGTAAATCTCAGATCAAATCCGAAATCATTGCCTCAGCGGAAATCAATCTGATTCATGCCGCGGAGCGCCAATTGGCCATGCATCTGCTCCAATTCCCCGCTGCGGTAGACGCGGTGGCGCAGAGCTTGGAGCCTCACCGTATGTGCAATTATGTGTATCAGTTGGCCACGATGTACCACCGTTTTTACGAGCATTGCCCGATATTGGCAGAAGGTTATGAGGACACCAAGTTGTCTCGACTAAAACTCTGTGACTTGGTCGCAAAAACGCTGAAAAAATCATTAGGCTTACTCGGTATCCATACCGTCGAACAAATGTAAAAAATGAAAAGAGATAATGACTATGTTAGATATCGCATTAAAAGAATGGTCGGTCGTTTGTGATCTGCTCAAAGAAGGACACTTGGCATTGCTTATCCGCAAGGGAGGCATCCACGAATCGGGGGGCCCCGGTGTGTTTGAACTTGAATATCCTCGCTTTGCATTGTTCCCCTCGTGGGCGCATCAAAAGCCTGAAATGATTAAGCCTCAGTTTAGAGATCGCGTTGAGATTAAAGAGGAGCCAACCCAAGTCCCCATTACCGGAATGGGCATCGTTGAAAAGATATGGCAAATCCCGTCGCGAGAAGCATTTGATACTTTAGATGACCTGCATTGCTGGGATAAACCGCAAATCGATATGCGATTTGATTATAAGCCCCAGCGTCCGCTTTATCTCATGGCGGTGCGTGGTTACACTTTGAAAACCTCGTTAACGATCCCTAATCACACCCAATACGCGGGCTGTCGATCGTGGGTGCCTCTACGTTCGGAGCATGTTTTAGATGAGACCCAAGCCGTGCCGGGGATGTCAGATCAAGCCTTCGAGCAAGTGGTGAAACGCGTAGCGGATGTTTTTGACGCCTAAGCGGTGAAAAAAACGTGATTTTAGCTCTCCTGCTTGGCATGATCGACTTTTCTGATATGATACGCCTGTTGAATGAACAAAGGATATCGTGGGATCACATTCCAATTGGGTTCTTTCGTCTTTCGGGGGTTGCTGGAGTCTAGCGACACGTTTTAGATGAGGCCTAGCCTTGGTTGATCAAGATAGAATAATGATGAGGCAGCTGTAGCGATCTCATCGGGAATTAGTGGATAAGCTCGGAGTACCGATTATGTTTAAGATATACGTGGGCAATATTGGGCCTCGCACAGATGATGCGTCTTTAAAAAAACTCTTCGCCCCTTATATTGAAATCGAAGATATTGCCATCCCCATGGATGAAAAAAGCGAGCGCCCCAGAGGCTTCGCCATCGTCATGACTAAGGATGATGAACTAGGCCAGCGTGCTGTCCGCGCGCTGATGGGGACCTCTCTGCATGGCCGATCCCTTGTGATCAACGAAGCCCAGACGAAAAAACAAAAGCAAAAAGCGTTAGCGAAAAAAGCAGCAGAAAAAACAGAGGATGGCCAAGAGCCTAAAGAACGCGTCAGCCATAGGCCGTTCTTCCGAGGCGCAAGAGCACCTCGGCCAAGAGGCAGGGTTAATCGCAGAGAACCCTTTTAAAAACACAATCGCGCCATGGCGCAGCCGTTGCCTGGCTTTGTTGTTACCAATTAGGGCATGGCATGCTCTAAAATCACACGGAATGGCACGAGTATCTTAACCATAAGGGATGAGCCAATGGATGAACGAAATGAAGATGCTCTGGTGATGGATATCGATGCGCTTGATGATTTTTTGATGTCTGAGCAGATGCCAGAGGATTGCATGCAGGTCTGCGATATGGATGGCTTTTTGACCGCTATGGCTATCGGCCCAGAACTCATCATGCCATCCGAATGGCTCCCTTATATTATCGGCCAAGGCGAGCCCAAATTTAAGGATGATCAGCAAGCCCAAGCTTTTTTTGGTGGCGTGACCGCGTGGTATAATCGCATCCTAGAGGGCTTGAACCAGAATCCAGAGCAATACAGCCCATGCCTAGAGGAAAACAGAGATGGAGATCCCATTTTTGCGGACTGGGCGCAGGGGTTTTTGATCGGCATGTCGTTAAGGCAAGATGCTTGGGATGTGCTTGGCGATTCCAAAGAATTTGGCTCGTTGCTTCTGCCCATCATAGCCCACATGCCCGATATGGACACAGGCGGATGGGTCATCGGGGAGGATGCGTATAATGATATCTATCAGATGCTGAAAAAGGAACCGGACCTTTTGCTTAATGTGATCGTCGGGATTGATCGATTCTGGAAACAGCGTAGATAATATTTTGCTAGCAATATTGGCGGATATCAAAAATATTTTGTCATCAAGGCAAAGCTTTGGTATAAAATACAGGGGCTCCGTGGCCAACGGGTGTGTCTTTTGATGGCTTTATTGGGATGAATTATTTATAATAAAAAGGTGGCTTTGTGTATGAAGCGATAGGCGATGTGGTAGCAGCATGAAAAAATGATTTTTTTAATACGGGTGATGGGCAGAGGCTATGGCGATGTTAAAAAATCGAAACGGTGCGAACGTAATTTTAGGGCTAATACTAATAGCAGTCGTCTGTGCGCAGCGAGTGGATGGCGCATCGGCTGGAGCAGCGAATCCATCCAAAATGGATAGCTCAAGCAAGCAGCAATATTGGATGGAATATGCCTACGGGATTTCCTTTGCGATTCCTAAAAATGTGAAACGCGTGGGGATTACCTCCAAGCGTGAGCTTTGCAGATATGCAAATGATAAATACGCGGTTTCATTTAGTATTATTCAAACAGATAAAGCTGAAAATCCAGGTGCGCTTAGCCCAATGCAAGTCAATGGAGAATTGAGAGGCGGCAAGCTTAAGCGGGCAGGCAAATCCCGGAAATTTCTCATCCGTGTAGGCGATGGCAAAGCCACCATCACCGATATTTATGATGCAGTGGTGAAAGAAATCTGGGCAGTCTCGGGAGGCAAAGCGCGGGAGATTTATCGCGATGATCGCTTAACCATAGGCGATCGGGAAAATTCCTTGAAAGTTTATTTTAATGTGCCCTCGCGCGTGGTCGATGGCGTGGAGCAAGAATCATGGGTGCTTGGTCTAGGCGTGATGCAAATTGACCCGGAGCACTTTATGGTGCTGCGCCTAGAAGTGGGCGCCAGCCAATACTTAGCATCCCACAAAGCCGAGCAATTAGCGGGTAAAGGCAGAGCGCGTGGCTTTGCCTTTTTTGAAACGCTAATTGATTCGGTCAAGGTCATGAAACCCGCGGATTTAGACCGTTTGAGAAAAAAAATGGTTGAGGATGGCTTGTTTCTAGGAGCGATAATCGATCATGAACAGGTGGTAAAAACGTTACCTTCAGATCGATATTTTATTATCCGTGATGGGAAAAAAGAAATTGGATATATGTGGGTCAGCTACGGGGGCAAAGGAAAAGAAGATGGCAAATCAGTCTTGACCCTAGGCGTGCATTCACGCATCAAAAGCCAATCCCGACTGCTTCATGGCGGCCCACAAATAGGCGGAAAGGTGTATCGTAAAGAATTTGTCCCCACGAGTTTTAAGACGGTGACGATGTGTAATATGTCTGATGATGGGGGGTTTGATTCGTTCAAAACCGTCCGGCGAACAAAGCAATATGGCGGGATTCGAAGCCTAAAAAAATTACGGGATGATTCCGTGGCCATGCATAGCCAGCGCGACGAAGATATCATCAGCATTCAAACACAGTACGGCTTAAACGCCAAACAGCCCCGTAAATATAAAGTGCAGCCCGGCTACCTCAACGCGCTCCAAGTTTTTGATTTAGCCTATTTTATACCGCATGATAAAGCCCAAACCATTGGCTTCTACGCGTTAAACCCGATGAAAGGCAAGGTCGTATTCCACTTGGCTTATGTCGAAGTGATCAAAGATGCGGGCTGTCGCGTTTATATCCAAGCCGGTTTTGATCAGCAGCCATCTGTTTATGTGTACGATAAAAAAGGGAAGCTCACCTCGTGGATTTCTCCCGCGGGTTATACCATTGCGCCCAGCACGCTCAAGGAATTGCAAGCATTGGATAAAAAATTATTCCCCAGAAAAAAAACGAGATGATAGACTGCTGCAATCGGTGGTTTAATGATCGTCGTCGAGCTTGGGGAGTGTGAAATACTTGTTGCGTTTCTTACGCTCGGGCAAAGCGATGCGCTGTGCGAGCTTATCAAAGAATGTTTGCTCTAAAACGCGATTGCCGAAGTATCGAACGTGAATCGTGACACGCTGGGTGTGAGCGGTTAGCTTTTGAATAGCAATTTTTGCGGTCTGTTGGCTGGGAAGGATAGCGGTGATTTGTGTCAGGTTATCTTGAGCATCATAGGCGCTGTTCAAAGGTGCCCAGTGCAGGTCTCGGATAGTCTCTAAGAGATTCTGATTGAGCTGCTTGGCGCGAACTTGTAGGACGCGAGAGGTGGGAGGCGTGATTCCTTGACTGTTAGGATGACTTGTAGCACAGCTGACCAAAGCATGAAACAACAGAGCATACATGCATAGGCTTCCTAAGCTCCGCCAATTGTGTAGCGTTGAAAATAAGGGGCGCAGCGATTGTTGTTTTATGAGATTGACGACGTGAAATCGTATCGGAATATTTTTCATAGCTTGCAATGAACTGGAAAAGTTTATGAGAGTTATATTGAATGCCCCGATGGGCCGAGGTATTGTGCATGATTGTGCCCTCCCCTTACCCCGCTGCCTTAGAAGACAGCGGGGCACACATGAATAATAAAATGGAGTTGTTTTATTTACGACGGCTTAAAAGAAGTCCACCCAGCGCTAGCAACATCATCGAGGCAGGCTCGGGAACTGCTGCTAAATCCACACCAGAACTATCTAATGCCGCTTGCCGTAGAATGGGAAAGTCTGCCGCATTGACACGACCATCACGATTCAAATCGCCGCCAGAGGCACCTAAACCCGTCTTGTTATAATTTTTGATCCAGATCAAATAATCGGCTTCATCAACCGTTTGGCTATTATTTAAATCGCCAAGAATCGGAATAATTTCGCCAGCCAATAGCTCTCCTGGATGAGTAAAAAGGCTACTGACATCTTCTTGAGTTAAAGCATTGTCGAAAACCTGAACATCATCAAGCACGCCTGTAAATCGCCCGACGGCTGCGCGCTGAGTACGCCCCAGATAGACCGAATCTTGAAAAGAAGTAGATTCCCCTGTTTTTAAAACTTGCCCACTATTTGTATTATTGCCTCCGGTGCGTGTGGCTTTGACGCCATCAATGTATACATTCACCGTAGAGTCTGCCACAAGCGTGGTGCCGTCATAAGTCAAAACAACATGGTGAAATCCCGAGTCTAAAGCAATGCCACCGTTACCGCCCGACCAGAACATATTACCATTGCCGTAACGAAGCCCGATGCTTCTGCCGCCGGTTGAATTCTCAAGCGTAAGATCAAAAAGATATGCCGCGCCAGAACTTCCACTATGTAGCAGGCGACTGTTCTTCTTGGCGAGAGAAGCTTTAGCGTTAAACCATAGAGAAATACTGCGGGCGGCATTGCCCGTGTACAACTCGGGCGCCAAGACCACCGCCCCGGGCTTATTAGTGTAACTCGCACCCGAACCGTTATTGACACCGGGAACATCTAAATCTAATTGGCTCCCCACGCTGGCGTCTTTGCCATTTAACGCGCTGTCCGCAGTTATTCGGCCTGAGGTTTCTTCAAAATTGTACCAAGCTACAATTTTGCCCATAGCCTGTTGGCTACATGCTAACAGCGTGCAGCTTGTTAATAACGTACCTAAATGTTTCATAAAAAACTCCTGTGTGAAAGTGAATAATGGATGACTTGCCGTATCGTCATTCTACTTGAAAAGGGTTCTCGATGAGAACCCTAATGATGTATTATTAATATTATTTTGGTAAAAGACGCTAATTAAAGCATGTGCATGATATTCGGATACTAATTGCGTTCCTTTTAATTCTAGAAATAAGCGAAAAAACGACCTTAAAGAGTGAAAATGGATAAAATTCGTTTGGGGAATCTATTTTTATATTTCCCAACCGCCAGGCGTAAAATAGTTATGGTTCCCCCGGTGGTCGGCGGTAAATCTCGTCGAAAATCATAAACCACTCGCCAACACCGCTCCTAGATCAAAAGCTAAATCGTTCTGAGAATTCCGCAATGGTAGTCCTGCGATGATCTGCTATGGATTCAATCGCAGGCAGGCGCCCGCAGCCATTAAATGAACAACGTAGTGGAAAGCCCAAGTCTAAAATCTAGCACGCAATCAATCGCTTATTTTTTGAGACCCTTGTAAATGACCGAAATGCCAAAAGTTTGAGGCGTGACCGAGGTATCAGTAAAACCTTCCGCGCTCATCATCTCAATCATCGCTTTCCGATCGATAAAAGTATTCACCGATTGAGGCAAATATCGATATGCCCCAGATTTGTCCCGAGCAATAAGCGTGGCAGTCTTAGGCAAAATATGATAAAAATAAAAATTGTAAAGCGCCTTCAAAATCTTATTCTTAGGCAATGAAAATTCTAAAATCAATAGCCGACCACCAGGCCTAAGCACACGATAAAATTCTTGAATCGCAACAGCGGGTTTAACCACATTGCGAATGCCAAAAGCGATAGAAACAATATCCACAGAAGCGTCCGCCAAAGGAATGCTCATCGCATCACCAGCAAAATAGTGGATAGGCACCGGCGAATGCTCCGGGCGCTTTTTTTGGGCCACATTGAGCATGTTCACCGTAAAATCTAAACCCAGCGCCCGCTTAGGGCAAGCCTTGGCAAAAGCCATCGTCAAATCACCCGTACCGCATGCAACATCTAGCACCGTATCGGAGCTTTGAACCTGCGCCAGCTTAACCGTGTTACGCCGCCAAACTTGATCCTGCCAAAGCGAGTGAAGCCGATTATTCAGATCATAAGAAGGCGCAATCGCATCGAACATCTGCTCCACGCGCGCGGCTTTATCGATCACCCTATGCGGGTTATCAAGATTCTTTTCTGACCAGACTTGAGGATTAGGTTTGACTGAACTCACTGCATAGCCCTTTGATGCGGGGGATATTGATAAATCGGTAGCTTAATCAGACATCATAGCATTTTGGCAAGACCCCGCAGAGGTCGCACCGCCTAATACACAATCGCTTATCGCTTGCCTCTGCCGCGAACCACTTTAGCCTTAGCCTTAGGT
>CAZSSX010000004.1:0-31409 GCA_964609545.1 uncultured Phycisphaeraceae bacterium | reverse complement strand
CAGCTTCGTGTTTACTCTTTAAAAATGATGATTCCATTGTTGATTTCCTTATTTGTTAATCCATCAAAAAAGTTTTAAATCCTTAATAAGCCGTACTTTTTAGCTTCCCGTCTTATTCCAGTTTATTGAATCATCCCCGATTGCCTCGCGAAATTAAAGACCCCGCCCGCGTCGATAATCGGCTTGGCATCACCCAATCCCTTAAGTTCATAAGACTGTCCCGTGCTGATATTTTTCAGTAAACACGTTTCGGTATCTAAAGACAATTCATCCCCATTGCGGACCTCATCAATCAGCCGCGTAGGCGTCTCGCAAGGCAATAAATACCCGCCATTCACACAGTTTCTAAAGAAAATACGAGCATAAAACTCCGCAATCACAACCTTTGCCCCAGCCTCGGCAATGGCCAAAGGCGCATGCTCGCGCGAGGAGCCACATCCAAAATTCTTCCCCCCAATCACAAAAGTATAAGCCGTCTGATACTCTCCATCAGCAACAAAACGATGCCCCCCATCGGGTAAACCCGATTGCTCCTTAGGTACGCCGATCATCGCGTATCTACCGAAAAACTTCCGTTCCTCGGGCAATGTCGGGTCATAAGAAAGATATTCCGCAGGGATAATCTGATCCGTATCAATATCATCCCCTAAAACGTACGCTTTGCCTGTGATAATAGCCATCTTTAATCCTTACGCTAATGCCTCAATCATATCAATGATCGCGGGTTGGCCTAGTATAGCCAAGATTGGCTCAAACGCCTAGCCTAAGAGATTCGTCGAATCGCATTGATAGCAATATTTAGTTCATCTAGGTGAGGCTCAAGTTCAGCCCAAAATCGTTTCGCATCAGCTCCATACCCCGCGCAAGGCTTAACCCTAGGCAGTTTTTCCAAAAAATAAGCCTGAAAACGATACATCAGCATCTCCCGCAAGTATTTACTAAGCATGCTCCCAAGCGCCACAGGCATATGAATCTCCTCGCTGCCAACCTCAAAACTCACCACCATTTCCCGCCGACCATCAGCAGATTTAATGCAATAAGCGCTACGTCTAGGTGTTTCCTCATAAACATCTACTCTGCTTTGAGCAAAGCAAAACGCCAATAAATCCCGGTATCGTGTTCTCCCGCTTTGGCGATCCACCGCCACAAACGGCTTCAAATGTCCATAACGCTGCCAAACATAGTCCAAATGCCGGCTAACAAAGGTGAAACTCGTCGAAGCTTTAGAATGGGTCTTGCTCACCATCTGATTAAATTGTTTTTCAAACACAATCGCCGCGCGGAAATCCATCGGCTTAACCCCGCACAAAGACAGTTCCTTACCTAAAACCGCCCCGTCAATCGATAATTCTGCCAAAGTGATCCCTTTAGGCAATATATCCCAAGGCTTCTCAGCCGTTGGCGCATACCATGCGGGCAAATCTTGAGGAATTCCGCTCCCCAAATCAGCCATTAAACGATCTAGCCCGCCGATCTCAATGCCAGAGCACCTCATAAAAGAAAGTAAACTTCGCTCAATGTGTTTCACCCCCGCGCTAGGGGTTTTGAGTTTTTTAGAATCGTTGACCGCTAATCGTCCGCTTCTCGCCGATTTTAAATCCCGACAAACCACTTTCTTCAAAAGCTCCCATAGGTTCAAAGGGCGCTCTAAGAAATCCATCGCGCTGGGCGCTTCCTTAATAGCCAAAACAGATAGCCCAATGGTCATCGGTCCAAACTTCGGGCCATACCCCGCTTCATCAATACCTGCGTAGATCAACATAACCTATAGAGTACAGACAGCTAGCCCCCTTGTAAATAAGCCGATTTTCACCATCGCCCCAATCTGTGTTAAGATAACCCATATCCATGGCAAAACTCATTCTATCTCGGCTTCTACAAATCCCCCTGATCCTAGGTTTAATCTTTTGCATCACCTTTGTATTAGTTTGGACTATCCCCGGGAACCCGCTGCTCAGCCCCGATGGCAAAAAACCATCCAAACAAATTCAAGCAGCCCTCGCCAAGCAATACGGCCTAGACGGTCAGCACAGCGATATTATGTTGAAATACGCCAAAGACGTACTCTTGCATGGCGATTTCGGCCCAAGCCTACAGTATAAAGACCAAAGAGTCAGCCAAATCATCCAAACAAGCTTGCCCATTAGTGCTTCCCTAGGCATCGTCGCCATGGTTTTTGCCTTACACCTAGGCCTATTGGTAGGCATCATCGGCGCGATTAAACCTAACTCCTGGCTTGACTTAGGATCACTTTCAATAGCGTTACTCGGCATTAGTCTTCCCACGTTTGTGACAGGATCGATCTTAATGATCGTATTTGGCAGCATCTTGCATTGGTTCCCCATCGCGGGCTGGGAAAGCCCTGGACATTATGTCTTGCCCGCCATCGCCTTGGGCATCGCCCCCGCGGCTTATATTGCAAGACTCATTAGGCTAGGTTTAGCCGATATCTGCAAAAGCGATTTCATCAGAACCGCCAGGGCAAAAGGGGTTTCCCCTCTCAAAATTCTCTTAGATCATAGCCTGAAGATCGCGTTTTTACCCGTGCTGAGCTTCCTAGGCCCAGCCTTGGCTGCTGTCATGACTGGCTCGTTTGTCATCGAAAAAGTCTTTGCTATTCCAGGCATCGGCCAACATTTTGTCAACGCGGTGCTCAATCGCGACCGCTTTTTGATTTTAGGACTGGTCTTGGTCTACTCAGCCATGCTCATCGGCTTCAACTTGATCATCGATTTAGCTTACACGGCTTTTGACCCGAGAATTAAACTCGAAGAAGAATAAAGCTTATCACGCCAACAAATAACCGTTTAAGTCTGAGCCTCTTTGCTTCTTGTTTGGCTTCTCATGCTCACTTGAAACGCCACCGGACTAGCTTAAAAATTTGACATAAATAGGGATAGCCGTTAACTTTGGCTGATTATTGCATAAAACAAAGGCAATAACCCAAGTCAATATTATTGTAAACTGCATCATTTGTCCTATTCAGTTGGAGTATTTGTTTATGAAGCGATACCAGAGTTTGTTTGGTGTATTAGTGTTCCTTTTGGCCTCCACAAATCAAGCTCATGGCCAAGCTTTAGATATTACCCAATCCATCACCCAGATCGCCGACACTTCCGCTCAGCCTGATTTTTCGAAAATACAAAAATTGGCGGTGAAATTAAAAAGTATTTTTTCTAAATCACTTTCCGAAAAAGACCCTCAAGTTTTAAAGGTGATCACTCAAAAATCGAACCGGGTTTATCGTGGGATGAGTACTGCCAACTACGATCAGCTGCATTGGAAACAAAAACTGTATCTTTTAATCGCATGCGAAAACACGCGAGGCGATACTCAAAATTTTAGTAAAGCGATCACCCCTTTTACCCAAGACAAAAATCAAGCTATCCGTTACATGGCTATGAAAAATATCGCCAAGTTCGCTTCACATGTGAAACTATCTCCCAATGATCAAAAATTCTTAGATAAGATTATCCAAAAAAGAGCGAAAAAAGAATCGGTGATGATGATCAACCGCTGGATCTTAAACGCGGCGATTCAAATCGGTTCACCGGCTTCAAGGATTGTTGCTCTGCAGCTTTTTGATAAAAAACTCAACGCTTTTACAAAAAATCCACGTATTAACATTAAGCCACAGATTATTGAAATACTAAAACTTTCGACCAAAATAAGCCAAAACGCATCTTTCAATAAGCCTACGCAAAAATTCCTTAAGCTGTATCTCAAGACGATTACCAAATACATCAAAGTCTGCTCTAATGCATCCAGAGAAAAAGATTTTTTCAAACGATCAGAGATTACTTATTATAAAAACTCTTCTTATAAAATTGCACAATGGATCAAAGCCTTTGTCCCGATGTTTGATAAAAACGCCCCGGTATTTAAATTGCCATCGTCTAACCGTGTGAATCACATCGAATCTTTTTTAATCGATCATTGCCGATTTAGCCAAGATGATTTTGAAGTCGGCGAAATTATGATCCCTAGAACAAAAAGATAAAATAAAAATAAACCAGCTTCTATAAAAGAAGGCAGGGCGGTGAGTACTTCGCGGTGTGGACTCCGCTGTCGTTATATTTGAAGTTCGAATCCATGGCGGCGGTAGGGGGGTAAGCTTACCATAACGATAGATTTCTCTATGCGATTTACGCTTGTAAATTACAAGGCATCTCCTCAAGTAAATCAGCCCGCGTAAAATAATTTTTTTAAACACAAATCGCAATAGGTAAAAGCAATCAATGTTCGTGCTTTGATGATGCGAAAATTAAAATAGAACGCGGGTAATCGCCGCTGTTGGATTATTTTGATGGTGAGCTATTTTTATATCGGTTGCGAGAGCGCTTGGATCACTTGGGCGCGATCATCGCTTCCAAAAATCGCAGACGCCGCCACGATAACATCAACCCCCGCGGCTTTGGCTTGCTGGGCTGTCTGAGAATTAAGCCCGCCGTCCATCTCTAAGCGCGTCCGCGGGGAGATATTTTGGCTAAGCCACTTTGTTTTCTCTAGCACCCGAGGCATAAAAGATTGCCCCGATTTACCGGGCACCACCGACATCACAAGCACCAAATCCAGCTGATCAAGGTAAGGCAACAATCCCTCCGCTGGCGTATCAGGGTTAATCACCATCCCCGCATGCATCCCGCTAGCTTTAATCTGGCTGATCAGATCATTAGCATCATAACCATCGGCCTGCAAAGGGTGGCAGACCTCTAGGTGAAAGCTAAACATGTTCGCGCCCGCTTTGGCAAAAGCCTCGATATACATCTCCGGTTTCTCGACCATCAAGTGGACATCCAAATAAGTGTCGGGCAAATGCTTCCGCAGCGCGCGAATCATATCTCCACCCATCGTGAGATTTGGCGCAAAGTGTCCGTCCATCACATCGATATGAAGCAGGTCTCCGCCTTTGCTTAAAACGTCTTGACAGTCGGCAATCATGTGCCCAAAATCAGCGGAAAGAATCGATACACTCACTAAAGGGCGAGACGGTTTTTGATGAATATCTATCATAATGGAATCATTATACCCTGTCAGTAGATATAGCCAAGATAACCAGATATTTTTTAAATGAAGACTCTGCCAAGTCGCTTTTAACAACTTGGATTTGTTAAGATAAACCTCTTAAATAGAGCAGCAGCATCAACCTAGTTATGGTAATCTATGATGAAGCTTATTTTATTTGATCGGAAATTTTCATGAAACACGTTGCTGTACAACAATGTATCAATCCGGATTGTAACGCACAATTCCCCGTAGATGAAACCCATCTGAGTTGTCCAAAATGCCAAGCCAACGGCTTCGAAAGTTTATTAGATATCCGATATGATTGGGATCGCTGCATGGTCCCCAAATCGTTAGCGGGATTTGAATATCGCTGGATGACCAAAGGCGATACCGGCGGGGGGGCGCTAGATTTTTCAGGCGTCTGGCGGTTTAGGGAACTACTTCCTTTTTTCAATTCTGAAAGCGATATTGTCACCATCGGCGAGGGAAGAACAAACTGCCAATGTGCAGATCGCTTAGCTAAAAAAATAGGCTTATCTCATGGACAACTCTTTTTGCAATACGAAGGCTTAAATCCCTCGGGTAGCTTCAAAGACAACGGCATGACCGCGGCGTTTACGCACGCAAAAATGCGAGGCGCTGCCAAAGTCGCGTGCGCATCAACAGGCAACACTAGTGCTTCCCTAGCAATGTTTGCATCCATGTCGGGCATGCTAGGCATTGTGTTCATCGGCACCGGCAAAATCGCCTACGGTAAACTTTCTCAAGCATTAGACTACGGCGCAAAAACATTGCAAGTCACAGGAGACTTTGACTCCTGCCTCAAACGCATCAGACAAATCGCGACAGAGCGCCAAGACTTAGGCATCTATCTGATGAACAGCGTCAACCCATTCAGGCTCGAAGGACAAAAAACAATTATGTATCGTGTCCTAGAAGCGCTGAATTGGGAAATACCCGATTGGATCGTTGTCCCCGGAGGCAATCTAGGCAATTGCAGCGCGTTTGGGAAAGCATTCTTAGAGCTCAAAGAGTTAGGCTTAATCGATCGCATCCCCAGATTAGCGATTATCAACGCTCAAGGCGCAAACACATTGCACCAATTGGTCAACGAAGATGGATTAAAATGGAACGGCGGGAGATTTGATCGCCAACTCATACAGAAAAAATATGATGAAATGGACAGCCAAGGACACCGCGCTAGCACCATCGCCAGCGCTATCGAAATTAATCGACCGGTCAACCTCCCCAAAGCACTCAGAGCCATCGACATCATGAACGGCGTTGTGCGAGAAATCGATGACCAAACAATTCTAGAACACAAAGCATTAGTCGGCAGGTATGGCTTTGGATGCGAGCCGGCCAGCGCAGCCAGCGTCGCGGGCGCGCACCTACTCATCGAAGAAGGCACGATCGGCAAGCACGAAAAAGTAGTTTGCATACTCACAGGCCATGAATTAAAAGACCCCGATGCCACGGTGAAATATCATACCGGCATCGATGTCAAAGCGGTCGCGCCCGATGCTCCTCGCCATGAGGTCAAAGGCAAATTCGCCAATCAGCCTATGCTCGTTGAAGATGACTTAGAAGCCATCATTTCAGTTATCAAATCGTTAAAATTGGATGAATAACCCTATCCGCTTCCGTGATGATGACACACGGAGAAAAAATCTAAATACGCGTTTGACGCCTTGTAGCGGTTATAATCCGCCTAATCCGCCATGCGCATGGTCAATAGTCCAACCCTCTAAACTATGGATTGAGTGAAGCTGTGGATCAGCCGATCATTCAGGAGTGTATAATAGGATGATAAAGAGATAGCTTGTTCTTTGGGATCGCAAAGCGGAAGATTAAAGATGACCGATAAGGTATTAAAAATAGGTTTACTCGTCATACTTCTGTCGTTATCTCAAGCCGCTTTGGCCGGCGCAAAACTTAGGCGCTACGAATCCCAGCACTATAAAGTAGCCACCACGCTTTCTAAAACCGTCTCAGAAGATATTTCCAGCCACATGGACCGCATTTTTAAAGAATATCGACGGCGATTTGGCAAAGAATTTAGATTGAAAAAGAAAGGAAAAATGAACCTCTATCTCTTTCAATCTCAAAAGCAGTACGAAACTTTCTTGAACCATTACAACCTAAACGGCAGCAATTCGGGGGGCATGTTTTTTGTCACGCGAAGAATACGTGGCTTAGCGACCTTTGTAGGCAAGCGAAGTCTTACGCAAACCCTACGCGTCTTGCAACACGAGGGCTTTCATCAATTCGCCGTCGATTATGTTAGCTCGTCCATGCCCGTTTGGTTAAACGAAGGCTTAGCTGAGTATTTCGAAGACGGGCTCTTGGTCAAGCAAGGCCTGAGACTTGGCTTTGCAAACTCACGCAGGCTAGCTTCAATTAAAGCCGCCATCAAACGCCACAAACTTATTCCTTTAGAAGAATTACTCAGCATGTCGGGCAAACAATGGCGACAAACACTCATCAAACATCCCGAACGCGCGGAGCTGCTATATGATCAAGCATGGTCGGTGGTCTATTATCTCACCAAATCAAACGGCGGCATGTATCAAAAAGGTCTCGTCAATTATCTCAAAAAAGTCAGAATCGGCAGAGGCAATTTTTTAGAATTTAAAAAATCCCTGGGCATTGTGGATTTCAAAATCTTTGAAAAACAATGGCAACGGTACCTGTTTAAACTCCGCCCCAATTCACTAATGGATGCCATACAACGCATGGAATTCTTAGGTCACGGCATGCGATATCTTTCCGAAAATAACAAAACAATGCCCAAAAGCACGATACACCTACGCAAAAGCCTCCGAAACATGGGCTTTGCCACTGCTGTCAAGCAGCACGGCGTCCGGATAAAAATAAGCTCATTAGACGATAAAGTTTATTTTTATAACACATATAACGGCCCTTTAAAGCGGTTTCGTTGTTTAACACCCACGCGATCCGGATTGCCCCCGCGATTGACCGCACCAGGCTTAAAACCAGAGCCAACCCTGACTTGGCGAAAAACACGCACCGGTCAGCTCATCTCAAAAATCGAATATCGATAATCCCGCTTTTGCCTCTATTTCTTGCTTTAACTTTTTCGTCTAAGTTTTAAGCCTCGGCATCAATCAAAAATCCAACCCGATCTTCCCGCAGGGTGAACAAGGTATCTTTTGGCCATCCTTCATCGCCTCGTCAGTCCCTCGTCATAGTTCAACGACGTGTCCAAAAAGAATCAATCACTAGATGTGGTAGCTCAAACGCCGATCACGCACTAATATTTAGCTTTCACAGCGCCTTAGACTACTTTTTTAGGCAAGGAGATTCTTGCGCAAGCCGGAAAGAATTGCGCTTGCCCGTAATGTTTGCGCATCATTTGAAGCGATGTCGATTCTTGCGCATTTCAAAAGTAAAAAAAACGAAGATTTGTTTTTTTATCTGTAAGTATATAAAAAAAAGATATTTAAAAAAATGATCGATGTTTTTTTGAAAAAAAAAAGAGCATATGCAATCTTTGGCACAGTTATTGCGATAGGTAAACCGCTAGGAAAAGGATTTTCTAGCAGTTGTAAAAAACCTGTTACGCAAGGATGTGTATCAAATGCCAGCAAGCTTATTAGAGATAATCCGAAAAAGTGATGCCCTGAACATGGGCCAAGCTATTTTGGATTTAGCACAGCAGGCTGTTCAAGAACATCAGCGCGGAGCGCTGGTGGGTGCAGGTGGGTTTAATCGTGAATCTTCGCGGAAAGATCACAATGCTGTCGAGGGAATCGACCAGCAGTTTCCAAATTCATTTTTGTCTACACAGTCAAAAGATTCGGCTGAGACAACACCTTACAAGGAGGTAAGGCGATGAATTATGGGCTCTATTTATCCGCTTCTGGCGTCCAAGCTAATATGTATCGGCAGGACGTCTTTGCTAATAATCTGGCCAATGTCCAAACACCCGCTTTTAAAGTAGATGTACCGGAAATTCGCCAGCGAGATGTCGAAGTCAAAGAAGATAGCCTAGGTTTTGGGCTTCGAAATAATCTATTAGATCAACTCGGGGGCGGCGCCTTCGCAGGACCACAAAGCATTAACTTTAGCAGAGGAAGACCACAAGCATCGGGCAACCCGCTAGATATTTTTATCGTAGACGCCGAGCAATTTTTAATGTTTCAAGGCGCAGATGACAGCATCAGATTTTCAAGAGACGGTAGGCTAACCGTCAACAACCAAAACCAACTCGCCAACGCATCAAGCGGCAACTTACTGCTTAATGCCGAGCAAACCCTAATACAAATCTCAGACCCATCAGCGGGACAGATCACCATCAATTCGCAAGGCCAAGTCCTACAAGGGCAAGAAGTGGTGGACACCCTAGGCCTCGTTGGCATCACCGATTTAACCAAGCTCGTTAAAGATGGACAAAATATGTTCAAAGCCAATGACCCACAAAAAATAATTCAACAACTAGAAACTTACGAGGTCAGGCCCAACACCTTTGAAGCCAGCGCTGTTGATCAATTCACCGCCATGGTCAGCATGATGCGCGCAACCAAATCAGTCACTGCCAACGGCAACATGATTCGATATCACGACCTCATCATGGACCGCGCAGTAAACGTCTTAGGGCGTGTACAAATTTAAAAAAATAAAATCATCATAAAGGTATTTTTATGGCCATTTCAGCACTACATTCAGCATCATCGGGCTTGTCGGCTCTAAGTCAAAATTTAGATATTATTGCAAATAATTTAGCCAATACCAATACCGTCGGATTTAAAACAAGCCGCGGTAATTTTGAAGATTTACTCTATCAAGAAAAAGCACAGCCGGGCGTGCTCAACGCTTCGGGCGACCAAACACCAGCAGGATTATTTGTTGGACTAGGCGTAAAGCTTTCAAGCACACAGCTTAACTTCGAACAAGGGTCGCCCGTCAAAGTCGAATCCGGAACCAACATGATGATCTCAGGCCCAGGATTCTTCCAAGTACGCACTTTAGATAGCGTCGGCGAAGGCGTGGGATATACCAGAGCTGGAAATTTTACAACTAATAAAGATGGCGAACTGGTCCTAGGCAACGGCCAAGGCAATAGGCTTGAACCCGTGGTTGTTATTCCTAACGGCGCTACAGATATCGCCATCGGTCCCACCGGATCGGTTAGCTATAAAGTAGATGGCGTACAAATCGCAGATGCCGCACAAGTGGAAATTTTTAATTTTAGTAACCCCGGCGGACTAATCTCTAAAGGCGGAAACGTGTACACCACATCATTGGCATCTGGAGATGCCATCCAAGGCGTGCCTGGAGAAAACGGATTAGGAACAATTCTTGGAGGATACCAAGAAGCTTCAAATGCAGACCCTGTGAAAGAATTAGTGGAACTAATTAAAACACAAAGAGCATTTGAAATGAACAGTCAATCAATCAAAGCTGCAGACGAAGCTCTGAGTGTGATTAGTAACTTGACGAGATTCTAAAATAGCTAACACCTTTCATGGATGAGAGGTGCTAGCCTAAATAAAAAGGCCAAGCCATGGCATGGATGCTCATGAAAAAGATGCTTAACAAAATAAATAAAAGTAGGCCTAGCGTATTACTTCTCCTCGTGATAGCGATGTGCTACACCACATCGTTACACGCAGGATCAATCAGAATGCTTTCGCGTTGTATAAGTCAATCACCTAAAATTACGCTTAATGATATCGCATCTTTAACAGGTCAAGACGCAAAAGCAATGGGTCATATCATCGTAGCAGATCTTGATCTACAAGAAGGACAAGTCCTGTTAAAGATGAAGCAGTTGCGAAAAATACTTACCCAGCACGGCGTCAACTGGGCATACACAAGCCTAGGCGGATACGCAGCATGCGACATAAAACGCGCCCCGATAGCTCGAGGCGATAAAAAAATAAAAATTCAAAGAACAACAACACAAAACAAAAACAAAAAACACACACACCAATCAATCGCTTCGTATCATTTATTACGCGACATGATTAAAGGAAAAATGATCAAGCGATCGGGCTTTCAAAAATCCGAATTGATCTTTGAGTTTAATGCAAAAGACAGAGGCTTATTAGAATCAAGTGTCGGAACGGATCATTTTGATCTTGAGATCAGTAGTGTTAAAAAACTTGGAATATTTAGAATCGGAATCACACGAGTCCGAAACGCTAAAGCAATCAAGAGAAAAACCATTAGGCTCGCTTTAAAAAGAAAAGTATACGTCCTCTTGGCAAAAAAATCAGTAGTAAAAGGACAAGTATTAAGCAGCTCAAACGTAACCATGGATGAAGTCTTAATCGAAAAAGATAACGAAGACTACTTTGAATCATTTCAAGATGTGCAAGGCAAAATCGCAAAAACAAAAATTTCTAAAGGCAAACGCATCACCACTAGGCACATCACTGAAGCAACTTTAATTAAACGTGGCGACGAAGTCAGTGTCGTTTGCAAAACCGGTCAAATACAACTCATGATCAAAGCTATCGCCCAGTCCGATGGAAAAAAAGGCCAGTATATTATGCTGTTAAATAAACGATCCAAACAAAAATTCAAAGCGCAAGTCGTCGGTAGACTAGCAGTGGTGATGGATTTAAATCACCCTCAAAAAGGGAACCAGTAAATGAATGTATCTCGTTACCTATGTGTTGTTTTTCTTGTGATAGCATCTGTTTCAACCCAAGCCGGATTAGTTTATCCGACCAATATTAGACTCGGCGCCAGAAAAACAGATGCGAAAAAATCATTACGATCAAGAGAAGAAGATCCTTTGCCTTCGACCTTAGTCAGCCTCCAGGCTTCCTTACCACTGGAAGCCCGGAAGTATCGCAAAGGCGATCTGGTGAAAATTATCATCAAAGAATCATCCTCCTCATCCAGCATTGGCAAAGCCAAATCTGTCAAAGAATATACTTTAGAATCAGAAGTCTCATCATGGCCAGACCTGGACCTAAAAAAACTGATGCAGCTAATGGTTAAGTCCGGGAAGAATACCAATCTACCCAAAGCAGGGCTAAGCCATTCTAGCGAATTCAAAGGCGATGCGAAAAAAACACGCAAAGATACCATCTCCGATCGTATTAGAGCAAGAGTCATAGATGTCAAACCCAACGGCACATTAGTCCTTGAAGCTAGGAAATATCTGAAAAGCGACGGCCAAACCGTACAACTTATTTTAACAGGAACCTGCTCCGTTGATGATTTGGCAAAAGAAGCAAGAATAGAATCATCGGATCTGTACGATCTTAGAATTATCAAACGGCATAGCGGGAACGTTGCTCGGACAACAAAAAAAGGATGGCTAACAAGAGTCATCGAAACGATTTTTGGTTTTTAAATCTAAAGCATTGAGATAACCATGTTGAAATTAAAAAATAAAATATTTGATTTACTCGTCATAGCCCTTGTGCTGTTTATTTGCAAAAGTAATACCCTAACTCAAACCCAAGCCGCATCGATACGAGACGTGGTCAGAGTCAAAGGTATGGACTCTAGCGAAATCGTAGGCATGGGATTAGTCGTCGGGCTCAGCGGCACAGGCGACGGCGGAAAATATACACCCGCCATGAGACCATTACTTAACATGGTCACATCATTGATGGACGATCGAGAAATCAATCTCGCTGAACTGAAAGCTTCCAAAAATGTAGCACTCGTTACACTCACTGCTATCATCCCCGCAGCAGGCGTAACCGTCGGCGAAAAATTAGACGTCATGATCGCGTCAGTAGGAAGCGCCAAAAGTCTAAAAGGCGGAAGACTTTTCACCGTGCCCATGGTCGCACCCGCAAGGCGAGGCGCTGTATTTGGCTTTGCCCAAGGATGGGTCGTCATTGAAGATAAAGAAAACCTAAATGCAGGCGTTGTAAAAAATGGCGTCACCATGACACAAGATGTCATCAGCACCGTGATGACTGATGACGGAAAAGTTACCCTCATACTCAAAAAAGCATACGCCAATCTCTCCATGTCAAGCTACATCGCAGCCACCATCAACGAACTTTATAACCCCGATGATGATGGTCAAATAATCGCAAAAGCAGTAGGTCCCAAACTCATTAAAATCGATGTACCGCTGGCTGAAAGAAAAAAATATACTGAATTCATCGCTACGATCTTAGGAACAACCGCCGATTCAGATTTTCTAAACACCGGCGCAAAAGTAACCATTAACCGGAAAACGGGAACTATTGTTATGAGCGGTGATGTGCAAATGGCCCCCGTGGTCATTATGCATCGAGGCTTAACGATTAACACTATCACGCCCAAGCCTGTTCCCACAGCAGTTAATCCAAAAGTAGAAGCGAAAACCGTGATCGCTGTTGACCCCTTAAACAAAGGCGGCATCAAGATGCAAGCGCTAATCGGTGCCATGGAAAAATTAAAAGTACCCGTTGAAGATAGAATATCAATACTCACAGAAATTAGCCGGGCAGGCAAACTGCACGCCACGCTTGAGTTTGAGGATTAAAAAATGAATCAAATGACTCTTCCCCAAATCTCAAAAAATCCGAGCCCCGCACAGTTCCCAAAAACGTTAGCGTCTAAGCTTAATCCCAAATCAGAATTTAAGATACAGCTCGTCGATCAAAGCGAAAAACTGCAGGAAAAACAAATTAAGATAATGGTTGATAAAAAAGAAAAACAAACAAAAAAAGTAATCGGCGAGTTGGTAGCCAGCACCTTTATTAAACCCATGCTCGCGGAAATGAGAAACTCGCCTTTTAAAAACGAGATGTTTCATGGCGGACAAGGCGAGGAAATATTCGGCGCTCAAATGGATACCATCGTCTCGGATCGCGTTACTAATAGCGAAAATAATAAAATTGTAAACAATATTTATAAACGTGTCGAGCAACAAGTACGTCGGCTAGAACGACAACGTATAGTCAAACAAATCAATCAACAATCAAATGGAAAGGTGCAACTCCTTGGATAAGAAAATCACAGAACTAGAAACATTAATTAAAGCTCTCATCATCGAGCACGAATCTATGGCTCTGCTCCTAGAGAAAAAACGCGAAGCGCTACGTTCAGGAGATGGCAAGCAGCTAACCTTGTTTGCGCAAAGTGAAAGCAAACAGCTTAATAGAATCGCAGAATTAGAAAAAAATAGATTGAGTTTAGTCGCCAACATTACATTGCTCATTAATCCCAATGCGCCGCAGCCGATGAAGCTCATGCAGTTGGCAGAAGCATTAGGCGAACCCCAACGCGGTAGACTTTTAATGCTCAGGCATCAATTGTTAAAACGCATGGAACAAGTTAAAAATCAAGCCAGCGTGGCAAGACAAGCGTCGGAATCTATCCTCAAACACATGAACGGATTGGTCGCCACCGTCAGTGCGTTCTGCACCGGCGTGCCGACTTATAATGCAACCGGCAATCGTCCTAAAGAAGCGCTAAAAGTAAGCACGTTTAGCGCCATCGCATAAAGGGTTATATATGGCAGGGCTCGGATCATCTTTATTTATAGGCCAAAGCGGACTACTAGCCAGCCAAGCTGCGCTGCAAGCTGTCGGTAATAACCTCGCCAATCTAGCAACCCCAGGTTATCACAAGCAAGACGTGACACTCGCGACAAATCGTAGCACCGAAATCAGACGAGGACTTTACGTCGGGACCGGGGTACACGTCGGTTCGGTCACCAGAAGAATTGATCTGGCTTTAGAAGATAGGCTTAGAGGATCAGTCGGTGATCAAGCTGCATCATCGGCGCGTAACGATATTCTCAAACAAATCGAATCCCTCGAAAATGAATTTACAGATATTGATATCTCCAGCAGGTTTAATAATTTTCTCAACGTCTGGAGCGAAATAGCAGATAAGCCAACCGATAATTCCATTAGAACCGTATTGGTTTCGCAAGGCGAAACACTCACATCTTTTATCCGAAACTTACGTGAAGACCTAGGGAAACTTAGGCTACAAGTCGATCGCACTATTGACCAATCCGCTGCCGCGGCCGATGATCTGCTCACACGAATCGAAGATATCAATAGGCAAATCTCAAGCGCAGAAAGAGGATCGGGCGGAGCCCATGGCTTACGCGATCAGCGAGATAATCTCCTAGGTGAATTATCTCAATTCATGGATATCTCGATCCACGAACAAAACAACGGCGCGGTGGATGTCTTTGTAGGATCGTTGCCCGTTATTCTCAACGGACTTAGCCGAGGCGTAGAACTTGAGAAAAAAGTGGTAAACAATGAACTCAAAATACAAATGGTCATTAAAGATGACCGTAGCGCCTTGGATATCCGAAGCGGAAGTATCGGCGCCATGGTCGCCAGCAGAGATCAAGATGTCACCGGCGCCATCGACCAAATCGATGCATTCTCCAAAAATCTTATTTTTGAATTAAATAAATTACACGCACAAGGCATCGGCGAAGTAGGCTTCGCAACCGTCACCGGAACAAACCGAACAACAGATTCAACCAGAGCGCTTAACGATTCACTCTCGGGCTTAAAATTTACACCTAACCATGGATCGTTCACAATCGCGGTCCGACAAAAATCAACAGGCCAAGTCAATCAAACACAAATCGCCATCGACTTAGATGGCATCGGCGCAGATACCACATTAGATTCACTCATCGCTTCCATTAACGCAGTCAACGATATCTCCGCATCCAAAACACCAGATGGCATGCTCCAAATATCAGCCAACGGCAACGACTTTGAAATACTCTTCGGCCCAGACTCCAGCGGAACCCTCGCCGCACTTGGCCTTAATACTTTTTTCACCGGCGAACAAGCCAGCGATATCGCCGTGAATACCGTCATCACAAATGATGTGAAAAAAATCGCAGCAGGAAAAATACCTACCGATGGCACATTTGCTTGGGGAACCAACGATAATGCTTTGGCCATTGATTTACTTAGAGATAAATCACTGGATGTGCTAGGCGGGTTAAGCTTAACCCAATCTTGGAACAAACATGTCGAAGATTTTTCAACCAGACAATCCCAGTCAAAAAATAAACTCGATGCAGACACCATCGTGAGAGAAAATTTAGAAAATCAAAGGCAAGGCGTCAGCGGTGTAAATTCAGATGAAGAAGCCGTCAACCTCTTAAGCTATCAAAGAGCTTACCAAGGCAGTGCGCGTTTCCTTCAAGTCATCAATGAACTCATGGATACACTCATCAACTTAGTCTAAATGATCGTGGAAATCAAAGGCAAATAAAATGACAGTCGGACCCTCACTAGGCAGAACAACTTCAATTATGATGAGCAACTTCTTGTTGACTTCATTACGCTCAACCAATGCCGATCTACTCAAAACGCAAAACGCAATCAGCACCGGCCTAGATATCGTTAAGCCATCTGATGATTCATCCAAAACGTCCGCCATCATGCTCGTACAATCACAATTAGAATCCAGAACCAAACATCAACGCAACATGAACCACGCAGACCGAATGTTAAATGTGACTGATGCAGCGCTAAAAGATGTACTCGATGAATTGCTCGAAGCCCAAGCTATTGGGCAAGGTGAACTAAGCACCGACTCCACAGATATCTCAAGAAAAAACCAAAGCGCATTAATCACACAAATGCTCGAGTCGATGCTGCTCATTAGCAACAGAGACCAAGACGGCGTGCCTCTCTTCACCGGAAACACCATAGGCAATGCAAATGGGCACGCATTCGAATCTTTCCTAGGCGGCATCCGATACGTAGGCTCGGACAAACAACAAAAAACAAACGTCGGTATGGTCGATCCTGTAGCCTTCAATACCTCGGGCGCACAAGCCTTTGGCGCCGTCTCCTCCAGAGTCAAAGGCTCGACAGATCTTAATCCAAACCTACAAAATAACGGAAAAATTAACGATCTATTAGGAGTCAACGGCGTTGGAATCAGAAAAGGATCCATCGCCGTGACAGTCGATGGCGATCCCCCCATTTTAGTTGACCTCTCGAATATCGATCGTGTCAGTGATGTGGTAGATCGCGTGAATAACGCCATCGGCGGAACAGCCGGCACATTGTCCCTCGGCGGCAGCGGAGGCTTTGCCCTCACCGCAGTCGATGGCCACACTCTAACCATCGGCGAATCGGGGTCGGGGAAAACAGCAGCAGATCTAGGCCTAAATGTCACAGCCACAGCCCCGGGTGGCGGCGGAAACGTAACGTCCGCACTGCAAGCATTAGATGCAAAAATAACACCACAAACAAACCTTGGTGCATTCGCAGCCACCATTGATTTTACCAGTGGATTAAAAATAACACAAAGCAGCATCAATCAAACAGTCTACACCAAAGTCGCGGATTTTTCGACAGCAAACACCGTTCAAGACATGATAAATATCGTCGATCAACTCGGTCTAGGCGTTAAATTAGAAATCAGTAAAAATAAAAAATCACTTAATCTCGTCAGCACTGTTAGCGGGTTAGATTTCAGTGTCGGGGAAGTCGCAGGCGGAACAACTGCGGTCGACCTAGGGGTCAGATCTTTTAATGACTCAACCTTGCTCTCAGATTTTAATTTCGGCTTGGATGAAAACCTATCCTTTGATGCCGCCAACGGCAAAGGCAAAACAGCGCCTACAGATCCGGATTTCAGGTTCGAATTACACAACGGCACACAGGTTCAGGTTAATCTCCAGGGCGATCAATCCGTCGGCGATGTCTTAGCCAGTATCTCTTCAGCAGCTATCGCAGCAGGCCTAATCGTCGGCGCGCCAGGTGATGCAGGTACCGATTTTAATATCGGCTTTGTGTCAGATGGTAACGGGTTTTTCTTTGAAGACAAAACCGCAGGAGCCGCCGACTTTAAAGTCGTCCAAATGAATTCCTCTCTAGCAGCAGAAAAAATGGGCATCTATAAAGACGCAGGTGCAGGCTCCGCTATCACAGGCGATGACAACGCGAAAGTCCGAACAGAAAGTATTTTCACCCATCTCATAAATTTAGCGAATAATTTAGACAATAATAACACTCTTGGCATCAGTATTGCTGTAGAGAATATACAGAAGGACAATGCGAACATTGCTCAGGTTAGAGCAAATGTTGGTGTTCGATCTCAACGCGTCACGCAAGAGCTAGAACGCTCGGCTAATCTGAAAATTATGGAGCAAAGTCTCCTTAGTGACCTCAGAGACGTGAATATGACTGAAGCGATCACGAGATTCAGCCAATTGCAGTCACAACTGCAAGCGACATTCTCAGTAGGAGCAAAACAGTTGCAGCAAAGTTTTTTGGACTTCTTGCGCTAGGAGGCGCAAGACTTGCGCAGGACAACTAAAACCCACAGCCGTTGATGTTGTCTCGTTAAAATGAAAATAAGAAATTGTTAAAATTTCTTAGCCTCTAAAGTAGGATGCTTATGAGGAAAAAACCAGGATGGTGGCTGTAATAAGGAAACGTGTCATGTTCGTGAACACGTCGAGATTTGGACAAGTGGAAGTAGATGATCATCGCATCATTCACTTCCCCAAAGGTATGTTGGGTTTTCCCAAATACACAAAATTCGCGCTGATTCAACCCAGTGATGATACCTACTTCTTTTGGTTACAATCGATCGATCTGCCAGACTTAGCCTTCGTCGTAACAGACCCAAGCTTATTTGTCTCAAGCTATCGAGTTCCGATTAAACCAGAACAAATGGAAGAAATCGGAATCAAATCAATCGAAGAAGCGCAGGTCTTTGTCATTGTCAATAAACACGGCAATAAGCTAACCGGCAATCTTCAAGGACCGCTAGTGATACACGTGGAAAATCTCGTCGGAGAACAACTAGTCCTCTCAGATAAAAGATTCACTACTCGCGTACCACTAATGGAATTATCAGACAAAAATGTGGGAGCCGTATCTGCCTAATAGATCATATTTTTGGTCGTTGGAGATCGAAGAAAGTAAGGCACACGGACGTGCCCGAATCGTGGGAATCGGGTGAATCAACGTGACAGTTGATAAACCCTTAGCGCCTAAGGAAGGAGCCCATCAATGCTGGTGCTCTCCCGTCAGCGCGACGAAACGATCATGATCGGCGATGAAATTGAAATTACCATCGTTGATATTAGAGGCGATAAGGTTCGATTAGGAATCCAAGCCCCTAGACAAGTTCAAGTACACCGCAAGGAAGTGTATGAAGCAATACGAAGTGAAAACACCATTGCTTCTCGTGTACAGATAGATGATCTAAGCGTTGCGAAAAAAAGACTGCAAAACGTAAGCCGACTTACCGCTCACGTGGCGCAGATGAAATAAATATTGTTTGGCGTAAGGCGAAAATGATTTTCCCTTATGGCCAATGGATAGGCATGAGAGTTAAATAAAGATGACAAAGGATTCGTCATCACTCGCATGACCTGCGAAATTAACACGACAATCAAGGAGGATTGTCATGTCAAGAATAAATACAAACGTAGCATCACTGGTTGCTCAACATAATCTAAGTCGCTCAAACAAAAGTTTAGCGACAAACCTCGAACGATTAAGCACGGGATTGCGAATCAATCGGGGCGCAGACGATCCATCGGGATTGATCGTCTCTGAAAGATTAAGAAGCGAAATAGCCGGGGTGTCTAAGGCAATCACTAACTCGGAACGCGCGGCAAATGTGCTAGCAACCACCGAAGCAGCCCTCGCGGAGGTGTCGTCCCTTTTGATCTCGATCAAAGGCTTGACTATCGAAGCGGCAAACACAGGCGGAATCAGTCAAGAAGAAATAGAAGCAAACCAGCTCCAAATTGATAGCGCGATAGAATCAATCACGCGAATATCAAACACCGCAAGTTTTGCTGGACTCAAGCTCCTCAACGGATCGCTTGACTTCCTCACTAGTGGTGTGAATAGCACCCAAATCCAAGACGTCAAAGTCTACGGCGCAAACTTTGGCACAGCAAACACAATACCTGTCACCGTTGAAGTGCTCAACAGCGCAGAGCTAGCATCGCTCTACGTCTCGGGCACAGCAAATGACGCAGCAGGAGACTTGCTCTCGTCAGTCACCTTCGAAGTCCAAGGCGCCAAAGGCTCGCAAGTCTTCAGCTTTGCCTCCGCAACAAACATGTCCGCCGTCGTATTCGCCGTTAATAGAGCAGCAGACTCAACAGGAGTATCCGCAGCGCTAGCAACAGCGGGAAGCCCACAATCCGGACTCCGCTTAATGAGTACAGACTACGGCTCAGATGAATTTGTTAGCATCTTCAAAGTCTCTGGAGGAACAAACTTCAGAACAACAGATGCACTAGGCGTAGGAGGAACAGAAACTCTCAGAGATATAGGCGCAGACGTCCTCTCGCTTATCAACGGCAATCTCGCGCTGGGCAACGGTACAGCAGTGAGCCTCAGAACAAGCTCGCTAAATGTGGAAATGGATCTCACCGTCGCAGCGGCGCAAGTACTCAGCACCTATACATTTACAATCACAGGTGGAGGCGCTAGATACCAGATCGGCTCAAGCGTGGAGTCCAGCCAGCAAGTAGGCTTCGGCGTCCAATCAGTCGCCGCCAGTAGGTTAGGTTCCGAATCCCTAGGCTTCCTTAACTCCGTCATCTCAGGTGGATCAAACAGCCTCGTCGCAGATAAAACACAAGAAGCTTCGCAAATCATCGACAAAGCCATCGACCAGGTCGCCGTCATGCGAGGTAGAATAGGGGCGTTCGAGGCAAATACCCTCAGAACATCCATCAGAAGCCAGCAAATCGCACTCGAAAATCTAACTTCATCAGAAAGTCAGATCAGAGACACAGACTTTGCTGCAGAAACCGCAAGGCTAACCCGTAACCAAATATTAGTACAGGCAGGTACCCAAACCCTAGGTATTGCCAACCAGACAGCAAACTCGGTACTTTCCTTGCTCCAATAAAAATAACAACAATCAAAAAAATGAAAACCACCGCGATTTTTCTGGTAGCGGTGGTTTTTTTATATCAAAAAAGATCAGTGCTTAATTAACAGGCAAACGAGAACAGGACGGTGAATATTTGTGCAAATAGACGATGGGTGATGATAGAATAAAATTGTAAAATAGAATATAAATATCGAAATATAAATGAGCCCTTCTATAAACCCCTGTTTCTACAAAAACACCCTCATTGACGGCCTTGAATGGTGTGTTTTCGGCGAGCAATTGAGGTTTATAGAAGGGCTCAAATAACTTATCGTATTTTTGAAAAAAATCGTTAACGCTCTGGCACACATATTGCAACTCTGTTTAATGTCAAGGTTGCAAGCCCGTGAAAAGGGCTAATCCCCCTTAATCCTCGAATTCCAGCAACCACCAATCTTAATCATCCCTAACAGGAGACGAGCTCAGATGCTGCCTCAAGAAATGAAAAATCAGAAAAAATATCAGTACATCGCAATCATCGCCATATTCACCTTCACCCTAATCTATCCCGCTCTCGCAAACGCATCTCAAACCGTCCCTAAAGAACCAACCTTAGCACAAACAGCAGATGCAGTAACCACCAACGCATTCACCATCAACAACCTCTGGCTAATGATCTCAGCATCAATGGTGTTCATCATGCACCTCGGGTTCGCCATGATCGAGTCAGGCCTAACCAGAGCAAAAAACTCAGTCAACGTATTATTCAAAAATACAATGATCCCATGCATCGGGTTACTCACATACTTTGTCATCGGCTTCGGACTAATGTACCCCGGAAACTTCGGCTTAATCGACGGCTTCCTAGGATTCAAAGGATTCGGCATCAACCTACCCCTAGGCGGAGACACCAAAGCCTATGGAGATTACACATACTTCACAGACTTCTTATTCCAAGGTATGTTCGCCGCAACAGCTGCAACCATCGTCTCTGGAGCAGTCGCCGAACGCGTCAAACTCGGCCCCTTCTTGCTCTTCTCTGTTTTATTCGTAGCAATAGCATATCCCATCACAGGCTCATGGGTCTGGGGCGGAGAAACAAGCTGGTTAACAGGCTTCCACGACCTCGCAGGATCAACAGCCGTACACGCCGTAGGCGGAGCAGCAGCACTCGTCTGCGCCTTCCTGCTTGGACCAAGACTCGGAAAATATAAAAATGGTAAAGTCAACCCAATACCAGGACACAACATGCCCATGGCAACCATGGGATGCTTCCTACTATGGTTCGGATGGTTCGGATTCAACGGCGGGTCAATACTCAGCGCAGACCCCGCCAACGTATCACTCGTATTAGTCACAACATGTCTAGCGGCAGCAGCGGGAGGACTCATGACAGGCATGGTGTCGTGGATCTTCGGCGGAAAACCAGACCTCTCCATGGCGCTCAACGGCGTACTCGCAGGACTCGTCGCAATAACAGCAGGCGCCGATATCGTCAGCCCAGGTGGTTCAATCATCATCGGCGCAATCGCAGGCGTATTAGTATACTTCGCAGTCATCTGTTTCGATAAAATCAGAATTGATGACCCCGTCGGAGCCATATCCGTACACCTCGTTTGTGGCGTATGGGGAACCATCGCTTGCGCCATCTTCGACACCACAGGCACAATCACACTCAAAGCGCAAATCGTAGGCACACTAAGTGTCGTCGCATTCGCAATGGTCGCAGCAGCAATCATCTTCGGTACACTAAAATACACGCTAGGCGTACGCGTCAGTGAAGAGGAAGAAGCAGAAGGCCTAGATCTAGGCGAGCACGATATGGCCGCATACCCAGATTTCTCACAAACATATATCAAAAGCTATCACGCAAGAGAAATCTAAAAACATAAACTGAAAGATAAAACAAAACCGTTAAAATAAATCGTGAAAACATATAAAAAACACCCCCCTAAAATAAATTGCAGGAGATAAACAAATGTATATGATCGACGCAGTAATAAGACCAAGTGCCTTAGACGATGTCATGGAAAAACTACACCAAGCAGGAATCTTTGGATGCACCGCCATCGAAACAAAAGGTTTTGGCAAACAACGCGGACATTGCGAGCGCTATCGAGGCGGCGATATGGAAGTTGGATTCATACCCAAAATTATGCTCAAAATTTGTGTCAGCCAAGACTTCAAAGACGCCTGTATCAAAGCCATACAAGATGGCGCATGCAAAGGAAACACAGGCGATGGCAAAATCTTTGTCTATCCAGTTAGTCAAGTCATCCGCATCCGCACGGGAGAAACCGACCACGATGCCTTATGAAAAATAAAAGTAACACGACCACATCGCCAAACTAAAAGCGTAAAATCTCAACCGCTTTTCTTTCTCGTCAATTGGCCGGTTGAGGATGCCCCAATTCTAAAAAATAATTTTTTGGAAAATATCGCATCCTCAACCACATCAGATGGAATGCTAACCATCACTCCACGATATCACCTACCCCTTTAACGATAAAAATTGGCCTAACAGAAAATCGTTAAACATCTCTGCGATAAACCAAAATAAGCCACAAAAACAGTAAATGCAATTAGCCGTCTACGCACCCTCTCCTTGCGCCAAACCCCTCTCCGATTACTCTATTTCTCCACTCGATGTCGCATATAAAGCGGCTCGCCTTTGACAATCTCCACGCCCGATTTAAGGCCGCCCCATTGCGCCCACGATGCAAGATCGCCCCGCCCACGATCACGCAATCCATCCAAATAAACATCTCCGCTCATACGCCCCCAAAGCTTCTCCATCCCATCGGGAATAATCGGCCAAAGCAAAATAGAAGCAATCCGCAACGCCTCTGCACAGTGATACAAAATAACACCAACCTCTGGTAAACGATCAACATCTTTAGCCAGCTTAAACGGCGCCGTCTGCTCAATATAAGAATCAATCCCATTGATAATCGACATCGCCACACCCGCAGCCTTGCCAGGCTGAATATCCTCCATATGCTTCTGGTACAGACTCAGCGCATTACCCTTCACGTCGCTAAGTAAATCCTTCAATCCCTCGGGCAACGTGTCCGCACCCGTTTGCGTAGGCAATTGGCCATCAAAATATTTCGCCGTCATATTCGCCACCCTACTAAAACAATTCCCGAAAGTATTAGCAAGCGCCGCATTATAAGTGTCAATAAACTTCGCCTCTGAAAAATCAGAATCCGTCGTGCCCATAGGCCCATTAACCACTAAAAAATAACGCAACGCATCAAGACCAAACGTCTTAACATACCCATCAATTTTTTCTAAATCAATAAAATTGCCCAGTGTCTTACTCATCTTTTTACCCTCGGCAATCCAAAAGGAATGAGCATACAAACACTTAGGCAAAGGCTTGTCCAGCGCCAATAAAAGCGCCGGCCAAATTGCCGCATGAAACCATAAAATATCCTTGGCAATCAAATGCAAATCCGCAGGCCAATACTTCTCCCGACCCGTATCATCCACCGTCGAAAGATAATTAAAAAGCGCATCAATCCAAACATAAATCGTCTGCGTATCATCACCCGGCACATTAATCCCCCAATCCGTCATGCCCGAACGAGACATAGGAATATCGTGAAGCCCATCTTTGATCCGAGCAATAATTTCATTCTTACGCGCAGCAGGCAAAACTTGAAAACGTTGACCATTCACCGCCCCGTCATCCGCTAACAAAGTAAGCAGCTGTTCCTGGTATCGGCTCAATTTGAAAAAATAATTTTTCTCCGTTTTCTTTACAAGCGCCTTGCCATTGATCACCGATTTATAATCGGCCTCTTGAGCATTGGACTCCGTAACATATTCCTCCTGCCCCGCATCGTACCAACCCGAATATTCACCCAAATAAACATCACCCGAATCAAGCAACTGCTTAACATAACCACTCACCTTATTCATATGCCTAGCCTGGCTAGTCCGAATAAAATCATCGTGGCTCATTCCTAATTTCTCAAACGTCTCCTCAAACGCCTTAGCATTCTGATCCGCCCACTGCTGTGTACTCAGCCCCCGATCTTTAGCCGCATCAACCACCTTCGTCGCATGCTCATCAGTCCCCGTCAGAAAAAACGTATCCCGACCAAGCAGACGATGATAGCGCGCCATCACATCCGCAATGCTCGTCGTATAAACATGACCAAGGTGAGGCCGGTCATTCACATAATAAATCGGGGTCGTTACATAATAAGTATTTTTAGATTCCATAACAGACAATTGTAAGCATCAAAGAAGTTTCTTCAATACCCACCCTCACAAACTTTCTCACCAACCGATAAAATCACACCAGCCACACGCAACCACCCATCCCCAGTGGTAATTATCATTCACCAGCCTATAATTGACCCATGAGTAAAAAGTTAGACATTCTATACATCCTATTCGCCCTCCTACTAAGCCCCCTCTTAATTTATACGCTCATCAAAACCGGAAAGTGGCGCACAGATTGGTCCTGCAAATTCGGCAAGTGCATCGTCACCGATAAGCCCCAAGGCAAAAAACGACTACTTATCCACGCCGTCAGCGTTGGCGAAGTTAACGCCACCACCGCAATGATCCATCAGCTACTCGAACAAAACCAAGCGTCTCTCCAAATCGTCCTATCAGTCACCACAAACACAGGCTACGACCGCGCCAAACAACTATACCACGGCAAAATACAAATCATACGCTACCCGTTCGACCTTAGCTTCTGCGTCAAAAAATACTTAAACCGCCTCAAGCCAGACGCCGTCGCGCTCATGGAACTAGAGCTGTGGCCCAACTTCGTGCAAGCCTGCGAAAAAAGAAAAATACCCATCGTCATCGCCAATGCTAGGCTCAGCCCAAATTCATTCAAAGGATACCGAAAACTACGCTTCTTCCTAAACAAAACATTCTCAAAAATAACACACGTCTGCGCCCAAACTCCGCAATATGCCCAGCGATTCGAGTACATGGGCACAGACCCTAAAAAAATAACCATCGTAGACTCCATGAAATGGGATACCGCAACCATCGCCAAACCTCGACAAACCTCCGCCCAATCCGACCTAGCAAAAGCATTAGGCATAGACCCCAAGCGCAAAGTCATCGTCGCCGGAAGCACAGGCCCCCGCGAAGAACAAATCATTATCAGCGCATCACCACCCAATGCACAAATCATCATCGTCCCCCGAAAACCCGAACACTTCGAACAAGTCGCCCAGCAATACCCAAACATTATCAGAAGAAGCCAGCATCCCGACAACACCACCCGCAACTGCTCCCCCGATCAACAGCTATTCCTCCTAGACACCATGGGCCAACTCGCTCAAGCATACGCCCTGGCAGACCTTTGTATCGTCGGACGAAGTTTTGTCAAAATGGAAGGCTCAGACCCCATACAGCCCATCGCCCTAGGGAAAGCAACAATCATCGGCCCAAACCACAGCGCGTTTAGCCAAGTCGTCGCAGCCTTCCAAAAACAAAACGCCATCATCGTCAGCCAAAATCTAAAAAAAGACATCGCCAATCTACTCGAAAACCCACAGCAAGCCACCGCAATGGCAAAACGAGGCGTCCAAGTCATTCAAGCCAAGCGAGGCGCAACACAACGTAACATCGACTGCCTACTAAAAATACTCAATCAAATCAACCCCGGCAAATCCTCATAAATCTAAAAAAGAACCGCCCTCAACCCAGAGCGGTTCTTCTTTAAAATCATAAAAAAATAAACCCCGTCATCCCCTCGCCTCCCCATTATTCCGCCGCCGTAGCCTGCTCGCTCTGCGCCCGAGCAGAAGTCGCCACCGAATTTTCTTTAAATGAGACATCAAGCCGAAACTCCCCCGCCTCACATGAACAAGGAATCGTAATCGTCACCACATCTTTCTGACCAAACACCGCGTGGCCCGCACCAATCACCACCGAAGGGCAACTAATCGACACCTTCTCCGTTGGAAATTGAGCCTTAGCACTCCCCGAAATCATATTGATCAATTCACCCACCGCATCAACAAAATCCTCTTCCTCCTCAACCGGATCAATCGCCACGCCCAAAAACTGCTCCACCGCCTTAGCCGCCGTACTCATAGGCAAACTCAACACCGTGGAACCTTCAACCTGACCCGAAAATGCAATAATACCAGAGATATCCAGAGGCTTAGTATTCTCATCCTTAAGACCAGGCGCCCCAACCTTCACCGGCATCTGAAGCATCGTTTCAAAAACATTTTTAACTGATTTTACAAAAGGCATAATAAACGCTTGATCCATGACCACGCTCCTAGTGTGTTTGCGAGCCATCAAGCAACGTTGCGTGATGACCTACAGATGACGAATCCAATCTCTAAATGTATTCCTATATTCGTCCATTCCTAGCCCGTCCTTTAGAGCCGAAAACGAACTCTTGCTCTCCCCAGTACTCCACCCCAAACACCCAATAAAACATTTATTCACACAAATCCCCAGCCCCAACACATATACGCTTATCATCAAAATGAGAAAACAACAATCCCCTTCAGCAGGCAAGGCACAGCTCCCCGCCAGTCCCTCTTAAAAAAACCTTTAGCTAGGCCCACCTCGGCAGAAACTCTTTAATACAAGCCCTCACCCTCGCCCATTCAAAAAATAAAATGACATACACCCTTAAAGATCAGGATTATCCATCAGCTTACTAATCCACGCCCAAATCCGACGGCTAATCGGAAACATGCCAAAAAATAAACCACACGCAACCACCAACGCAGCGATCGCCTGATGATCCACCGATTCAAAAATAAGCGGGTTAAGCAGAAAAATAAACAAAATCAAAGGCAAACCACAAAGCACCATATTAACCGATATCGCACCCGTCATCTCACCATGCCGATCCTCACACCCCGCAGCCGCATGATACCGCGCCTTCCCCGAATCTACCGCTTCACCTTGATCTTGATCATCCATATCCCCAGTATAACCACCAAACCCCTCCCCGCCAAGATTTCCCCCGTCTCTAGCGCTCAAGTCTTTATTGGTGAGTGCATCATGTATCGTGAGGAGCATAAGAGGATGACCGGATGGCTGTTCTCGTTTGCTAATCAAATGGATAATGCTCACCGAAAACTTACAGTAATTCCGTCTCGCCCTATAGACATACACCCAAACCTCGCTATAATGCTTTGCTCGTGTCTGATATACAGATCACGGGGCGTAGCTCAGCTTGGCAGAGCGCCTGTTTTGGGTACAGGAGGTCGTCGGTTCAAATCCGGCCGCCCCGATTTTTTATCGGTTACGACACCATGCGACACAGTATGACCTACTGTGTCGTTTTTCTTTATATAATCAGTACTTACATTCTTTTTTAACCCCGCCTCCCCGCCAAATCGTGACACCTTACGACATACTGTGAACATTTCAGGTGTCCCTATGTGTGTCCCATTTAACTTGAAACTTGGTAATGCCTCTACAATATCTCGCTGCACAGCATATCCATGATGCGAATAACGCCCGATTTGTGATAAATCTTTATGCATCGAAAAAGTTTGCAACTGGATATTGCTTACGCCTTGCATTCCCGCCATCGTAATAGCAGTATGGCGAATGGCATGGAAATCGAATATATCTCCTGCGGAATTCTTATAAGCAATACCTGCTTTTTCAAGCCGTCCCTTATTGTTCTCAAAAGCAATTCCCGCCTTTGCGAGTATTGCCTTATGAAATTTCAAACCTAAACCCTTCAATACAAGCTGCCCAGGCATCCAATTTGTCGGACGCACAGCCAGCAATTTCTTTCTCAAATGATCTGTGATGGGTTGTAATCTTTCCACGCCCGATTTATCTAATTCTTTTCGCAAGACAACCGTTGGTTCGGGGGGCGATCAGGTTCTAATTCAAAATTTCTCCAAATCAATCCCGAATCCATCACCGGCCCAGCACGATTCGATGATCAAGACCGGCTGGACCATCTACGCCCGCGACGCCAGAACCTGCGCCGCGACATCGTCTTGGGTATTTCGCGCATCAAGTGGAAGGTCACCGTAGAGTAGCTAGCCAATTTTCTACAAATCTCAGCTTCGTTTAAGCCGAAAAATCGGCTTTGTTATTGACAAACCACAAATTATTTGCATAAATATAACGTTTTCTGTTGTGTTTTGTATGGATTTACGAGCAGGATGAAGAGGATCGCATGGATACGGAAGAGAAATGGGTCAGTGTTGAGGGTGTCGCAGGGCACCTCGACGTCACCAAGGACACCATCTACCGCTGGGTCAGGGAGCGTGACTTCCCGTCCCACCGCGCCGGAAATTTATTGCGCTTCAAACTCACCGAAGTGGATGCGTGGGTGCGACAAGACAGCGACGTGAGTAAAAATCAGCAGGATACAGACACCCAAAAGGAAAACTAATATGGCAAAAGCAGGCAACGGAGCCAACCTGGGCTTTGAGAGCAAATTATGGGAAATGGCCGACAAGATGCGCGGGCCACATGGATTCGGGCGAGTACAAGCATGTTGTGCTCGGTTTGATTTTCCTCAAATATATTTCGGATGCCTTTCAGGCCAAGCATGATGCTTTGGCTGAGACGGCTGAAAGTGACTTCACAGATCCAGAAGACCGGGACGAATACGCTGCCGTCAATATCTTTGGGGTTCCCAAGGATGCCCGTTGGGAAAAGATTCAGGCCGAAGCCAAACAGCCCACCATCGGCAAAATTATTGACGATGCGATGACGGCCATCGAGAAAGAAAATACCACGCTCAAGGGAGTGCTTCCCAAAGATTACTCACGTCCCGTACTCGACAAACACCGTCTGGGTGAATTGGTCGACATCATCGGCAACATTGATTTGCAGGCCCAAAAGATCGGTGTCAAAGACCCGCTAGGCCGCGTCTACGAATATTTCCTCGGGCATTTTGCCGCCGCCGAGGGAAAAGGCGGTGGCGAATTTTACACACCGCAATGTGTGGTGCAGCTTTTGGTGCAAATGATTGAACCATACAAGGGCCGCGTCTTTGACCCTTGCTGTGGTTCGGGCGGTATGTTTGTGCAGTCGGAAAAATTCGTCGAGGAACACGGCGGTCGCCTTGGCGATATTGCCGTCTATGGACAGGAATCAAACCCGACCACCTGGAAACTGGCAAAGATGAACCTAGCCATTCGGGGTATCGATGCCAACCTCGGAAAAGCGCACGGCGACACCTTTCATAATGATTTACACAAAGACCTGAAAGCCGATTTCGTCCTCGCTAATCCACCGTTTAATGACTCCGATTGGGGCGGCAACCGCTTGAAGGAAGATCAACGCTGGAAGTACGGCATACCACCGGCCAACAACGCCAACTACGCCTGGATTCAGCATTTTATTCATCATTTATCGCCCAATGGTATTGCGGGTTTTGTGCTGGCCAACGGCTCCATGTCCACCAGCACAAACAGCGAAGGCGACATCCGCCAGGCCATCATCGACGCCGATATGGTGGACTGCATGGTGGCCATGCCCGGTCAGCTTTTCTACACCACGCAGATTCCAGTTTGCCTCTGGTTCGTTACTCGCTCAAAGAAGGCCGACAAGAAGCGAGGTTACCGCGACCGTTCGGGGAAGACGCTGTTCATCGATGCCCGCCGCATGGGAACACTGGTGGATCGCGTACACCGCGAATTGCCCGCAGACGACCTGAAAATGATTTCCGATATTTACCATAACTGGCGTAACGAAGGTGGTGATTACGAAGACAAAGCGGGATGGTGGAAGTCAGCCACGCTTGAAGACATCAAGGGCCACGACTACGTCTTAACTCCCGGTCGCTATGTGGGTGCGGAAGAAGTGGAAGACGACGGCATTCCATTTGAAGAAAAGATGGCTGAACTCTCCACCGAGCTTTACGGGCAGTTTTCCAAAGCCGACCAGCTTGAAGCCACGATCAAAAAAAATCTGGAGGCTTTGGGCTATGGCGAATGAATGGCCGAAAGTGAAACTTGTTTCACACTGTTCAAAGATAGGCAGTGGTGCAACACCACGAGGTGGAAGCAAAGTCTATCTCGACAAAGGCGAATTTGCATTGATTAGAAGTCAAAATGTCTACAACGAAGGATTTTCTCACGGTGGATTAACCTATATCACAAGTGAAGCAGCGCAAAAACTTGAAAATGTGGCCGTGGAAGAAAACGATGTGCTCTTAAATATCACTGGAGACTCTGTAGCCCGTTGTTGCCAAGTTGACCCTAAAGCCCTACCCGCACGTGTAAATCAGCACGTTGCAATCATTCGGCCAAACCCAAACGAAATTGACCCCAAATTTCTTCGATATTTTTTAGTTTCACCTAAGCACCAATCACAAATGCTTTCTTTGTCACATGCTGGTGCAACCCGAAAAGCGCTAACAAAAGGAATGAGTCCTTCTAAAAACCCCCACTTTCAACGTTGATGATATGGCGTTGCCATATCGACCGCAGTTTTTCCTTGCATCTACTGGTTTTCCCACCCAAGAATTCATTTTTTTGCATTAGTTGTCGATTTTCACGCTTTTGGCGCACGTGATAGCCACGGTCATCACGTCATCAACGACAAGCTCCGCCGAAAATTATACGCGATCACCCACAGACCAAAATCTAAACCATTTTTTTGTATCCCGCGATAGTGTGTGGTGTAACCGCGTG
>CAZSSX010000003.1:0-31644 GCA_964609545.1 uncultured Phycisphaeraceae bacterium | reverse complement strand
TTTGCTTTTTCGTTCCATAAATATGTTATAGCGCAAGATGCCCCCGTTAACAAGGGGTGAGGGGGTTTATCGAAGGGCTCATTCATATGTACCATAGACCGACTGCCAATGCCCTGTAAAATGAAAAAGCACCACCCATAACGCCGCAACACCCCGCAACCCATCCAACTGCAACAGCCTCGCCTTGCTTGGCTTTGTCGTTATCCGAATCTCACGCTCCATTTTTCACCTGCGCTACAAACTTCGCATATTGTTCGGGCGTGTCAATCCCTGTATGGGCAACGTGCATTTGAATCACCGCAATCCGGTAGCCATGCTCAATAGCCCGCAGTTGCTCCAGTTTTTCGGCCCGCTCCAACGGCGTGGCATTCAGCTTCACATACTCAAGCAAAAAGCCTTTACGATAAGCATAACAGCCCGGGTGCTTGAGCAGCACCACCTCCGAATCGCCATCGCGATTATGCGGAATCACGCTCCGAGAAAAATAAATCGCTCTGCCCCGTTGATCCACCACTAATTTCACAATATTAACATCCGCAGGATCCTCATCAGCCATAAACTCACTGCCCAGCGTCGCCATCGGGCAATCCCCGTCACGCGCCAAACCCTCCACTAAGCCATCAATCACATCCGGACAAATCTGAGGCTCATCACCCTGAATATTGACAATAATCGCTTCATCACCCAAATCCCCCCCATGCTCGATCACCGCCTGGGCAATACGTGAGGTGCCGTTGTCATGCTCACCGGTCATCACCGGCACAGCCCGTGCCCCCGGCGCATCGGCAAAGTTTAGCACCGCATCATAGATTCTCCGGTCATCCGTGGCCACCAAAACCCGACCAATATGCTTCGCCCGATTCGCGCGTTCCACCACATGCTGAATCATCGGCTTACCCGTCTGACACGCCAACGGCTTACCCGGAAATCGTGTCGAACCATAGCGCGCAGGAATCACCGCCAAAGCATCAAGTAAAACACCCATCAAAAACTCGCTTCACAGATCAAGTCAAATATCAAAAAACTAATCATCATTACCACGCAATTCAAGCACAAGCTTTTTCGTTCGCTGAATCACATCGCGGATATCTTTATAATTGATATCCGACTGCAAAATCGCCGAGGCGTATTTCTGCGCCTCCTTGGCTAATTCGATATCTTTATTCGTTCGCGCAGTGTCTTCCAATGCATGAATCAGCAAATAGCGTAACGACAAACCCGTGCGATCATCCGTAATCGGATGCGCCTCGATCCCCGCTTTGAGCGTGTCCACCGCTTCGTCGCTCCAGCCCTTAGCCATATAACATTGCCCCAAATAATCATGGGAAACCGCGCGATGTTTAGGCGAAGATTTAGACTGCTGAAACATACTAATCGCATCATCATATTTTTTGAAAATCACCAAGCGCCTGCCTAGCTCATATTTTAAGCCAAGCTCCGTAGGATAGTGTTTCACCCGATCGGTAAACTCTTCCACCTCAAACAGTAGCTTCTTCCGGTTTAAATCTAAAAACTTTTTCTTAAGCGATTCATCGCCCGGCTGCTTGGCCATCGCCTGCTTTAAAAGACGCAAATGCCTAGCTGCCTGCTTAATCTTAATATCCCCAAGCTGCACCCGATATTTATATTGCTCGGTCTCTTCCAAGACCTTGGTCAAGATGCCAATCGCCTGGGCATCTGCCTCGTCGGTTTCCATGCTCACCATCGCACGTGCCACTTTGTTAATCATGCCCGCATCGGTCGGATTTTCTCGATAATCCTCAAGCAGCGCCTCCAAAAGCTCGCGCTTGGCCTCGGCTGAGCCAGCCTTCATACTCGACAAATCCCGCTTGCGCTGCCCCTCGGCATCCCGCTGGGCTTCCACCGAAGACTTATCAAACTGCCCCTTCTCAAGCGCCACCTCCGCTTCTAAGCTCTTCAGCTTAGATTCCAAATCATCATCGGGCCCCTTCGTAGACGCCTTGTTATGCGCCATGATCGCAAGCTTGCAAGCCTCCACCGCACGATCCAGCGCACCCACTTCCTCGTACGACTCCATCGCAAAAACATACATCTCTTTGCTGTCCTTGGTCTCCTGCAAATTCTTAAGCAAGATATTGCCATACATGTACACCACTTCTGCAATATTAACCTCAAGCTCCACGGGGATCACATCCAGCGCCCGCTCAATCACCCGCCGAATCAGCTTCGGGTTCTTCGGGTCATGAGCCCAAACAAATTCCTCGTAAATCCACCGGTCCGCCACAGCCTTGGTCAGCACAAAATCAGAGGTCTGCTTGCGCGTCACAGGCTTACCCCCGTTATGCTGCCGCTTCAGCGCCACCTCAAGCAGCGCCGTATGCTTATCCATATTATCCGGATCATGGCGCAAGCCGTTGCAATAATGCAGGATCGCATAATCATAATTAAAAGATTCCGCAGCTTTCCACCCATGATCAAAAAACGCCTTGGCTTTACGGTCAGACCGCTTAAAGCCCTGCTCAGCCATGGACCCCTTCAGATGCACACTATCCCCATCGATCACTTGGCTAGAAGACGTTTTTTTCTCTTTTTTCTTAAAAAAATTCATAGCCATATCAAATCACAATTCTCTCAAAAAATGTTGCGACCGTTCAAACAACAGCCAAAGCCTAATCATATTCCAAAGTAAAACCCCGCGCATCATGATATCCCTCTTCACCCGTATCATCACCACCACCCGCCCAAATCGCCATTTAAACAAAGCAAACGACACTCTAATCTATCCGACAGAAACAAAATGTCAAATTTTTTAGCACCTAACCACTACGTTTACGCCACAATGCAGAATCACAAACCCTTTTTCACACACAAAACAACCCGCCTTGGACAAGTCCAGACAATGGATTACAATAAGCAAATCAATATCAAAAACCATTAACCAAAGGATATCAACCATGATCACAGTAGGCATGAACTATAAAGTCATACCAGGCAAAGAAGAAACCTTCGAAAAAGCATGCACCGGCGTCATCAACGCAATGCAAGGCATGGACGGCCACCAAGAGTCTTTCCTCTTTAACGATGTCAACAATAAACAAACCTACCTCATCATCTCCGATTGGTCAGACAAAGACGCCTTCGATGCATTCATCGCATCAGACCAATTCAAAAAAGTCACCAACTGGGGCAGCGAACAAATACTCGCCGGCAGACCCGCACACCAAGTTTACCAAAAATAAAAAACACACACGAAAGATAGCCATCCAATGACAAAAATTGCTATTTTTGGCGCATGTGGGCGAATGGGCAGAAAACTCATCGCCCTCGCCCACAAAGACCAACAGGTCACACTCCAAGGCGCCATCGCAAGTCCCAAAGACCCACTGCTCAACCAAGATATCGGCAACATCGTCGGCATCGGGCAGCTCAACATACCCATCACAAGCCAAATACCGCCACACACACAAGCCATCATAGACTTCTCAAGCCCAGCAGCAACAAAAACAGCGATCGCACAAGCACAACAAAATAACGCAGCCCTAGTCATCGGAACCACAGGCCTAAGCCCGCAAGATCAACAAAACATAGACCAAGCCGCCAAATCAATCCCCATCCTACAAGCACCCAACATGAGCCTAGGCGTCAATTTGTTATTCGTCCTAGCCGCACAAGTCGCCAAGCAGCTAGGCGATGAATACGATATCGAAATCATAGAATCCCACCACAGATTTAAAAAAGATTCACCCTCCGGAACCGCGCTAGGCATCGCCCAAGCCATCTGTAACGCCACAGGCAAAGACATCGACAAAGACCTAGACCACGGCCGCCAAGGGCCAGATACCCAAAGAAAACCAGGCCGCATCGGCATGCACGCGATACGCCAAGGAGATATCGTCGGCGATCACACCGCAAGCTTCGCAAACCTAGGCGAACGCATCGAACTCACACATATCGCATCCAATCGCGACGTCTTCGCCTATGGCGCAATCAAAGCCGCAAAATGGCTCGCAACCCAAAAACCCGGGCGATACACCATGAAAAACGTACTAGGCTTATAAAATAAAACACCCACTCAATGGCCCCTTCTTCCCCCACATCATTTAAAATCTAAGCTTGATTTGATCTAAAACCTAGCCATCACGCGCCAAAAATTGCCCCCGCCGCCGCCCATTGCCTAAGCCCCATCTCTCCGCCCCGCAAAGGGTCATCAAGCCCGTTCAAAGACAAAACCACAGGCCCCACAAAACCATCGCTAAACTCTAAGCCCATCCGATATCCCCGAACATCAAGATCACCCTCACCCACACAAACACGACCCCGCGACCCACCACCACCACCACCACCACTCCCGCCATCACTTCCACCCGCCCCACCTCCCGTATTTAAAAAACCGTCAGATAGTCGCCCACCTCCCAGCAGCGCCTTGTATAAATGCACCGCTTGATCAGCCTTCTGCCCAAACCCCATGCACGCCCCAGCATCCATCCCGCCCCGCACAAATCCGCAACCCAAATCCTTGAGCCACGCCACATGCCTAGCCATATCTCCCTCATAATGCGTGATCACCCGCGTGCCATACCGCTCCGCAGCCTCGCCAATCACCCCCGAAATCTCATCACTCATCCCCTCAAGAGGCAAGCAAATACTCAGCTCCGCACCACCCAAATCACGTGCAAAACCAATCGCTTCAATCAAACGCGCCATCGTCTGATCAATGCGATCGCTAGACAAAAAAGCATCCCCGCTCTGAAAATAATCCAAACCGCTGATCATCGCACCGCAGCGCCCCACCTTCCCCAATAAATCCTTGCGCCCCCTAGCGTCCAGCTCCCAAGGCCTAATGCCCGACAAATGCAAATCAAGCTGCACAAATTCAAAACCCAAGCCCGTCAACAGCTTCACACCGCCCAACAAACTGACATTTCGACGCCGAATCACCGCGCCCACCGTCGGGGCCAAACTCAAATTTTTACCTGTAAAAAGACTCATCAAAACATTATAACCACACACACCTTCACCGTCGATACAATCCACACACACCCAATCAAAGACCTATAACAATTCTATTTTCATAAGAGAAAACTCATATTCCAGCAGATTCTGCCCGAAAGCAGAAAAGGACAAGCCCGCCACACCCCGCTTCAACCTTCCCGCAACACCATGGAGAAGTCCTCATGAATATCGTCCAAACAGCAGACCACACACAAATCGCCTATCAATCACTCCAAACCCATCTCACCAATCACCAAGACCTCCAGCTTTGGCTAGGGCCCGAAAACGATGTCATGCTCCCCTGCAACATCGTACAGCTCAGCCAAGACAACTTCACCATCCAAACCCAACAAACCCCCGATCCACCTCTGCAAGAAGGCCAAACCATCCTCGTCGCAGCAGGCAACCCAAACCACCAAATACGATTCCAAGCCAACGTCCTAGGCAAAATCAATCACACCCAACAAGATCATACCTACATGATCAGCTCCCCCTTCGACGTCGAAGGGCTAGGCCAAACCTCAGAAATTAGGCTATCCTTCAGATTCTCAACCACAAACCTAAACCTCAATCCACTCAAAATAACGCCCAAACCCCCGCAACCCAACGACAAACAAGCCCCATGGAAAAACGATAGCCCCATCTCAAAACATCCCATACAAGCCGAAATACAGAACGCATCCCAAGGCGGCATCGGCGTCGTTGTGCCCATATTCGTCGAAACAATACTCGCAAAAACAACACGCATACAAGCAAACATCACCCTCCCAAACAAACAAAACTATACCCTCAACGCACGCATCGCACACTACCACTTCAACCCCAAACAACACAACTACTACCTCGGCTTAGAAATACAACAAAACACCCAAGGCAAAGACTTCCTCAAACAAATCTATCACCTACACAAAATGCCCCTCTAATCACACCCATAATAGCCACACTTACATACAGATCAAATTCAGCACGCGTTTTAAATCTCTTCAATGCATAATAAAGAAGGCCATAACAGTCAATTCCCGTAATACGTGATTGATTTGGCTGCCCCGCTAATGAGCTAGGGCCAAATCATTCCATTTTTTATGCAAAAGAGATAGCCATGTTGAAAAAGCTTATCAAGCAAACCCCCTTGGCCTTCATCGCCTTGGCCTTGTTTTTATTCCAAGCCCTCCCCGCCCACGCTGAAAAAATCACCCTCCGCGCCGGGCATCTCTCCCTCACCCTCAACAGCCAAGGCCAAGTCTCACAATTAACCGAAAACCGCAGCAAAACCAAAAATTATATCCACCCCACGCTCCCCACCTATCTGATCAAAATCAAATCTTATCACAGCAAAAAATTTCTCATCCCAACCCATTGCAAAAAAATAAAATTTGCAAAAGGCACAACCTATTTCCGCCTGAACTATCCCCAAAAAATAACCGCGACCATCGCCATCACACCCAAAAAAAACTGGTTTCGAATCGAAATGGTCGCCGCGACAAATCTAAAACAAATTGACACCCTCAGCTGGGGCCCCATCAACACAAGCTGCCAAGGATCCGTAGGCGCCTTCTTCGGTATCGTCAGATCGCCCGATGCCACCCTAGGCATGATGAGCCTCGAACCGAATACCGATGGCTTAAAAGTACCTTACACAGAAGCCGCATTTTGGCTCCCTTGGAAAGACGGCGGCTCTTATCTGCAATTAGTCTCCCAAGATCACACGCGAAAAAGATCACATGGCTTAATGAAAACATCAATCCCAGTCCCCGGCCTAACCACCATCGGATCAGCCGTGGCACTATATAGCACCCCCAAAGGCCGCGAATTAGACCTGATCGAAAAAATCGTGATCGCTGAAAAATTGCCCTACCCAAAATACAAAGGCGTATGGTCCAAAAGATCGAAAAAAATGCTCAGGCCAGGCATATGGCGCGGCTTCAACGCCAAAAACATAGATCAATATTTTGACATCGCTTCACAATTTGGAGGCGGTGAAATCTGCGGGTTCCACCGGATGTTTGGAAACTGGGGACATTTTGATATCGACCCAAAACTTTACCCCGGTGGAAAAATTCAACTCCGTAACGCAATCAAGCGGGGCCAAAAAAAAGGCATCGGGCTAACGATGTACACCCTTACCAATTTTACAAAATCGGGCACACTAGCAGAGCCTTTCATCTCCCCCATTCCTCACCCGGGTATTAAAACATACGATGTGCAAACCGTTGTGTCAGAAAAATTTGATGCCCAAACAAATAGCATCACCATTAAAAAATCAAAAAAATTAGTGCAACTACTCAAATCGCTAAGCCGTCGCAAAAAAAAGGGGCAGCCATATATCTTATTCTGGATCGATGACGAATTTATACTCGCCCAAAGCATCGAATTTAATCAGCAAAAAATCGTATTAAAAAACTGCAAACGAGGCTACCATCGCACCCTTAAAAAACATCATAGCAGCAAGGCACCCGTTAAAATCTGCGTAGAAGGAACCAAACACATCTACCCCGGAACCCTCGCCCTAAGCCAACAAATCGCAGCAAATATCGGGCGCGTAACCCATGACAACGGATTTACAAAAACGACTTTTGATGGCCATGAAAGCGCACTGCACACAGGACACGGCGCATACGCCATGAACCAAACCGCAAAAATCGTTTACGATGCAAACGTCGGCAGAGAACTCCTAGTCACCGGCAGCCGCATCACAAATTACACATGGCATATCATCAGCTATATCAGCTGGGGCGAATTTGATCTACACAAAGGCTTCCGAGGATCAATGCTAGATTACCGCCTACGCAGGCAAGACCAACTCAGCCGCGCACTCATGCCACATAAAATGGGCCAGCATTATCCCGCCATCGCCACCGCAGAAGATATGAATTGGCTCTGTGGTTTAGCCGCCGGCTGGGACTCGGGATTAGAACTATCGCTTAATGTCAAAAAATTTAATCGTAATCGAGAAAAAAAAGAAATACTCCGCATCGTAGCCCTCTGGGAAAAAGCAAGAATCTCGGGCGCACTCACCCCCCAACAAAAAATGAAGCTGAGGCAAGTCGATTGCATCTATCACATCAAAGAAAAAAACAACGGCACTTTTAAAATCACATTACAAAAACGCTGGCGACAAAAAGGCGTAAAAATACTCCCCCCATCGTCCGTGACACTGACCCGCGCCAACAGATGCACCATTGAATCCAAATCAATTGATCTCAATTGGTTGCACTGCCCCCTCGTGGCCACGTCCGCAGCTCTCTCCGATGACATTCTCCTGTCCAGCGATCAAGAAGCAAGCATCAAAGTTTTCTTCCCCGGACCAGATGCCTCAGGCCGCGAACGCCAAGCATTTCAATGTGTCTTACGCATCGATGCAAATCAAAAAACAGGCATCCGCAATCCACGATTTACCGTCCAAGCCAAAACCTTTGTCGTCCCCACAGATGTCAAGCCCGGTCAATATCTAGCCTTCACCGCAGATTTAGCCATCGTCCATCTCTACAGCCCCAAACATCAACTCCTCCGCGATATTCCCATCCGCCACCTCAATGATTTGCCAGGCGTGCCTCGGGGAAAAACATTTTCCGTCAAAGTTTATCTACCCGCAATCCAAAAAAACACCACCGCAAAAGCACGCATGAATCTATATAGTTTCCAGCCCATCCCAAAACCTCCTAGGGAAAAAAAGTGAATCAGTTAATCACACCCTTATCCTTCTAACCAAATTCACGCTACATATAGTTCGTCTGGCGAACACCGCCTCCCACGCCCCCCGCGTTAATAATCAAATAACGCAACGCATCACAAGCATGATCCGCGCCATCCTTCACCGGGCTCTCCAGCTCAATACGTTTCGGGTCAAAATGATAACTCGCCAAAGCGCTAATTAAGCCCTCGCATCGAGGATCAATCGTGATTAAATCTTGATCAAAATACCGCCGTAAAAATTCCACCCCTTCACTAATCAACGAACGCTTCCAGCGAATACGATAACCTGCTTTTTTTAGAACCTGAATATCGGTAAGGCCTGTTTGCCCGTTCCGTTGATTGCCCGCGGGGTCCACACCGATCCAGCTCAAACATTCACCGGCCTTACCCTTGCCCTGCATTAACGAAATAATTTTTTCCAATGTATGATCGCTTCGGATCAATTCATCAAAAATATGGACCCGCGATCGGCCATCCTCGCCCGCATAAAAAACACCCCAAAGCATGACCGTCGGACTACGCAAACCAAAATCCATCCCACCCATATACTCGCCACTACCACCAACAAGCAATGCCCCCTCATCCTTGCAGCACACATGACGACCGCCAACGCGCGAATCAAAACTCGGGTAAACACAATCCACCCTGCGAGGTTCTTGGCAAAGCATCTCGCTAGACCACATCTGCTCGCTGATGCGTAACTTCTGATCCATCAAATCCTCAACTGGAATAAAACCCGTCGCCGATTTCGCAACACCGCCACAATCCTCCCAAAGCAAACAACCCTCACAATCATAACGATCGTCACAAGTCGCAATCACATCCAGCGCCCCCCAGCGCAACACGCGCGCATCACGGCTCCCCCCATGATCCCCAAAGCGCTTGACCAAACGATGCATCAAACCAAACGGCTGATGCATCGTACTAAAAGCCTCAACGCAACCCCGCACATAAGTCTCACCACAATAACCCGAACGCGTGACCAACTGCGCCGCGCCCCAAACCGCTTCGTCAAATAATTCAACCTCATCGCAGCGCAACTTGTGAACACGCTGACCACGCACCGCCTTTTCCGACTGGGATAAAATCTCAACCGCCGAACCATTGCGCAGCTCAATACGCTTCTGTGTAGCCCGCCCAAGCAACATCGGCTTAAACATAGGGCGCTCCATCAGCTCCAACAAATAACGATACATCCGAGAAGACTGATCCAAACTCCCACCCAAAATACGCACCTGAATACCAGGCTTAAAAATCAAATCAAGCAACGTCGCCACTGCGCCCATAAAAGTTTTACCCCCGCCACGATTGGCCCAAACAACAACATCCCCACCCACATCCTCAAAAAAAAACATGAACCAAATAATCAAAAGGACTCGCATGCCCCGACACCACAGGCACCCGCGGGCAAGACACCCCCACAACCTTCTCGACAAAACAATAAAGCTCCTCCGCATTACTAGGCATCAACGACAACCAATCTCCACACAACAGCTCACCACTCGAATACTTAACCATATCACACCATTCAGAAATTTAAAAAATAAAAAATTCAAAAAGACAACCCACCGCACAAAGCATCACCCCTTCAAACACTCACGCTCATACAATTTCTCCCGCAATGACGCCAAGCCCTCAGCCTTACCCGCAACATCTTCATCCAGTATTTCTGCCTCGCGCCCACCCACAACATCCCCGCCACGCGCTCCCTTCAAATCTAGCTTTAACAAATCCACACAAGACTTACGCACCAAATCCCCTTCATCATCCTGCGTTGCCATCTTAATCAAACGCCCCGCCGCCACCAAACGGTAACGACTCAAAAGCAGCTGCGCCTGGATGTCTGCCAAAACACACAAACCCTGTAAGATCCGATGATTTTCCGATTCACCAATCCAATCAGACAAACGCCTAGGCGATAACTGATGACGCTTGGCCAACGAAACCACATCATATTTCGCACTTAAAATATCCTCAACCAAAAGCTTCTGCTTACGTGTCCCAATATATTCAACCATCTGCCTTAACTCCTCAAATCTTTCACACGATCAATACCCAAAATACGTAACAATCCCTCCTCCATCGTCCCCCCTTCTTCTCCTAAACGCTTACGGACAAGCCTCAGCTCATTCGGAAAAAGAAAAAAATGAAGAGCGCAAGGCAACTCCTCAAGGACCACAGGTTCACAAATCTCAGCCACAGGTTTCAACAAACCCACCAACTCCGACACACGTGAAGAAGGGTCTGGCAACATCTCCAACAATTTTTCGCACGGAACAAAACGCCCCAATTCGCGTAACAACTCCCCGCGCAAAATCGGATCATCCACACCCTCTAAGCGATTTAACGTCGCCATCAAAATCAACCCACCCGCCTCATCAACATCCCAAATCTCGCAACGCGCCTCCTTATAACCTAATGATTTTAAAACCTTAAAACGATGATGCCCGTCCAAAATTTCATAAACATCCCCCTCCCCCATAGGCCGAACAATCAAAGGCGGATACATCCCAGACCCTTCGATATGCTTACGCAATTTTTTAAAATTCATCCCACTCATCACATTACTATTATGAGCATGCCCGCGCAAGCAAGACAAACTAATTTTTTCCGATTGCATCTTCATCATCTCATTTCCCTATCTGTTTATTATGCTTCAAATAATACATCGGCTCACCAACAAGCCTCAGGTTCGCTGTCTTGACTAAAATCAAACGCCCAGCCCGACTATCTTCAAAGCGATGAATTTTAGAAATTTGTCGTAACCAGCGGTCAGCTTCCTTAGCAAACCATCGCCTCTCCGACCCCGCCAACGCATCAATACGATCAGCGCAAGCAACCTCAAAACACAAGCCGTTCAGCCCAATCCCCACAGACTCAAACACCCCCGCCATGCGCGCATCATACACATGAGCCTGACGCACATAACCACGCATCCCCCCGCGCTCAAAAAACTCACATGCCCCATCATCGCCGTAGCCTCTGTATATAGCGTATCCGCGTGTGCAAGACCATGACGAACCAACGCACTAGCCACACCCAACCCCCGCCAACAAGGATCAACAATCACCCTGCTAAACACCCGCATCTCACGATTCAACAGCATCATGCGCTCCGCGCCACAGCCCAATCCCGAATAACGCCCCCCCAACGCAACATCACGCATCTTACAAAAACGCGTCGGCATCGACTCAACCAAAACACCAATCACACGGCGAGAACCACGATGCCTAAATCCAGCACCATAACCCTCGCAACCAATCGCCGTATAAATCTTCACAAAATTAGCCGGCCGATCCGACCGGTAATGAAAATCCGCAAGCAACTTATAATCAGAAATCACACCGCGCTCAATCTGATAATCCAAAGACATACCCCGCGTCCTGATCAAACAATCCATTGGTCGCCTTCCACTAAAAAAAATATAAAAAAATCAATCCCGATAAAGGATATCCAAATCACAACCCAAACCCTTGTCAATCAAAACGTCGGGCTCCAAATGCTCATACAAATCATCATGCCCAGTCGCCGCTACAAAAATAATATTTTTAAAACCACACCACGCCATCAGCCTACGCAAATTACGAGAAACAACACAAGCCGTCACACGATCCAACGCCGAGCAAAACTCATCGGCAATAATCAAAATAGAAACATCCTCCCCCCCATCCATTGATAGCCTCATCGCCACACTCATCGCATAAGCTAAATCAAAACGAAAACGCTGCCCCACAGATAACTGATCAACACCGCGCAACAATAAAAAAGCATCCGCCAAACCCACCAAAGATAACAAACCGATCACCTCTTTTAACGCAAACCGATCATCAAAACAATCCACCAACGCACAGCCACCCTCAGCCTGCAAAGCGCCCAGCTCCACCAAAAAAATCTCATCACAATCTACAGCATAAGCACGTAGCAAATCCAAAATCGTAGACTTACCACCACCACTAGGCCCCGTCACAAAAACCAAATCACCACCACGCAAATACAGCGGCGTTGGCTTCACCACACAAACCCGATCACCACCATCAATCCCCAAACCAAACAGTCGCCCAACCTCACAAGCCCCAGCACTCACCCCAGAACAAGCAGCATACCAACGCTCCAAGCCAATCTTAAAGTCATACCCCAACCCCCCACGATCAGACAACTCCAAACACGCAATCATATCAAAATCCAATCACAAAAAACCAGAACAAAAAAAATTAAAGCCCAACGCTCTGCGTAATCTCCAACAAATAACTGCGGATATGATGTAAACTCAAACCCGTTAATTTACGCGTTTGAGAAAAACTGTAACCCTTCAGAAAAATGCAATCACCCACCCGGTAAACATCCCGAGAAAGCGTCGGGCCATACAAAACCAAATAATCAAACTCCGCAGAATGAATACGAACAATCAACTTCTTCAGCCGCCGACGAATCGTCTTCGGGCAATGACGCATCGACTCGGCAATGCGCGACAAACTCGTCCTGTGAACAAAATACTGCTCCAGCAAATAACGATCGCAAGGCAAAATATAATCATAAGCACGCTCCAACCGATCGTAAGCCTCACGCATCCCCAATTTCTTAAATTGATGACGCCCTTCAAATCCCGAAACATCACCCATCATCACCGTTTTAGCATTCCGCATCACAAAACTCCAATTCAATTAAAATTCAAAAAACAGCAACACTCATAAAAGTACGGCTTATGTTCGGGTATAATATAACAAACCAATCAGAAAGTTCAATACTTTTTGAACGATTAGCCGTATTTAATGTGTTTTTACTTACCTTACCCCAGTACTTCACCGATCCTTGCCTCAGGAGAGCCCCATGACCGACCTTAGCAACATCATCAAATCACGCAGAGAAACCCTAAACATCAGCCTCACAGCATTGGCAAGCCAAATAGGCGTCGCCAAAAGCTACCTATCCATGATCGAAAATAAAAAAGTAAATAATCCGCCTTCCAAAAAATTACTCGTCAAGCTAGAAAAAGCCCTCGAGTTTCCACAAGGCAAACTCACCCACCAAGCCTCCTGGGAAAAAACACCCGAGCAGGTTAAAAAAGAATTTAACAAAGTCTCCGACATCGCATCCAAAGGACAACAGCTCGCCCGATGGATCCACAACACCGCAGAAAACAAAAAAATAAAAATTAAATCCCTCGATCAACTCTACAAATCCGGTCAACTCAAAAAACACATCAACCAAATACTCAACAACACCCAAGATATACAACCCATACAAACCACAACACCCCCACAACAAATACCTCTCATCAATCACGTCGCCGCGGGCTACCCCACCGAATTTACAGACAAAGGATACCCCCCAGGATTCGCCGACCAATACATCCACTGCCCCGACATCTCCGACCCCGATGCCTTTGCATGCAAAGTCATCGGAGATTCCATGGCGCCAAAATACCAAGAAAATGACATCATCGTATTCTCCCCCCTGGCAACCGTCCAAAACGGCTCCGACTGCTTTGTAAGAATTAAACCTGACCATGAAACAACTTTCAAACGGGTCTACTTCGAAGGCGATGATACAAAAAAACAAAAAATCAGACTACAACCACTCAACCCACAATTTCCCCCACACACATACAACCGCCAACAAATCGCAGGCATTTACCGCGCGGTCAGCAGAATACAAAAATTATAAAAGTTGAAAAATCGAAAATTGAAAAAACACCAAGTGCCCCACCAACCTAACCCAAAGAACCACCACTGCTACACCTTACGATGAAACTTCAAATCTTCCATCCCACGATACGTCACCAAAATTGCACCCGTCGCAGCCGTCGCTTCAAAAATACGCTCCACCACATGCTCCTCCCCAGGCCAAGGATATGCAAAAATAATATCAAAATCATCAACATCCAAACCCAACTCCTCATAAGCGCTCGCTACATCCGTAATCAACCAGCAAATGTCACCCAAATCATCAGCCAAATCATTACACCCCTCCGGAATAAAACTCCCACGCACATACTCCACACACAGATCATAATCACCCGCCAAAGACTCCGCGTAATCAACCAACTCAGGCTCAATCTCAATCCCGCAAACATCAAAACCCAACATACTCGCCAAACCCGACACCGCACCAAAACCACTGCCCCACTCACAAAAACGTAAACCCGTCAACATCCCCCCTTCCAAAACAGAAACCAACGCCGCATAAACTCGGCCAAAATCACTAGGCACAAAACCCGGAACCGTCGGATTGTGATTCAAAAAATCCTCAATACGCCCATGCGCATCGTTAATAAAAATCTGCACATCCTCCGGAATCAAAAAATGATCATGTGCAATCTCAAGATCTCGTAAACCCACTGCAATACTCCAATAAAAAAAACTAACGATTCATCCACGCCCACTGCTTAGCCATCCCATCCAACAAACTCGTCCTCGGCGCATAGCCAAAACAAGACGCGCTATAACTCACATCCGCCCAAGTACGATTCACATCACCCGCCTGCATCGGCAACTCGCGAATCTTAGCCTTCTTCCCCACCGTCAACTCAATCGCATCAATCATCTCACGCAAACTCACCGGCGAACTACCACCCAAATTAAAAATCTCATAACCCGAAACGTAATCCATCGCACCCACAATCCCCCCCACAATATCATCAATATAAGTATAATCGCGACTGCTCGACCCATCCCCAAACATCGTGATTTCCTCTCCACGACCAATCAATCGCAAAAATTTACCGATCGCCAAATCGGGCCGCTGACGAGGACCAAAAACAGTGAAAAATCGCAAGCAAGCAACCGACAAAGGATGCAAATGCGCATAACTATGGCAAATCAACTCGCCAGATTTTTTCGTCGCCGCATAAGGGCTAATTGGATGGTCCACAACATCACTCTCAGCAAACGGCACCTTCTCATTATTACCATAAACAGAAGAAGATGATGCAAAAATAAATTTTTCACAACCCACACCCACAGCACCATCCAACAAATTAACCGTCCCGCACAAATTCACACTCGTATAATAACTCGGATTCTCAATGCTAGGCCGAACACCCGCCATCGCCGCCAAATGAATCACAACATCAGGCTCATAACTACGAAAAATATCCAAAACCCCCTCGCGATCACGAATATCAACCTCAACCAATGAAAAATTAGCATCACCCATCGCCCCCGAAATATGATCGCGCTTCAAAGACTCATCATAAAAATCGCAAAAATTATCAACCCCCACCACCCGCGCGCCCTGCCTCAACAAATAATCCGTCAAGCTCGAACCTATAAAACCTGCCGCACCTGTCACTAATATCGTCTGATCTTTCATGCCCATAGTATAAACAATTCGCCCACCATTGAACAACCCACATCAAAAATTTTACTTCCGCTTAATCCCCTTGTCCCGATTCAAAATTGCCTTACTCTTAGCCTCCAACGCCTTAGCATATGCATCATAACCACGAGGCTTAGGAAACAAAACCTCAACCTTCGCATTCAAACGCATCGCTGTATAACGCATCATCGGCTGCAACACCTTAAAAGAATTCAAACGCACACCATCACTCGTCAAACGCCAAGCATTATATCGCCCAATATGATTAGACTGATTCTGCGTAAAATAACGAATAAAAGCATTAGCCTCTAAAATATGAAACGGCGGCAAACCCATTCGACGGCGCGTCCCCATCTCCACAACACCACCCTGCCTAGACATATAAATCTTATACAAAAACAACGCACTCTTACGCTTAGCCAAATAAGCTTCCTGATTCAAATCATGCATCAATCGCACATTGCCCATAAACAACAAGCCCGCAATATCACCAATCGTATTATCCAAACTCTCCCAAGTCTCCAAACGCTCACGCTTGACAAATTCCACATGCGATACATTGTAACGCTTATAACCCGTAAAACCCGCAACATCCTCCTTCGCACCATACTTAGCCTTGGCACGTAAAAAATATTTTTCCGATTCCTCCTTCTCCCCCCACATATACAAAATCACAGAAGAACGCGCCAAATAATTTTCATGCCCCTCCATATAAGTCTTATCAGAGGAACTCTTAATAATACCCCGCGCAATCAATTTACGACCACGCTCAAAAATACGATCATAACCCGCAATCGCCTCAATCATCGGCAAAGTAATCATCGAATCCAAACGCGCAGGATCAAAAAACAAACGCCCCTGATTACGCACCGACTGCATCGCATGAATTTTATCACGATAAACATTCTGCAAATCATAAACACCTTGATGCCCCAGCGCCAACCCCGCATCAACGCCCTTACTAGCCCAGTAAAAACCATGAGTCGCAGAGGAACGCCAATCCAAAGGACCATACTCCAGACCCCCATCCTTAATACGCGCCATCAAACACCACATATAAGCAATATCCATATGCTTAACCTCAACAAGCACACGGCAACGCAAATGCGTAAACAACTTGTCCAGCGCACCCTCACGATAAGCAAAATCACCCACAATCTCACCCAAAATCCCCGGGTAATAACGCAACCGATCACCCCCCGCCTTAAGCTTAATAATCGGAAATGCCATCAACTTATCATCACCCCGACTAAACCAAAACTGATGATCATAAATACCATTGACCATGCAAAGATTTCCGTACTCAGTCACCAAACGCTCAATATCTTCAATCCGCCTAAAACCATAACCCGCTTCAACCAACCGATCATGCAACCCCTTCACCACCTCATCAGATCCCACCAACTTCTCCGTATCAGCACCATAAGCCTCATGCATATCCTTAAAATGCTTCATCCAATCAATCGCAGCATCATAATCCGATCCAGGCCTAACAATACCCATCAAACCCTGCCACTCCAGCGCAACACGAGCCTTATAATAATGGTGAGCATCATCACTAATACCACCAATTTTATGATTATAAATACGCACAAGCTCACGATACAACTCCACAGAATGAGGATTATAAACCAAACCCTTATCGCGGAGTAATGCCAAACCCTTGTTCACCCACTCCCAACGCTCACTAGCAGAATGCGTCGCAACTGAAATATTATAAGCCATATTCCAAGACAAATTCGTCCACACACGAGCAAAGCGAGGCTGCAATGCCGTAATCCATAAGTACTGCTGATTAGCTAAAAAAAACTGACCCTCCTCCTTAGACTTCTCCGCATTAGCAGACAACGAAGAAACAATAAAAGCCTGCAAAGGACCACCCATCACATTCAACATACGATACGTAATAGGCAAATCATCCGCCCCACCCACATCACCAACCAAATCCATATCCACACGCATCCGGTCTATACCTGCAGACAAAAAAGACGCACCCAACAATAAAAAAAAGGCCAAAACTAAACTGATCAATTGTACTGCGCGGGATCGACTCATCATATTTCCAAACACCTGACCTCAAACCTCAAACCAAAAAAACTAATAAACAATACGAGCAAGCTCTCTCGATCGAAAAATCAACCAACCACAAAAACCAACCAACAACGACCAAACCAAAACCATCATCACACCAGCCTCCAAAACATCACCACCACTCACCAAATGACCTCGAGACAAACCCTCCACCGCATCATACTTACCAAACTGAGGCATCACAAAAACAACCAAACCACCCAAAATCTGAGTCAGCCTCACAAAACCATCCCACCAATGACCCTCCCCAAAATGCTTCATCGCATAACCCCAAAACTCACCCACACGTAAGCCATTACTAATACCCAAAATCCCTATCAAATAATTACTCGTAAACGCAACACACAAAACAAACAAGCCGCACAAACAAGCAACCGGAAAGCTCATCGCACCGCCAAGACTCAATCCCAAAATAGACAGAAAAATCAGCTCAAACCACAAAATCACAAAACCACGAAAAAGATTAGGACCAAAATCACCAACCTTACGATACAAAGTCAAACCAACCCCAGGCTCAAAACGAATAGAACCACCATCACCATCAATCTTCTTAGAAAAATTATGAATACGCACACGCAAATCACCATCAGCACCCACCAAGCTCACAGGAATCATCACGCTCTGAACAATATCAGTCTTATACAAACGACTAGCACCCACAACCTCACCATTAACCTCAACACCCAGCCTCACCTCGTCCCGCCCCAAACTATCCAAAGGCTTCAAATTCAATTCCAAAAATTCACCCTCACTATCAGCATCACTCACGTCATGAAAATAAAAATCACGAAAATCTGATGCCTTCACAATCAACATCTCATTAGCCATCATCGCCGAAATCCGAGACAAAATCTCCGCATCAGCAACGCTACCCTTACCATACTCCTGCTCCGCCAACTGATTCCCACGAATCCGAAGCTCCTTATCAAAACTAGCCCGATCCTGATCCTTCTTATAAGGCACCACCTCAACACGAGCCGTCAAAATCTTACGCGTCACATTTAAATAATCATCATAATCAACCGCAGTCTCACGCGCAGGACCCACCAACGAACCCACCATCACATAAGTACCACCACAAGCAATCAAAACCAACAAACCATTCAACAAACAAAGACCCACCCACTTGCCAAACAAATAATCAAAACGAGACACAGGCTTAGAAAGCGTCAAAAAAATCTGCTTGTCATAAAGATCATCACAAACAGTCTGACAAGAAACAAAAACACTCATCAAGCACAACATCAAACCACTCACCAACATCGAACCATAAAGAAAACTCTGAACCCGATAAGTCAACCGAGGCTCGCTACCCACACTATAACCAAGCAACGGCAAGAAAATAAACAAACCCAAAACAAACAACACACCCACACGCATACGCGTCGCCTCCATCACCACACAACGCGCAACGCCCACAATCTCGTGGCTGCCAAATAACAAAACCTGAATCAACCACAAACCCAAAACAAAAACACAAAACAAAAACCAAAATCCCATCAACACAAAACCCACCATGTCAAAACCCCAATAAACAAACGCACCGCCCAAAAAACGCACGCACAAACCCGACAAAATCAACACCAACAACCAATAACCCCAACGCCTATCTCGAAAACCCCATAAATAAAACAACGTCCAAAAACCACCCAACCAATGAGCAACCACCATCACCCAATAACCCGTCAAAACCTCACCTGGAACACCCTTAAGCAAAGCCTTAGATTGACCCGTATACAAACTCAGCCAATACGCAAAAACACTCACCCGCTCACCACCAATCATAGGCAGCCCCTCATTCCCACCACCAATCAAAAACAAACCCACACACAAACCCGTACCCAAAACACCCAACAAAACACTCAGCCAAATCCAAAAACGCTTATAACGCAAACCCGTCCTATCAAAATCACTAGCCATCAAGCTCACCCGCTTCCTTCTCTTTATCAACATCATCATCCCGATCCGTCAACGCATCAATAAAAGACTGGTCAGGCGCCTCCTCTTCATCACCATCCAAATCACCCCGCAAACTAGGCTTCAGCACTTCCGAATGATCCTTCAAATCCTCCGCCGAAAAAGATTCATCACCCTCATACTCGGGCACTTCCTCCATCGCCTGCTCAAACATCGAAAACACGCCACCCTCTTCAGCCACCCCGTCGTCACCACCCTTCACCCCGGGCTCCTCAACCACATCAACCACTTCATCAATTTCAGCAGATTCAACCCCTTCACCTGCAACATCAACTTCAATCTCTACCTCTGCAACCCCCCCATCACTTGCAACAACATCCACCTCCTCAACTTCCTCAACACCACCAATCGTAAATTCAGAAATTTCAGCTTCCTCAGTTTCAGCCTCACCATCAGCCCCAACTTCCCCCTCACCATCCTCCACCATCAGCCCATCCAAAACATCCGAATCAATAACACCGCCCGCATCTTCCACAACAATATCTTCCACCTCAACCGCCCCATCCTCATCGCCATGATCACCCGCAGCCCCATCCACCAAACCCGCCAACAACGATTGATCAACCCCATCACTCTCAACCTCTTGAACCTCAGCTTCAGCCTCATCCTCCACAACATCAGCCCGACCAACATCCACCAAATTCGCAATCACTTGGCTCGCATCACGCTTAGCGCTCTCCAGCGGCGTCAACTCACCATCACCCAAAAATCCCGCCAAACGACCACCCGAACCCGCACCACTCGTCGCCGTACCCTTAGACCGCTCCCGCTCAACCATCTCCAAAAATTTCTGCTCCAAACTAATTCGGCTCACACCATCAGCACCACGCAACAACTCATCGATCTCCCCATACTCACAAACATGACCCCCATACATAATCGCAACACGATCGACAACATCCTCAACATCGCTCAACAAATGAGAGCAAAGCAAAACCGTCTTACCACGATCCCGCAAAGACAAAATCACATCCTTAATCTGACGCGTCCCAATCGGATCCAAACCCGTCGTAGGCTCATCCAAAATCAACAAATCCGGATCATTAATCAACGCCTGAGCCAAACCAATACGCCGCTGCATACCCTTAGAATACTCACCCACAGGCCGACGCTGCATATGGCTCAAACCCACCATCTCAAGCAACATATCAATACGACTCGCACGCTCCGATGCACTCAAATTAAAAAGACGGCCATAATAATCAAGCGTCTCACGAGCATTCAAAAAACGATACAAAAAAGATTCCTCAGGCAAATAACCAATACGACCCTTAACCCCCACATCACTAGGAACATGACCATAAATAGAAATCTTACCACCACTCGGACGCAACAAACCCAACAACATCTTAATCGTCGTTGACTTGCCCGAACCATTAGGCCCCAACAATCCAAAAATCTCACCCCGACGAATCTCCAGATCAATACCGTTCACAGCCTTGACCTTGTCCCGCATCCAAAAATCTTTAAAAACCTTCACCAAGCCAGCACAACGAATCACAACCTCGTCACGATCAACAACACCAACACCCACACCAGCCACACGCTCTGTCCTTACCATCTCTACCTCTCCTTATCACCACCACACCACCACTAAATTATTCCCGATAAGCCTCTGCATCAGCCTTGGCTTTGTCCGCACCTAACTTCTTACGAAACGCACTGTCCCGACTATACTCAATATACAAACGAGCATCGGGCAAATAAGTCTTCTCTAAACGAGGATGCCCCAAAATCTTGCGAAGCATCGACTCCGTCATCATCTTAGCATACAACTCCGGCGATGCATCATACTCCTTAAGCAAACTCTTAAATTGATCCAAACGACGATGCGCATCCTGCAACTGCAAACTACGGTCAGCCTCAGCCTCCACCATCATCTTATGCACAAGCCCCTGAATCTCAAATTCCTCACCCCCCTCATTACGAATCTTACGCGTCGCAAACACCTCGTCCAACTTCGCATCCAACACCGCCAGCCCCTTAGCATCAGACTTCGCATCAGCAACATCATAAGCATCCAGCAAATCCAACAACGCCTCCCAGCCCACGCCCGCAACACCAATCAATTTTTCGTTACGATACTCCCGCGCCTTCTCAATCAACTGCGCAATCTCCGCATGAACCTGCGTCGATTTCTGAAAATCCAAATTCACAAAAATCGGATAAACAACCTCCGTCAACGTCACCGAACCAATACCAATTCCCACCTCGTTCTTATCCAAAATAGCCTGGGCATCATCCAAAATACGCTGCTGAATACCCATCGAAACACCCTTCAGCTCAGATGCACTCACGCGGCTGGCCTGATGCACAATCGCCTGCTCCACAGCATCACCAACCATACGCCGCGCACTAGACAAATCCTTCACGTTCTTCAAATACTGATTCAACATCACAACATCAACGCGATCCGTCGTACCACCAATCTGATAACTCACATGACACTTTAAATGCATCAAATTCATATCAGAAGTCAATACCGAATGATCATGCAAAGGATCCAACTCCGGAAGACCCGCAAGCGTATCATGCGCACGATCCTTACCATCAGCAGAACGATAATCCTTCATGTCATACCAAAAAGATGAATCCAAACGCAGCTCCTGAGGCGTGTTAGGAATCGTCAACACCTTCTCAAAAGGATAAGGCAACGCAAAATTCAAACCCGAACTCAACGCACCCGTCACCGGACTACCCACACGATGACCAAAACGAAGACGCACCGCAACATGACCATCCTTAACCGTATAAATACCGCTAAAGAAATAACCAATCACAACCACAACCATCACAATCTTCAACAACCCAAAACTAACCCGCAACGCATCAGCCATAGACTGCGCCGCCGGGTCAAGCACCTCATCAACACCATCATCACAATCACAACCACCATGATCATGGTGATGCTCAAAAATATTAAACTTTTTATCGCTCATCGATATATCTCGCCTAACAAGGGAAACAAAAAATTAACAAAACCTAAAAACCTAAAAACACAAAACACAAAAACTAATCGCCTCCCAAAGACTTACCGCCCTTACCACCCATCACACCACCGCCCAAACCCTCCTTGCCAATAATCCTGTTAATCGGCAGCACCACACTAATCCCAGGCACCGCAGTGTCCAACGCCGCCTCCAATGTTTCCATCTTCTCTAAAAATAATGCAAGCTCGGGATTCTTCTTAAATTCCTTCAATTTCTCAGCCTTCTCCCGACGCCCCTTAGAACGAATAGACTCCGCCCGGCGCTTAGCAAAAGCAAGCACACGCTTCACCGCATTATCCGCATGCGTCTTCAGCGCCTCCGCATCAGCAAGACCCTTAACCTTCACACGCTTAGCAATCGTCTCGCTCTTAAGCTTCATCGACTTAAAAACCTCCCCCGTCACACTCGCATGAAGCTCAATCCGACGAAAACCCAAATGCACAACCTCAATCCCATAACCCTGCTCAGAAACAATACTCTGCAACTGCTTCAACGCCTCCAACTCAATCTCAGGCTGCTTGCCTTGCTCACCAAAAAATTCAGTAATCACACGCTGACCCACCGTATTACTCACAGCCTTGGCAACATGCGTACGCAAACGCTCACTAGCATGAGCCTCATCAGTCACCGCAGTAGAAAACAAAATCGGATCCGTAATCTTCCAATTCACATAACACTTCAAAATCAAAAGATTCTCATCCCTCAACTTCTGATTCTGCAACGGCGCATCCAAAACATAAAGCGAAGAACTCACAAACTCAACCGTCTGAAACGGCCTAGGCCACTTAAAATAAATACCCGCCTCACGCTTAACATCAGAATCATCCGCATGATTAAAAGTCTTAACCACAGCAATCTGATTATAATCAACCGTAAAACAGCACATATAAGCGCCCAAGCAAACCAAAACCAACAAGCCAATAAACACAAACAAACCATTCTTCTTCATGCCCAATACTCCATCAATACGACCGATCATATCACGATCAAAATCCCAATCTAATTCAAAAACAAGCCCACACACACCCATCAAAAATCATTCCGACAACTCACTCCCAATACCCACACCACCCCCCACATCCTTCTCATCCAAACGATAAGTCACATCCGCAAAATCCCCAATCAATTTCGAACGAGGACTCTTAAACACTCTCATCAAAGCACGAAACTTAGCCATCTCACGAAAGTACATCGGCGCCGCATCATACAAAGGCTTCTCCGCAACCAAACGCTCAAGCTTAATCGTCTCATCAATCGGAAACACCCAACGATCAGTACGCGCCGCACCAATCATACTCTTAACCCGACACAACTCACCGGTTAACATCTTCTCGATCTCAACCTCCTTCAACCCAATCGCACGATGCAATGCCTCCCCACCCTCACCCTTGCCCCGACGTAACATCATCTTCTCAAGCTCCAAAATCGCATCCGCAGTAGCCATCCCATGAACCTCATTACCCGACACCGCAGACAACTTCGCAGAAGCATATTGCTTAGCCTTCTCAAGCTCCGATGCAGCCTCATAACGAGAACTATTCTGCTTCAAATAAGTCTTAGCAACATCATCATCCATAGGCGGATGCACCCCCGTCAAACCCACAAACAAAACACGCACACCCAAACCCAAACGATCAAATTCATCCTGAATCAATAACTTCAAATCATCACCCGCCCGACCCTGACCCACACCCAACAACATATCAATATCCTTAGACATAAAATAATGCGTCACCTCACGCTCACACAAATCACCAATCAACAGCTTACGCGCATAATCACTACGCGCAACACCCACATACTTCACCAAATCATCAACCTTATACTGCACCTCCACCCGACCCCCCACCAATGCAAAATTAAACTTAGACTTAGAACCACCCTCAACCCGCGCAGGCCCCGTAATAAAATAACGCTCCATCCCCCCACCATGAGCAACATTCCACAAAATCGGCTTAGACTCCAAACCACGATCCAAATCACCCTCAGAAGTACGCACATTCACAATCTGAACACGACCCGTATCATACTTATAAGCAACGCCCAAAGGCCAAGGCAACTTAAAATGAACACCCGCAGGATAAACATAATTATCACCCTCATAAGCCGTCAAACCACCATACTCCAAAATCAAGGCCTGCTCATGCTTCTCAACACTTACCCAACACGTACTCAACATCAGCACAAAACCCATAAACAACATCAAAGGCAAAATCGCACGGCCCAAAACACGAAAAAACCAACTACGCGAAACCTCAACCCCAAACTGATAATTGATCGTCCGATGAACAACATCACTCAAGGATTCAGGACTCGTCAACCAACCCAACAAACGACTATCAAAACCAGGCCTAGAAAATTCCCCCTCCTTACGAGGACGATAAACACTCAAAAAATGAACCAACCCCATCTCCAAACCCAGCAAAATCATCAAACCCGGAATCACCAAACCCAAAACACCCATCAGCCCAGACTCACCAAAAACAACACCCAAACCACCCAAACAAACCAACCCCATCATCACCGTCACACCCATCAAATAACTCGCACCACCACGCAACAAACCCCAAGCACTCACCTTCGTCATCCCAGCGTGATAACGCGAACCCACAAAACTCACCAACGTAATACCAAAAACAACCGACAACCACTCCCACACAGACTCAACACCATCACGGCTCAAACCATTAGCAATCAAACGCCCCCAAGTCACACCCTTCTCCGTCTCCCCCTCCAAAATCTCGGAAAACAAATCTAAATACTTAACCAATAACCAACTCCCCACACCCAACAAAAACACACTCACAAAAATAGAAACCCCATTTAAACCCCATTTATAAAGCCCCGCCAAGCGACGGCGCGCCAAATCCAAATCATCAGCCCCACCACCAAAAAGCGCCGAGTCCCCACCCACATCCCCCAAACGCTCCTTCTCCAACGCCTCCACACGCTCCAAACGATGCTGATTATAAATCAAAATCAAAACAAACCACACCGGCAAACCACCAAACAAATACCACCCCACACTCGTAAGCGCCGGGCTACGCGTCCACAATCCCAAAATCGCAACACCCACACTCAAAACAAACTGAATCACCAAACCGATAATCGCAGCATTTCTAGCTCTAACATATGTCTCTTGATCATGTTTCATCAAATTCATTCCAATTCATTCTTTAAATAAAAAAACAAGCCCTATCCAACCACACTTGTTATAATCCATTTCGCACCCAAGGTCAGCGTGACCTCAATCCCGTTCTTTTTTGAACAAAACCCCCTTAGCAAACGTTAATACTCCCATGATACAACAACTCTTCGCTATCGCACGTAACACCTTCACACAAAGCATCAGGCAGCCGATCTACATGATCATCATACTCATTGGCATCTTCGCCCTGGTCATCAACACCGCACTGGCAAGCAACACCTTCAAAGACGATAACATCTTCATGATCTCCAGCGGACTGAGCACCATCTACATACTCAGCGCCGCACTGGCTGCCTTCATCGCCACAGGCGTCCTCACCAAAGAAATACAAAACAAAACCGTTCTCACCGTCGTATCCAAACCCGTCCCCAGGCCCCTCTTTATACTCGGCAAATTCCTCGGCATCATCATCGCACAAGCAGCAGCATACACCATACTCGCAATCACACTCCTCCTCTGCATCAGGCATGGCGTCATGCAAACCTCCCACACATCCTTCGACATGCCCGTCATCACATTCGGAACCACAGCACTTGCCCTGTCCCTCATCATCGCACTCGCCGCAAACTATTACTACCACTGGGTCTTTACCTCAACATTCATATACACATTCCTCATCACCGCAATCTTCGCATTCCTACTCACACTATTCGTCGCTAAAAAATGGACCTTCCAAACCCCCGAAACAGACTTCAACGCACAACACATATACGCCATCATCATGATCTTCCAAGCCATCACCATCCTAACCGCATTCGCCATCATGCTATCTACAAAGCTCAAACAAGTCTCCATCATCATCACACTCATCGCCTACCTAGCCATCGGGTCTGTCATCAACAACGCTGCCGCAAAACTAGAACCCAATCCCTGGCTCACACACACCATCCTCATACCCTTTGCTAGGCTAAACTTCTTCTGGCCAGGCGATGCCATCATCCAACAAACACCATTCAACCCCCAATACCTCGCATTGATCTGTCTATACGCAACACTCTTCACCGCTGCACTCCTAGCCATAAGCTTCGCACTCTTCCAAACCAAAGACGTCGGATAAATCTCAAGACCCACCCCCTTTACGCTTACCCGATTTGCTCTGACTCAAAGCAAGCATACGCGCATCAGCAGCCTCAACATCCTCACCAGCACGCACCAAACGCGCACTATTAAAAATAACAACCAAACCACTAACCACATGTAAAATCGCAGCCCAAATCGCTGTCAAACTCCCCGTCGCACCCAAAACCATAAACAACACGATAAACCCCGCACCAAAAAACAAATTCTGCTTAATCACCCGACTAGTCAAACGCGATAAACGAATCAAAAACGGGATACGATTCAAATTATTATTCATCAGCGCAACCGATGCGCTATGAATCGCAACATCGCTACCCGCAGCACCCATCGCAATAGAAATATCACCCGCAGCAAGCGCAGGCGCATCATTCACCCCATCACCAATCACCGCAACCCGATGCCCCGCCTCCTTAAGCTCGTCCACAACCGCCAACTTCTGCTCAGGCAAAACCTCTGCCAAATACTCCGTATGCATCTGACTAGCAACCCGCTTAGCAACCGATTCACGATCACCCGTCACAATAATCAAACGCTTCAAACCCAGCTCCCGCAACTCATCCATCGCCCCCGCAGCCTCCTCCCGCGTATTGTCCGCCAAACCGATCCAACCCAACAACACACCATCACGCACCACAAACAAAACGCTCAAACCATCAGCATCCTGGCTCTCATGAATACCCCCCACCCGCTCGATCCCCTCAGCACCCAACCCACAATCCGCCTCATCAATCAACCAACTCGCACGCCCCACACTCACCAAACAACCCTTCACCAACCCACGCACACCCTTACCCGGAACCTCCTCAAAATCACCCACATCAGGAAAAACAATCCCCGCACGCTTAGCAACCTTAACCACCGCACGCGCAACCGGATGCTTCGAATTAACCTCAACACTCGCCGCCACCGACAACAACTCACCCCCCGAAATCTCACCCTCAGGAGACAGACGACTCACCTCCAACATACCCGTCGTCAAAGTACCCGTCTTATCAAAAACAATAGCCGTCAAATGACGCGCAGCCTCCATATCAAGCACACTCTTAACAAGCACACCCAAACGCGATGCCGCAGACAAACCCGCAACCATCGCCGTAGGCGTCGCCAAAATAATCGCACAAGGGCAAGCCACAACCAACATCGTCACCGCACGGTTGGCAGCCTCAGCAGCAAGCCCAGGCGTGCTCTTATCACCCAAAAACCAAACCAAACCCACCAACATCAAAATCGTCGGAGAATACCACGCAGAATAACGATCAATCATCCGAGCAATCGGAATACGCGTACTCTCTGCCTGCAAAATCAATTCCTTAACCCGCCCCAGCGTCGTCTCATCACCCGCCTTGGTCACACGAATATCCATCACACCCGTCACATTAATCGTACCACCAAAAACAAAATCACCCGCCTCCTTCTCCGCAGGAACAGACTCACCCGTAATATGCGCCTGATCAACCGTACTATTGCCACTCACAATCTCACCGTCAGCAGGAATATTATCACCCGGACGAACACGCACCAAATCACCCGCCTTCAGCGTCGCCGCCTCAACCTCAGACTCCTCACCCTCAAAAAGCAAATGCGCCTTAGTAGGCGTGATCTTCACCAAAGACTCAATGCTCTGCCTAGCACCCAACGCAGTACGCGTCTCAATCAAAACAGAAATAATCATGAAAAAAGCGATCGCCGCCGCTTCCTGATAAGAACCATTGACAAAAGCAGCCAACACCGCAAGCGCCACAAGCTCATTAAAATGAGAATGACCCTTAAGCAAATCCTTAACAGCAACCACAACCAAAGGCAACCCCAAAATCAATGCCGCAGCCATCCCCATAAACGCAACCTGATCACTCACCACACCCGAAGAAGAACCATACCAACGATCACTCATCAACTCCGCAATAAACGAACAAATCAACAAACCACCACCCACCAGCATCATCACAATCTGATAATTCAGACCACCCATCATCTCACCCGTCTCCTCCTCAACCCCTAAACTATCCTTAATAAAATCATGAGCAGCCATGGAAACTCCATCTTACCTATCAACTGAAAAAACCATCAATCTAAAACAAATCAACAGCTATTCTTTTAGACAAAAAACAAAAACACTTAAAAAATCAACATCAACCCACCAACAAAAATCACCCCCAATCCACCCCCCAAAACACCATACCCACTAATACGCCAACCCCTGTCACAATGTTCACATCTTTCCAAAATCCAACATACCCAACCCACACTTCAACAATCCCCCATCCATCCAATCCCCCCAACTCACCGCCCCCATGCCAACCTCAGCCATCATCTTACCCGCTCTTAGCTCCCAGATAAAAAACAGCACCCCCCAAAATACCCACAAATACCCATCCGCTCCCCCCCCCCACACACCCCAAAACAACCCACCCACCACCCACCATCACACCCCCTGAAAACTATTAATAATCAGCGTATTATTCTGCCCCCCAAACCCAAAGCTATTGCTCAAACAAACATCCACCCTCGCCTTGCGCGATTGGTTAGGCACATAATCCAAATCCAAATCAGGGTCAGGCTGATTCAAATTGATCGTAGGCGGAATCTCACCATCACGGATCGCCAACACGCAAGTAATCGCCTCCACCGCCCCCGCAGCAGCAATCAAATGTCCCAACATCGACTTCACACTACTCATCGGGATCTTTTTCGCATCATCACCAAAAACACCCTTCACCGCCTTAGTCTCAATCGCATCATTCTCCTTCGTACTCGTCCCATGCGCCGAAATATAATCAATATCCCCAGGCGACAACCCCGCACCAGCCAACGCCTGCCGCATCGACGCAATCCCCCCTCGGCCCTCCGGATGAATATCAGTAATACGATAAGCATCCGCACTCGAACCAAAACCCACAATCTCTGCCAAAATAGGCGCGTTGCGACCAAGCGCGTGATCCAACGTCTCCAAAATCAGCATCCCGCTCCCCTCACCTAACACAAAACCATCCCGATCCTTACTAAAAGGTCGGCTCGCCCCCCGAGCATTCTCATTATTCGTACTCAAAGCAGTCAACCGATTAAAACCCGTCACACCCAAAGGGTGAATCATCGTATGTGCACCGCCTGTCAACATCACATCCGCATCACCACGAATCAAAATCTCAGTCGCCTCCCCAATGGCCTGCGTCGATGCCGCACACGCCGTCAAACAATTAGAACAAGGACCCTGCGCCCCAAATTCCCTAGCCAAATGAGACAACGGCATATTAGGCTCCTGCTCAGCCTCGCCCCACGCAGTAAACCCCCCCTTAGCCTCCTTCACCCACCGAGCAATATCAACCTCACGATCCGCATCAACCCAGCTCGCCAAATTCGCAGCACTATAAGCATCAAAATTAGGCGTGCCCTCACCACTACCCAAATAAATACCCATCCGCTCACGATTAAGCCCCCCAAACCCCTCTAAACCCGCACCGTCCCAAGCCTGCCTCGCCGCACCCAACGCAAAACCCGTATTCAAACCCGCATGCACATGCCCACCCCCCCGAATATACTTCCGAAAATCATAACCCTTCACCTGACCAGCAATACGCGTCGGAAATTCACAAGCATCAAAATGCTCAATAGGCCCAACCCCGCTCTCACCAGCCAATAAACGCCCCCAAACACCCTCAATATCATGACCCAAAGGCGTAACCCAACCAATACCCGTAATCACAACCCGATTTTTTACTTCTGCTGCCATAAAATATTCGCTTCTTTTCTAATAAAAAATAAAAAAATAATCCGGTCACAACCCCCATCCCAAACAGCCCCAAACCCGCAACCCTATCCCTTATACCGACCCAAAACAATCGCTGTATTTTGCCCACCATGACCCACCGACACCACCAACGCATTGCCAATCACCGCATCCCCCCCCCCCACATTGCAACAAGCCCCCCCGTCCAAAGGGTCCTCGCAGTTAATCACACCCGGCAAATACTGCTCATAAATCGCCTTGGCCGCAAAAATAACATCAAGCGCACCCGCACCCGCAGCACAAGAACCGATCAAACTCTTAATAGGCCTCACCGCAATCCGGTCAAGCTCATCGCCCAAAACATCCCGCAACGCACCCAACTCCGCCTCATCGCTAGCCCGCCAACCCAAACCAAACGGCACCACCAAGTCAATCTCCCCAGCCACAACGCCCGCATCCCGCATCGCAGCCCGAACCGCAATCCCAATCCCAACACCATCAGCCCCCAGATCCACCGATTGACTCGCACCAAAACCACGAAGCTCCGCATAAGCCCGCCCCCCTTCACGCCCCGCAAAAGTCTCCTCAGCCTCCAAGCACAAAATACCCCC
>CAZSSX010000002.1:0-34519 GCA_964609545.1 uncultured Phycisphaeraceae bacterium | reverse complement strand
GATTTGTACGGTGTTTGCTGAAGGTCAAACGTTGGGGGATTGTGAGGATCAGTTGCGATGTCGGGCTGTGCGTTTGTATGATTATTTGGGTGCGGGAGATTAGGTCTGAGTGGTTGGTTGGTGTTTCTTTTTAGGCGGTTTTTTTGTGTTGAGGTGTGAGCTTATCGTTGACTTGGCAGTTGCTGCGGATGTCGTTGAGGGTGGTGATTCCTTGGCGTACTTTTTGTAGTCCGGCGTCGAGTAGTGTGGTGTGTCCTTGGTCTGCTAGGGCTTGTCTGATTTCTGATTCGGGTGCATCGCGGTTGATCATTTCTAGATCTTGTGTGCTGAGTTGCCAGATGGAGAAGATTCCGCTGCGGCCTGTGAAGCCGAGGTTTGAACATTTTGGGCATCCGACGGGGTGGTAGGTTTGTGTGATATTTTTTTCGCCTATGGCTGTTAGCCAGCGTTTGTCAGATTTTGATATTGTTTTTTGTGATTTGCAGTGTGGGCATAGTTTTCGGATGAGTCGTTGTGTGACGATGATGGAGATGGCGGATGATATTTCGTGGTTTTGCATGTCTAGGTTGCGCAGTGAGGTGATTGTTCCGACGGTGTCTTTGCTGTGTATGGTGGAGAGCAGGACGTGTCCGCTGGTGCTTGCGTGTGATGCTGCTTTTGCGGAATTTTTGTCTCTGATTTCTCCGAGCATGAGATAGTCTGGGTCTAGTCTGAGGATGGTGCGCAGTCCCATGGCTAGGTCTAGCCCGTGTTTTTGATCTACGGGTATTTGGTTGATGCCATCGATTTGGTATTCGACGGGGTCTTCGATGGTCATGATGTTTTTGCTGCGGTCTTTGATTTGGTGCAGTAGTGAGTAGAGTGTGGTTGTTTTTCCGCTGCCTGTGGGTCCTGCGACGAGGAACATGCCGTTCATATTTTGGAGCCAGTCTGTGACTTTTTGTAGTTCTTGTCCTTGTAGTCCTAGGTCGTGTATGTCGTGGTTGACGTTGTTTGGGTCTAGTAATCGGATGGCAATTTTTTCTCCGCTGATGCATGGTGTTGTGGTGATGCGCATGTCGAAGGGTTGGCCGTTGATGCTGTAGGTTCTTCTTGCTTCTTGTGGTATGAATGTTTTGACGGGGTCTAGGTTTGCGGTTGTTTTGATTTGGTTTGCTAATTTTTCGTATTGTGTTTGTGTGATGGTTGCGCAGTTGATGACTTGCCCATCGATGCGGAATCGTATCATGGTGCCTTGGGCGTGTGGGTCGAGGTGTATGTCGGTTGCGCGCTGTTGCCTGGCGTCGTCTAGTAGTGTGTTGATTAGTGATGGGGTGCTGGGGTGGTGTGTGTTTTTGCTTGTTTGGTGTTGTGCTTCTAGTTCTTGGAGGAGGATGTGCACGAGCGATGGGTGTGCTTGGTCGGGCGCTTGGGTGCTTATTTTCGCGTCTATTTTTTTAGGCGGTGTGAGTCGTATGCTGCTCATGGTGTTGTTTCGCTTTCGCTTATTTTATAGGGTTAGATTTAAAAAGTCGTCGGTCCATTGTATGGCATCGAGGAAGAAATTTTTCCCGGCATCGATCTCTAGGTTGATGTCTTGTGTGATGCGGTGGACTTGTGGGTAGTCTGCTTTTTCGTAGGCTGTGGCTAGTGCTAAGACTTGTGCCATTTTTCCTTTTTGCATGATTAGGGCATCGTTGATGTTTTGTGGTAGTTGGATATTGTCTAGTGCTTTTTCCATGGGTTGATCGGTCATGGCATCGATGGATGAGAGGAGTCCGCAGAGGAAGTATTCGAATGGTTCTGTGGCGTGGTCTTGCGTTTCTGCGACGAGTTCACAGAATCTGGCTTTGGTTAGTGCGCTGTTGGTTAGTGCGATGGGTTTGGCTGATGAGATCATGGAGGTGCATAGGAGTGAAGCCCATTTTCTGAGTTGGACTAATCCTAGTAGTGTTGTGGCGTGTTTGATGGAGGTGATTTTTCCTTGGAGTGAGAAGGAAGCGGAGTTTAGGTATTTGAGTAATTTGTAGCAGAGTGCGGGGTCGTGTTGTATGACTTGATTGATTTTTTCAAATTCTACTGCGGGGTCGTTTATGACGCTTAGCATTTTGAGGTAGGTGGAGATGGGGGATGCTGCTTGTTGGCTTTTGATGACTTCTGGTTTGCTGAAGTAATAGCCTTGGAAATAGTCAAAGCCTTCGACCATTGCGCGGTCGAATTCTTCTTGTGTTTCTACTTTTTCGGCGAGCATGATTTTGCCTCTTTGTTTGAGGAGGCGGACGAGTGGTTTGCGTTGTATTTCATTGGTGAGTAAAAAATCTATTTTGATGATATCTGCCAGCTCGATGAGCGGCTCAAACTCGGTGGAGTAGATGAAATCATCTAAGGCTAGGGTGTAGCCTGCGTTTTTTAATTTTTGGCAGGCTTGGATGACATCTGGGGTGGGCATTACGGTTTCGAGTAGTTCGATGACGACTGATTTAGCGGGGAGGATGGCGTAGGATTCGTCTAGTAGTAGATTGGTGGTGAAGTTAACGAATCCTTTTTTTCCCGCGGTTATTTTTTCGTATCCCATGACGTTTAGGCAGTTGTAGATGAGTTGGTTGCTGTCTGCGTCTGAGCCGCCGTCGATGTGTGAGTTTTGTTGGCCGCCTCGGAAGAGTAGTTCGTAGGCGAAGGTGTTGCCTTTGCGGTCGAGGATGGGTTGCCTGCCGACGAACACGTCTTGGGGCGGATCGGAGGTTGTTTGTGTTTCGCAGCTCATGCCTATTTCCTGTGTGGGTCAAACGAGTCAGACATCACGGAACCGCGGCGATGATCTGCTGTGTTTTTTATCGGCAGGGGCGATGTGGGTCTTGGGATTTAGCGGGGAAAAAATATTTTTTTGAGAGCGTGACGAATAGCTACAACCGATGGGCGGGTTGTGAGGATGGTAGGGATTCTTTTTTTGGGAAAAGGTGAGGCAAGAGGGGTGGGGGGGAGGAGGGGGTTGTGGGTTTAGGGGTGTATTTGGATGATGTCTGCTTTGAGTGTTTCGAGGTCTATCAGCGCTGCGGTGGGTACGTCGTTGATCCAGCCACAGCATTCGCCGGGATTGAGAAAAAGTTTTTCGTTTTTGATTTGATGTTTGGGCTGATGTGTGTGTCCTGAGATGATGATGTCTGCGTTGTCGATGTGGTCTTGGGAGATATTTTCTAGGCGATGTCCCATGATGATTTTTTTGTCGTTTATTTGTGTGAGTAGTGTGTTTGGCGAGATTTGTGGGAGTATGTCTTTGAGTTGCTGGTTTTGTGGGTCGTTGTCGCCGTAGATGCAGTGTACGGGGATGCTTATTTGTGCTGGGCTGATGAGTTGTGCGGCGAATGAGGCGATGTAGTCTCCGGCGTGAAAGATGGCATCGACTTTGAAATTGCGAAACATTGCAATGGCGCGGGCGAAGGTTGGTAGTCTGTCGTGGGTGTCGCTGATGACGCCTATTTTCATGGTGGTGTGCCTATGGTAGATTGAGGTCAAGGGGTTTTGTGTTCACGAGTGTGGGGCTGATGTGTTTTGTTGTGTGTTTATTTTACAATATTTTTTAGTTGGTGGCTAGATGCGGGCGTTTTTGGGTTTGTTTGGGTTGGTGTTTTATGAGATTGGGGGGAGACAAGGGTTGTGATTGGGGCTAAAATGATCTGAGGCACCTAAGGAGAATCGGATTATGGCGTTTTACTCTTTCCATCGTTTTTTGATCACTTGTTCGGCGATTTTATTTATTGTTTTTGCGGTGAAGACTTATTTGGCTACGAGCGAAACGGTTGAGGGTGTTTCTTGGTCGGTGGTTGTGGCATCGGGTGGCGTGAGTTTGGCGCAGATTGGGTATTTGATTTATTACAGATCTTTTGTGCAGAAGCAGAAGAAGATTGTTGAACCTAACAGTTAATAGCTGTGTGATTAGTGAGAGTATGATGTCGAGTCGTTTAGAACAGTTGCGGGGTTTGTTGGCTGTGGAGCCTAGCGATCCTTTTTTGACTTATGGTATTGCGCTGGAATATAGTAAGAGTGAGGATTTTGCTGAGGCGCTGAAGTGGCTTGAGCAGACGATTGGGCTTGATCCAAATTATTGCTATGCGTATTTTCAGCAGGCTAAGGCTTATAGCCAATTGGGGGAGGATGCGTTGGCGGTTGCTGCATTGGAAACGGGGATTGGCGTGGCCAAGGCGGCCAGTGATTCGCACGCGGTTAGTGAGCTTACGGAGCTTTTGGCATCGATAGCCTAGTTAGGGAGAGGGAATGGCGCTGATTTTGCGGGGGCTGCTGGGTGGTGATGTTTGGGAAGGTTTGTGGAGAGAGTGTTGATTGGATTGTATTTTTTTTAAGTGTTTTTTTTGATGGGGTTTGCAGTTGTTTTTTTGTGCGGGCGACATGTGGCGCTGGCGCTGGGGGAGGGATGAATTGGGATGGATTGAGGGGTGGGGTTGCTTGATGTGATTCTTTTTGTTAGACTATGTGACTTGAAATCTCGCAGCTGGCGGTATCGGTTGCGATTGTCATTTGATTAACTATTAGATTAAAGATTAGGACGCTGGATTATGCCAAGAGTCTGTGAATTTACTGGTCGTAAGACATCTGCAGGTCGTACTTATACTCATCGTGGTAAGGCGAAATACTTAGGCGGTGTGGGTATTAAAATTACGGGTAAGACTAAACGCAAGTTTAGGCCTAATATCCAGAAGGTCACCGCAGTGATTGATGGTGTTCCGCAACGGATCAAGGTTTCTACCAAGGCAATGAAGATGGGTTTGGTGGTTAAGCCGATGAAGCGCAGTGCGATTTATACGCATGATGCGGAGGCTGTTGCGGCTGCCAAGGCTGCCAAATAAGCTTTGGCGGGGTGGTGCTATTTTTAAATTATGCCAAGTTGCCGATAGGTGGATATCCTGTCGGCAACTTGTTTTATGGATGGGGCGGTTGTGTTGGGGGTGTGGATCTTGGATAATACTTGATGTTGGGCAGTGGGTGTGACGTCATTTTTATGACTCTTTATCGATTATTTTTTATTTTTTTAGTGCAGGGGTGTTGGCGGATTGTTGTGGACGGTTTTACGGGGGTTGTAGTGGATAAAAGAGGGGTTTTGTGGCGTGTTTTTTTGGGGGTGAAAGGGTGGTTTGAAGCGGTGGGTGGGGCTGGGGGGATTGAGATATTGAATGGTTGAGACGCATTGGTGTTACTAGAAGGCGTGTGTTATGCAAGGTGAAGATCAGATAAGGCAGGTTCAGGAGGCTATTGATGTGGTGGCGTTGGTGGGTGATGATGTGGCGCTTAAGCCTCAGGGCAGGGAGTATTTGTGTATTTGCCCGTTTCATGATGATAGCCGACCGAGTATGCGTGTGAGCCCGCAGAAGCAAATTTATAAGTGCTTTGCCTGTGGTGCGGGGGGGAATGTGTTTGGTTGGATGATGAATTATCATAAGATGACATTTATCGAGGCGCTGGTGCATTTGGGTGAACGGGTGGGGATTAAGATTCAGCGTAGGGGGAGCGGTGGTGCGGGTGGTGGGGCTAGTGTGGAGGTGCGAAAGACGCTGGGCGAGGCTAATGAGACGGCGGGGCGGTTTTTTCGGACGATTTTGGGCCACGCCAAGCATGGGTTAAAAGCGCGGAAGTATCTGGAAAAACGGGGGATAAGCGAGGAAATGGTCAAGGTTTTTGGGATTGGTGCGGCGATGGATAGTTGGGATGGGTTGGTGCAGACGCTGAATCATCGGGGTGTTGGGGTGGCGCCGTTTTGCGAAGCGGGGTTGATCGGGGCGCGAAAAAGTGGGCGGGGACATTTTGATAAATTGCGTGACCGTTTGATTTTTCCGATTCGTGATGCTTTGGGGCGAACGATTGGCTTTGGCGGGCGATTGCTTGAAAATAAGGAGGATGAGGCGAAGTATTTGAATAGTCCGGAGACGTCTCTTTTTAAGAAAAGCCAGACGCTTTATGGGCTGGATTTGGCTAAAAAATCGATTATTGATCGCCGCGTGGCGGTGGTGGTTGAGGGGTATACGGATGTGGTGGCTTGCCATCAAGCGGGTGAGCGGAATGTGGTGGCGACGCTGGGGACGGCGTTGACGCGGGAACATGCGACGATTTTGCAGCGATTTGCGGATAAAGTGGTGTTGATTTTTGATCCGGATGTGGCGGGGCAGAAGGCAGCTCGGCGTGCGAGCGAGGTGTTTTTGGGTAGTGCGATGGATGTGGGTGTGGCGGTTTTGCCTGATGGTTTGGATCCGGATGAGCTGATGAAGTCTGAGGGTGGGGTTGATCGTTGGGGGGAGATTGTGAGAGGCAGCACTGATGCGCTGAGTTATCTTTTTGGTGTGATGGAAGGGGAGTATGGGGAGCATGACACGATTGCGGCTAAGAGTCGTTTTGCTCAGGAATTTTTAGGTAAATTGAGTGTTTTGGGGATGGATAAGCTGATGGAAATTGGCGGGCGCGCTGGTGGTTTGGCGGGTGGTGGTATTTTGCGTCGTGATATGATTTGTCAGAAAGTTGCGGGATTGTTGGGTATGGATGAGCGTCGGGTGCGTGAGGTGATGCGTGAGCTTAAGCCTAGGCATGTGGGGCATTTGGCTGAAAAAAACGCTGAATTTGTTGAAAATGGGGAGAATGCTCCTGATTTGGTTGATTTTTCGATGGATGGTGGTATAAATAAAGGGCTGCGTACTGCTGAGCGGCAATTGATCGGTTGTTTGTTGGTTGATTGTGAGTTGTTTCATTTGTCATTGCCCGATGGGCGTATGTTGGATGAAGCGTTGTTGCCTGAGGATATTAAAGATTATCGCTTGGGCCGGCTGTATGCGGTTGTGTATGAACGTTTGGCACAGGGCCATGCGTTGAGTATCGCGTCTTTGCTCGGCGAATTAGCCGCGCGTGGTTTATTGGAGTTATCTGATTTAGCCACGGAGATTGAAGCAGAGATTGAGGAGATTGCTCAAGGCAACTCCGACGTTCTGAGGCAGATGGTTCCCGAGCTGGTGTACAAGATACAAAGTACCCAGTCCCACCCAGGGGACCTGATGTTAGAAGATAATTTTGTAAGTCCATTCCGTGAAGATGTGTCTGAAACTGTGATTGATCGCCAAGGAGCGATGCTTGATCGGTTGAAGCAGCTTCGCGATTCGCGGAGCGATAATCCCTTGCGGATTAAAGGTCGTTGATGTGTGGCGGGGTGGTTGGGTGTGTGGCTGGTCTGTTTGAGAGAGGCTAGGAAGATGTGAGGGGTTTCGTTGTGAAGCCCTGGGAAGATAGTAGGCTATTGAGGTAGCTTTTGATGGAGCAGCAGATCAATATGGTGAAGATACGAGAAACTCATCCGGCAGTTCGTGAGTTGATAGATTGTGGCGCCAAGCGAGGTTTTATTACTTGTGACGAGCTTAACAGTCTGCTTCCAGACGATATGGTTGGATCGGAAAAAATCGATAATTTGTTGGTCAAATTCGAGTATATGGGAGTAAAACTTGTGGCGGGGAACACGGTTTACAATGTTCGTAAAACAAAAACGGTGGTGCATATGGAGAGCACGGAGCTTTCCGAGCGGATGAATGTTACCACGGATGAAGGCGAGGTTTTGACTGCTGATACGATGAAAGCAGATTTGGCGATCGCGTTGGCTGAGGCGGGTAATCGGCGTATTGATGATCCGGTTCGGATGTATCTGACGCAGATGGGTGAGATCAGCTTATTGATGCGTGAGCAAGAGATTTCTTTGGCTAAGAAAATCGAGACGATGCGGATGATCTTTCGCAGGAAGATTTTGGAAAATGATTATTCGGTGGGGTATACCGTTGAAATTTTGGAACAGGTCAGCGAGGGAGAGCTTCCTTTTGATCGGACGATGAAAATCTCCACAGCAGAGGAAGATGCCAAGGGGAAAATCGCGGTTCGGATTCCTGAGAATCTAAAAACAATCCGCAAGCTGGTGGATCTTAATCGCCAGGCGTGGGATCGTTTGGAGGAAAAGGGAGATGATTTGACTGCTGAGCAGGTCAAAGCAATTAGGGGGCAGATGCGCAGCAGGCAGCGGAAGATGGCGATGCTCATTGAGGAATTGTCTTTGCGGACGAGCAGGGTGCAGCCTTTACTTAAGAAGCTGCGGAGTATTTGTAGCAAGATGGAGCAGTTGAAGAAAAAGCTGGCCAAGAGTGTGCAATATCCTAATCGCTATGATCCGGAAGATGTGATGGTGATGCGGGAGGAATTTTCTGGGTTGCGTAGTTTGGTCTTGGAGGAGCCTGAGATGTTGCGCGAGCGATTGACGGCGATCACCACTGTGTTTGATGAATATGAGCGGGCCAAGCGTGATCTTTCGGGGGGCAACCTTCGCTTGGTTGTTTCGATTGCTAAGAAATATCGTAACCGTGGCTTGAGCTTTTTGGATATTATCCAAGAGGGTAATACGGGCTTGATGCGTGCGGTTGATAAATATGAATATAAGCGTGGTTATAAGTTTAGTACTTATGCCACGTGGTGGATTCGCCAAGCGATTACGCGGGCCATTGCGGATCATGCACGGACGATTCGTATTCCTGTGCATATGATTGAAACGATGAGTAAGCTGCGTAATATTGCCAAGACGTTGCTTCAAGATTTGGGTCGTGAGCCGACGATTGAAGAGATTGCGGAGACGGCGAAGATGCCGGTGGTTGAGGCTAGGCGTGTGATGAAGATTAGTCGGCATCCGATTAGTTTGGATCGCCCGGTGGGAGAGTCGGAGGATTCCTATTTTGGTGATTTTATTGAGGACCAGAAAGCGGATAATCCTTCGGATAGCGCGGCTCATGATATGCTTAAAGGTCGTATCGAGCAGGTGCTGAAAACGCTGACTTATCGAGAGCGTGAGATTATTAAATTACGCTACGGTATTGGCGATGGTTATACTTATACGCTGGAAGAAGTGGGGCGTATTTTTAAAGTGACGCGTGAACGGGTTAGGCAGGTAGAGGCTAAAGCGATTCGAAAGTTACAGCATCCGGTGAGAAGCCGTAAGTTGCAAGGCTTTGTGGATGGGGCTTACGAGGAAGAAGAAGCTTAGGCTATCGCAAATAAACAAAATTAAAAGCGACGTCGGTATTGGCGTCGCTTTTTTTATTTTTGAAATTTTTATTTTTTGAGATCGGTTAAATATTTTATTTTTATTGGGGTATTTTGAGTTCTCTGCGCATGATTTTGCCGGTTGGATTTCTGGGTAATTCTTGGATGTGTATGATTTCTTTGGGGATTTTGTATCCGGCGAGTTTTTCTCTACAGCATTTTTTTAGGGCAGTGGGATCGAAGGTAGCGTCTGGGTGGGTTTGGATAAATGCGATGGGTGTTTCGCCTCTGAGTTCGTCTTTTTTGCCTATGACGGCAGATGCTAAGACGGATGGGTGTTGGTTGAGGACTTCTTCAATTTCTCTTGGGAAGACGTTTTCTCCGCCGATGATGAGCATTTCTTTTTTTCTGCCTGTGATGTAAAGTTGTCCGTCTTTGTCTTTTTTTCCGATGTCTCCGGTGATGAAGCATTTGAGGTTGCCTTGGTTGGGGACTTGTAGTTGTGTGAATGCTTCTTGTGTTTGTTTTTTGAGGTTAAAGTATCCGAGCATGACATTGGGCCCGGCGATGAGGATTTCTCCTTCTTGATCGTGTGGGAGGATTTGTTTATTTTTATCGATGATAAAAGTTTGGACATCGGGTATGGTGATTCCTACTGTATTTTTTTTGTAGGTTTGCGGTAATGCCCATGTGGTGACGGGTGAGGTTTCGGTTAGGCCGTACCCTTCGCAGAGTTGAAGATTGAATTTTTCTTTAAATTTTTGGTTGATGGCATCTGAGAGAGGCTCTGCTCCCGAGACGAGGTAGCGTATGGATTGGAGGTCTTGTGGGGTTGCTTTTTTGACGGTGAGTAGCGCGCCATACATGGAGGGGACGGCGATCATGATGGTGGGTTTATGTTTTTTGATTAGCTCGATAATTTTGCGTGGGACAAATTTTGCGGAGTAGATTGCTTGGGCGCCTAGGGAGAGGGGTAGGATGGTTAGGGCGGTGAGTCCGAAGGCGTGGAATTGTGGGAGTACGCCTAGGAATTTTGTATTTTTATTTAGGGGGATATGCTTGTTGATGGATTGTATGTTGGATCTCAAATTGCGGTGTGATAGCATGACGCCTTTGGGTTTGCCTGATGTTCCTGATGTGTATAGGATGGCGGCGAGGTCTTGTGGTTTGGCTTTGTGTGGGAATTTGAAAGGTGGGATTCCTTTGAATTTTATTTTTTTGAGGTCGATGAGTTTGATGCGATCGGGTATGCCGTGTACTTTTTGGTTGAGGGGGTTCTTGTTGGTGTCGTTTAGGAATTGTGTCATTTTGTCTAGGGTGATGATGGTGTCTATTTGCGAATCGTTGATGACGTAGTCTAGCTCTTCTGGTTTGAGTAGGTAGTTGAGTGGGACGATGACTTTGCCTGTGATCCATGATGCGATCATGGCGATGGGAAATGCTCCAGAGGTAGGGAGGAGAATGCCGATATGTTTTTGGTCGGTTGTTTTATTGATTTGTTTGGCTAAGAAGTAGGCGGCACTGATGAGCTTGAGATATGAGTAGGTGCCTGTGTCATCGGTGACGACGATTCTGAAGGGGGAAAAGAGGGCTTTTTTGAGGATGGGTGTGAGTACACTCATGATTTTGGTATCCTAATGATAGGGTTATTTGATTTGTGAATTATACGCCAAGCGGCAAATTTCATCACATGAGGTAGGATTAAAGGCATGAAAAAATGGCAATTGATAAGCTTATTGATATGTACCGTTTGGGTGGGGGTAGGTTGCAAGCAGGATGAGGGAATGAGCTTGAATCGTGGGTATGATGCGTATCACCGTGGTCATTTCCAAGAATCTTTAAATGTTGGGGTGAGTCTTTATCGGTCGGGGGGTGGATTTGGGGATGAGATGAGTCGGATTGAGAGTGAGGAGGCGGTGTATTTGGCGGGTTTGTCTGCTGATCGTTTGGGTCGACACGATGTGGCTAAGGGGTATTTACGTCTTGCCGAGGGGAGCGCGGATCGGCTGTTGGCGGGGGATGCTAAGGCGCAGTTGGGCTTGATTTATATGGGGGATGGTGATTATGCATTGGCTAAGTTGAAATTCGACCAGGCGGCGGGTTTATTGATTGGGCCTAGCCGCAAAAATGCTAAAGCCAAGTCTGCTGCGGCGGATATTCATCTGCAATTAGATAAGCGGGGGCATTTGGGTGGTGGCAAAGCGGGTGTGAAGCAAAGGGGTGTGAGCTTAGCGGGTGTTGCGAAAAATGGTTATACCTTGCAGCTTGGGGCCTATCGGCGGAAAGGCAGTGCCCAGCGGACTGCTAGCACCTACGCGAGCAAAGCTAGGCGGTTAGGTTATGGGCAGGTATGGGTGGTTTATGATCGGATGAGCAAGCTTTATCGGGTGCGCGTGGGTCATTTTAAGACGCTTGGTTCTGCGCTTGGGGCGCGTCGTCGTGTGGGGGCGAAGGTTTGCACTGTGATGAAAAATTAAAAGAGATGGGGATTGGGTGGGGGAGCGGCTGGGGATGAATCTCAAATAATGATAAAAAATATTTTGGGAGGCAGCTGCGGGTGATGGGTTTTGTCATTTCGAGTAGGATAGGGTGTTATGGCTCGAATTTATCCAAGTATGGCGTCCTTTACCCAGTTAGCAGCAGGGGGTAAGGGGAATATTATTCCGATGTATCGGTGTTTGATGAGCGATCAGTTGACGCCTGTGATTGTGTATCGCCGTCTGGTTAGGCCCGATGATCGTATGGCGCCTAGTTTTTTGCTTGAATCGGTGGAAGGTGGGGATCGTGTGGCGCGCTATAGTTTTGTAGGGGCACAGCCGACGACGGAGGTGATTGCTTATGGGCATGAGATTGAGATGTTTGATAATCGGGGGTATCGGTCGGAGTATCGGTCGGAAGACCCCTTGGGGCAAATGCGATTGATCACGGCGGATTGGCAGATGGCACGGGATGAACAGGGGCAAGGCGTTGGGGGTTTGCCCGATTTTACGGGAGGCTGGGTTGGCTTTGCGGGGTATGACACGGTGCGGTATTTAGAGGGAGAAAAATTAGGGGAGGGGCCCGAGGATGACCGGGGCTTACCGGATGTGCATATGTGTTTGTATCGTCAGGTGATTGCTTTTGATCATGTGCAGAAAACGGTTTTGGTGGTGACTAATGTGAATTTGGATGATCATGAGGACGTTGCCTCTGCGTATGAAGCGGGCAGCGAGGAGCTGGAGGTTTTGGTGGGTCGGATTCAGTCTCAGCCTGCGATTAAGTCTGGTTCTGTGGAGATTGCTGTGGGTGAGGTGGATTTAGATACTGCTGGGCCGAAGCTGGGTGTTAGCAATATGGAGCTGGGCGGATATCAGCGGGCGGTGGAGAAAGCCAAGGCTTACATTGGTGGTGGGGATATTTTTCAGGTGGTGCCTAGCCAGCGATTTGAGATGATGACTGGGGCTGACCCTTTTGAGATTTATCGTGCATTGCGTGTGGTTAATCCTTCGCCTTATATGTTTTATTTGCAGATCCGTGGTGGGATGTTGGTGGGTTCTAGTCCTGAGATTTTGTGTCGGGTTGAGAATGGTTGTGTGACGAATAAGCCGTTGGCTGGGACGCGTCGGCGTGGGGTTGATCAAGCGGAGGATTTGGCGTTGGAAGCGGAGCTGTTGGGTGATCCTAAGGAGCGGGCTGAGCATATTATGTTGTTGGATTTGGGTCGTAATGATGTGGGTCGGGTGAGTGAGTTGGGGAGTGTGTCGTGGCCTTGCGTGATGGAGGTGGAGCGGTATAGCCACGTGATGCATATTAGTTCTACGGTGACGGGGCGTTTGTTGGGTGGTATGGATTGCTGGGATGCGCTGAAGTTTGCTTTGCCGGTGGGGACGGTCAGTGGTGCGCCGAAGGTGCGTGCGATGCAGATTATTGATCAGTTAGAGCCGACTCGGCGTGGGCCTTATGGTGGGGCGGTGGGCTATGCCGATTTTGTGGGGAATATGGATATGGCCATTGCGCTGCGCACGATGGTGATCATGCCGACGGACGAAGGTCTTTGGCGGGTGCATTTGCAGGCTGGGGCTGGGGTGGTGGCTGATAGCGATGCCGATAGTGAGCATCAGGAGACGGTGAATAAAGCGGCGGCGCTTGCTAAAGCGGTGGATTTGGCCGAGAAGGCGTTTGGTTAGATGCGCGTGAAAATTCTTGTTAGACGCTTTGATTTGACGATAGAAGAGTTATGAAAACCCCCGATATTTCCACGATTATGAAACTGACGGTACCTGTGATTGTGCAGGTGGGTCGCCAACAAGTACCGATGTCTGAAATCTTAGGCTTAACCTCGGGCGCATTGCTTGAGCTGGATAAGCATTCGGATGATGATCTGGAATTGCTGGTGAATAACAAAGTTGTAGGGAGCGGTGAAGCGGTGAAAGTCGGCGAGAATTTCGGCATCCGGATCAATGAAATCCTCTCGCCGGTGGATCGGGTTAAAGCATTAGGTAGCGAGGAAGAATCGGGGTGACATGGGTGGTCGGTGGAGGTTAGGTTGAGGAGCGGTGGGGGCGGTTTGTTTTTTTATTTTTGATGTGTTTTAGGTTTTTTGTATCGCGGGGATGACTTTGATGTTGAGTCCTTCTGTGCTGACGACGGTGATGGCTTGGCCGGGATCGATGGCGCCGGCTTGGGCGATGCAGGTATATTTTTGTTCATTGATGAGGCAGGTGCCCACGGGTTGCAAAGGCGTGAGGGTTTTGCCTTGGGCATGAAGAGGCGGGGTTTGATGTGGTGGTTTTTGGGGGGTGTTTTTTTTTGGGGATTTGAGAGTGAGCATCTTCCCGATGGGCGTGTGGGGCCATATTTTAAGGGCGCCGGCAAAGATAAGGGGGGAGACAACCAGGGTGATTAGAATGCCGAGGAATCCTGCGGTGTTGCTGATCTGAAACAGGGTGAGGATCGCCAGCAGCGCGGCGATGGTGGCGAATAGGCCGAGGAGCCCACCTGTGGGGAGCAATATCTCAAGAAAGATAAAAATAGCGGCGACGGCGAAGTAGATCATGGCCCAGTAAATATGTATATCCATGAGGATATTATACGGGGGGATGCTTGCTAAGGGTAGGTTAACGTTTACGGATTTGTGTTTGCGGGTCGTTTTTTTGTGAGTTTTTTGTTTTATGGGTGTTTTTTTAGCTATCGAATTGCCCATCAAAGGCAATGCCGGAGGGTTTAAAATCTACGGCTCTGACAAATTCGCAAGCCTCGGCGGCGCCATGTTCGCGATCCATGCGTGAATCTTCCCATTCAACGGAGAGAGGCCCTTGGTAATTGATATCGTTGAGGGCGACGATGATTTCTTCAAAATTGATATCGCCGTGCCCTAGTGATCGGAAGTCCCAGAACCTTCTGGGGTCTGCAAATGAGGTGTGCCCGCCGAAGACGCCAACGGTGCCGTCGCCGTGTCCCCACCAAGCGTCTTTCATGTGTGCGTGGAAGATTCGTTTGGGGAATGTTCTGATGAATTTGACGTAGTCCACGCCTTGGTATCCTAGGTGGGAGGGGTCATAGTTAAAGCCGAAGCGTTTGTGGTTTTTAACTGCTTGTAATGCGCGCTGTGCGGATGCAATATCAAAAGCAATTTCGGTGGGGTGAACTTCTAATGCGAAGTTGACGTTGAGCTTATCGAAGGCATTGAGGATGGGTGTGAATCGCTTGGCGAAGTCTTTGTATCCGTTGTCCCAGAATTTTTGGTCTGTAGGTGGGAAAGCATAGATGGCGTGCCAAATGGAGGAACCGGTGAAGCCGTTGACGATGGCGGGGGGTGATTTTTTTGTTTTTTTCCCGGGCTTGGCGTCGAAAAATTTTCGGCAGGCTTTGCCGGTTTGGATCATCTCCTTGGCTGCGCGTTTGCGCACGCCTTCGGGCTTACCATCTTTCCAGACATGGTCGGGGAGAATGGCTTGGTGCCTTTGATCGATGAGATCGCAGATGGCTTGTCCGACTAAGTGGGCGGAGATGGCGTAGGCGTTGAGGCCGTGGTCTAGGAGAATCTCCCAGCGTTGCTTGCAGTATTTGGCGGACTTGTTGGCCTGGGCGACATCGAAGTGGTCTCCCCAGCAGGCGAGCTCGAGTCCATCGTATCCAAATTGCGAGGCTTTTTGGCAAAGGGTTTGAAAGGGCAGGTCGGCCCATTGTCCGGTGAAAAGTGTGACGGGTCTGGCCATGTGTTGGGGCTCCTGTTGAGGTGTTTGGAAAAAAGGTCATGTTATGATGTATGATTTATTGGCTAGTATAACATGCTCTGTTGTGGTCGGTTGGCGTGTGTTAATGCTTGGGGGCTAGGCTTATTTTTTATTTTTAGGCTGCAGGGCGAGGATTTGTTGTTGTAATTGATCGGCGATTTGTTGATTGGTTAATTCGGGGTCTGGGGTATAAGGTTTGCCGTAGGTGATGCTGGAATGTGAAGGTTTGAGAAAATGCCAGAGCATGTTTTTGGTTTGTGGTGTGCCATCGATCCATACGGGTAGGATGGTGGCTTTTGATTTTTTGGCGATGAGGCCGATGCCCGGTTGGAAGGGGATGATCTGGCGAGTTTGGCGTTGTGCTGCGCCTTCGGGGAAGATGCCTACGGTGTCCCCCTTTTTTAGGGCTTTGATCATGTCCCGGAGTTGCTGTGTATCTCGTCCATTTTGGTCAACGGGGATGGGGTTGACGGCTTTCCATAAGGGGTTGAGTATTTTGTATTGGTATTCTCTGAGCATGACCCAGCGTATGGTGTGCATGACGGAGGATTGCATGATAAAAGGGTCTAGGCCGGTGGTGTGATTGGCGGCGATGATGAGGGGGCCTTGCTTGGGGATGTTGTGCTTGCCTGTTATTTTTAGGCGGTGGTAGAAGAATAAACAGGCGCGCGAAAAGTGCCAGACGGCGTTTGTCACGGTGGAAGGGTGGGGCCCTTTGCGTAAGGCGTGGACGAGCATGAAGGGGATGGTGAGCAGGATAATTGCCGCGACGATGCGTAGCACGCTGATGATAATAATATCGGAATTGGGGATTTGCCAGATGAGGTAATTGGTGATGACGATGGCGATGGTTTCGCAACAAGCGGCGATGCCCATGATCCTTGCGCGCATGTAATTGGGGGATGTGATTTGGAGATAAGTGATTAGGTTAATGATTGTGATGTTGCCGAAAAAGCCGACGAGAAAAGCAAAAGCTAATCCTAAACTATACGAGGGGATGATAGCTAAAAGTAGGCAATTGATGCCGGTGATCATTAAGGAGGCCAAGGCGATGATGGTGGATTCTTTGCGGGTGCTGAAGACTGCAATGAGGATGGCTCCGCAAAGCATGCCTGCGCCGAGTGATGAGGAGATGAGGGTGAATTGTTCCATGACATTATCGACGTGATAAAATTCTTTACAGAGCCCGACCGCGGCGGCATAGACAATCATGGCCACGGACCAGACCGCTGAGATGAGGAGGATGGCGCGCACGGTTTTTTTGTGTGAAAGGATGTGCTTCAGGGCGTTGTGCTTTTTATTTCTTTGGTTAGGAGGCAGGGCGGCGGATGATTTAGAGGGCAAGGGTTTGAGAAAAGCAAAGAAGAATCCTGAGCAGCAGTAGAAGAAAAAGCCTAGCCAAAGGGCGGCGCGAATGGTATCGGTGGTGACCATGTTAAGGGTTTTGTCATAGGCAATGATGTATCCGCCGACGACTAAGCCGATGAGATTGGCGATGACGCCGATGCCTGTGATCAAAGCATTAGCTGATTGGAGTTGTGAGGTCGGCACATACTCGGGGAGGGCGGCTGTTTTGGTTGGCTGAAAAATCGCGGCAAAAATACCGACACAACCTACTAAAAGATAGATTTTCCATTCATGCCCATCGGGCACCTTGGTGATTTGATCAGCCAAGGGGGCCAGCTGATAAATGGCGAATAAGAATAGGATGGCGCGTATTTCATCGCAGGCAAACATGAGCCACTTGCGGGGTAGTTTGTCTGCTAGTTTTCCGCCGACGAGGGTAAAAAGTAGGTAAGGTACGAAGAAACAAAAGGAGACGCCGGCGTTGATGGCTGTGCCTCCAATGTTTCTTGCTAAGCCACCTAGCAGAGCCAAGGTGGAGAGCATGATCATGCGATCGCCAAAGCCCGATGCCGCAACGGAAGACCACATTAGCAGGTAGGATTTATTTTTGAAGAGCGAGGTTTCTTTGGGTTGATTCATAGCGCTGCTTTTTAGAAAAATGATTGATCGGATGTGAGTGCTAGGGTGAGCGATTGGAAGTGTCGCTTTTTTCTGCACGGGGGCAATAGATTAGGTGTGAAAAATTTCGAATGCCTCCTGGATTTGTGCATCGGTGGGGTTGCCTTGTAACAAGGGCTGTTGATTGTAGTGGATCACGGGGATCAGATATCGGTAAGTTTTGAAAAGTGAGGGGTCTTGTTTAATGTTGATGATTTTAATGGTGAGTTGATGTTTTTTTAGATACGGGGCGATGCTGGCTTTGAGCTTATCGCAGAGGCTGCATTGGGGGTGGGAGTAAAGGGTCAGGCTTTGTGGCTGTGGGGGATTCATCAGGGAATTATAATAGCAAATTGGAGAAATGAAAAAGCCCGCGTGGTAAACGCGGGCTTGGGGTGTTTCAATTTGGGATGCGCTAGGCTAAAATCAAATGATTAGAAGCCTCGCGGTGATGATGGGTGTTTGATCTGAATTAGTTACGCTTATCTTTTTCGATTAAGGCATAGGCGTTGTGATTATGGATGGATTCAAAGTTTTCGCTCATTACTTGGTACCAAGTGATGCGGTCTTCTTTGTTTAGGGCGATGGCCAAATCGCGGACAATATCTTCAACGAATTTGGGGTTATCAAATGCAGCTTCGGTGACGTATTTTTCGTCGGGTCTTTTTAAAACGGCAAAGACTTGTGTTGAGGCACAGGCTTCGACGATTTCAAAAAGTTCTTCGATCCACATGGTTTTGTTTTTGGCAAAGCGTACTTTAACGGTCATTTCGCAGCGCTGATTGTGTGCGCCGTAGGCTGATATTTTTTTGGAACAAGGGCAAAGCGATGTGGCGGGTACGGCCAAGGTGAGGATAAAATCGTCTTCTTGAGGGTTTGCGGAAGTTTCGCATTGGAAGGTGACCTTGATGTCTAGCATGCCTTGCATACCGGTGACGGGTGCTTTTTTGTGGATGAAGTAGGGGAAAGTAAATTCTAGGTGTGCTGTTTGTGCTTCGAGGCGCTGCCTCATGTCGTGGCAGATATCCATGATTTGGTCTGATTGTAGATTTTCGTGGTGTTTGTTGAGTATTTCCAGAAAGCGTGACATGTGTGTGCCTTTTTGGTGATGCGGTAGGCTGACATACATGTTGACGGTGGCCACTGTGGATTGCTTGCCTTGGGTGGCTGGGCATTTGAGGGTGATGGGGTAGGTGATATCTTTGACCCCGACCTTGTCGATGGCGATTTCTCTTTGGTCGGGAGATCCTTGGACGTCGGGCATGCTGTGGTCTGTGGGGTTGGACATGGGGTTTTGATCTTTCTAGGGGATGCTGGCTAGGGGATTACGGGTTTGGCGGCCATGTTTTGGGCAGCACTTTTGACCGCGATCTTTATTCAGCGTGGAATATTAGGCTTTTATGCGGGTTTAGGCAATGTTAAGAGCGAATAATATTGTATTTGGGGGGTGAGGTTTGGGTGGATAAAATGGATTATGCCGGTAATTTGGCGGGAAGAAAGCACCGATTAAACTTATTAAGCACATCGGGGCAGTGTCGCTCTGTAGAATCTGGGGGGTGTTTTTCCGGCAGATCGTGTGATTTTTACGTTTTTTTGACGTCTTTAACCTAGAAATGAGGTGTTTTGTGTTGAAATTAACAGGTGAAAAGCCGAGGCCTTTGGGAGCGTGGGGCTGCGGGGTGGGGATGAGCATGTGGCGTCCTTGTGTGAATCTTTACGATGTGGGTGATGCTTTTGAATTTTGTATCTCGTTGGCGGGATTGGTTGACGCGGGGGATGTGAAGGTGGAGCTTGTGCAAGGGGAGCTGGTAGTTTGGGGCGAGATCCCAAGTGGTGAGCCACAGTCTGACGCGGGGCAAAGCGTGCGGGTTTTGAGTATGGAAATTGATTACGGCCGATTTTGCCGGCGTATTGCTTTGCCTGGGGATATTCAAAAAAACGGGATGAAGCGTTGGTGTCGGGACGGGATGCTTTGGGTGCGATTGGGTAAGAAAAAATCTGTCAGTGCGGATGCTAGGCGTGCGGGGTAGATATTATGGGTCCGATGAGTCTAGTCGTGTCATTGGCTAGGGATAAGCTATAATAAGCGGCGTGTTGCTATTTGATGCGACGGGTTGAGTCTTAAAAATAAATAAATAAAAAAAGAAGAGTGACGTGACAGAAGATAATATTTTGGATGGTGCGATAGGTTCGGGCGAGCATGTGATTGAGGTTCCGTCGGGGGATCAGCTGGATAAAATCGAAATCCCGGAGGAGCTTGCTGTCTTGCCGATCCGTGGGACGGTGACTTTTCCGGGGACGGTGATGCCGTTGGCGGTGGGGCGATTGAGCAGTCTTCGGTTGCTGGAGGAGGAGCTGCCCAAAGGCAAAATTATTGCTTTAAGTACTCAGCGTGATGAGGAAATTGAAAACCCGGGGCCCGATGATTTGTATGAGATCGGCACTGCGGTGATGGTGCTAAAACTTATCCGTCAGCCTGGCGAAAAAACGGTGAGCATTATTGTCCATGGCTTGAGCCGAGTGAGGGTGAAAATCAATCGTAGGCGGGGGCGTTATTTTCGAGGGAAAGTTAAAACGATTCGCGAGCGAATGGGTAGTGGGAAAAAATTCGAAGCCAGTGTCGCGCTATTACGTAAGCAAGCTCACGAGCTGATAGAGCTTAGCCCCAATGCTCCCGAGGAGGCGTTGACGGTTTTAACTAATATTGATCGGCCTGAAAACCTTGTCGATTTTTTATCAGCGAACCTCAATCTGGATGTGATTCAAAAACAAGATTTATTAGAAGAATCTGATGTGGCCAAGCGGATGCGTGCGGTGCATGTTTATGTGCGCACTCAGCTAGAAATTTTAAAGCTTCAGCAAGAAATTCAAGAGGATGTTCAGTCCTCTATCGGTGAGGGTCAGCGCCGTTTTTACTTGCGTGAGCAGATGAAAGCGATCCAAAAAGAGCTAGGCGAGGGCGAGGATAGCAGCGAGCAAATGATCGCTGAGTTGGAGGAAAAATTATTGGATGCTGGCTTGCCTGCTGAGGTGATGAAAGAGGTCGAACGTGATCTCAAGCGATTGTATAACACGCCTCCTGCCAGTGGCGAATACTCGATGATTATTAGTTATTTGGAGTTGGTCGCGCAGCTGCCTTGGAATAAGCAAAGCGAGGATACGCTTGATCTTAAACGGGCCAAAGAAATTTTAGACAAAGATCATTTTGGCTTAGATAAAGTCAAACGTCGTCTTTTAGAATATTTAGCGGTGCGGAAATTAAATCCTAAAGGGCGTAGTCCGATTCTTTGTCTCATTGGCCCACCGGGTGTGGGCAAAACAAGTCTTGGGCAGAGCATCGCCGATGCGATGGGGCGTAAGTTTGTGCGTTTAAGCTTAGGGGGGATCCGTGATGAGGCTGAAATTCGTGGGCATCGCAAAACTTATATGGGGGCAATGCCCGGGCGCATTATTCAAGAAATCCGTAGATGTGGCACGCGCAATCCGGTGATGATGTTAGATGAAGTGGACAAGCTGGCAAGCGATATGCATGGCGACCCCTCCAGTGCGTTGCTAGAGGTTTTAGACCCTAGGCAAAATGGCGCATTTGTAGATCGTTATCTCGATGTGCCGTTTGATCTGTCGCAAGTGATTTTTATTGCAACAGCGAATTATGCGGGGGGTATTCCCCATGCGCTGTACGACCGCATGGAAGTTATTGAAATTGCTGGCTACACCGATGAGGATAAATTGCAAATTGCCAAACGGTATTTAGTGCCTCGACAGATGAAAGAAAATGGGCTTAGGCGAGAGCGCTGTTCTTGGCGAATCAGTGGGATTAAAAAAGTCATCGATGGCTACACCCGAGAAGCGGGCGTTCGCGAGTTAGAGCGTCAGTTAGGCAGTGTTTGCCGTGGAATCGCTGCGGAGGTTGCGATGTTGACCAAACGTAGTAAGAAAAAATGGTCGGTGGATGGGAAAATTGTTCAGCGATATTTAGGGGTTGAAAAGTACGAGTACGAGATGAGTCGGCGGACAAAATTGCCGGGCGTGGTCATGGGGCTAGCCTATACCAGCGTGGGCGGTGACATCTTATTTATCGAAGCGACGGCTTATGCAGGTAGCGGGCGCGTTATCCTCACGGGTCAGCTAGGGGATGTGATGAAAGAAAGCGCCACGGCGGCGATGAGTCTGTTTAAAACTCGCATCGGCCGTTTTGGCGTAGACCCTTGCCTGCTTAATAAAATTGATATTCATATCCATGTGCCGGCGGGTGCAGTGCCTAAAGATGGCCCTAGTGCGGGGGCTGCGATGTATACCGCAATCGTTAGTTTGCTGTTAGATATTCCCCTTAAGCCGTTGGTCGCCATGACTGGCGAGATCACGCTTAGAGGCTTAGTCCTGCCCATCGGCGGGTTAAAAGAGAAAACTTTGGCAGCTGCCCGATCTGGGATTAAGACCGTGATCGTGCCTAGCCAAAATAAAAAAGATTTAGCAGAGATCGACCCCATCGTGAAAAAGAAGCTGGCGTTTATCGTCGCTGAGCGCGTGGAGGATGTGTTAGAAGCGGCCATCGGGCAAAGGCGTATCGCCCAGGCCATGAAGACCGCGGGTAAGCGATTGGAAGCCATCGCGATGAAATCTTGTGATTTTCAAGAGAGCCAAGGAGGGGTGCTATGAAGCAACCGCTAACGAGTTTATACATGTTCTGTTGTTTAGTGGTGTGCGCGGCGTTGGCGGGCTGCCAGCCATGGGTGATCACCATCGGCGGATCGAGCGGCAGGCAAAGCATCGTGGAGACGCAAGTGCTGGAGCCTGAAAGCTGGACCGATGCACGCGTGGCGGTGGTCGATGTTAGTGGCGTTATTTTAAATGGTAAAGATGCAGGGTTTTTTGGCAGCGGCGAGCATCGGGTGAGTTTGCTCCATGAAATGCTAGAACAAGCCAAGCAGGATGACCGCGTCAAAGGCATTATTCTTCGGATCGATTCACCGGGCGGAACCGTCACGGCCAGCGATATGATGTATCGCGAGGTGATGCGGTTTAAACAAAAAACAGGCAAGCCTGTGGTGGTGATGATGATGGGTGTCGCGGCCAGTGGCGGGTATTATGTTGCCTGCGCAGGTGATGAAATTATGGCATATCCCACCACTGTCACGGGGAGCATCGGGGTGATCATGCAAACGATGAATGTGAGCCAAGCGCTAGCCAACTGGGGCATTGAAACGGACGCGATCAAGAGCGGGAAAAATAAAGATGCGGGTTCCCCATTGAGTAAAAATGCACCGCAACAGCGCAAAACATTACAGCGCATTGTCGATGGGTTTTATGCCCGATTTGTTAAGCTTGTAAAGACAGCTAGGAAAGGCAAAATCGCGGCGGCAGACTTTGAAAAAGTCATCGATGGGCGCGTGTTTAGCGGCGATGATGCTTTGCGTTACGGCTTAGTGGATGGGTTAGGTGATATTTATGACGCCTTTGAAAAAACAAAAAAACGTGCTGGTATTAAAGATGCGCGTTTGGTGATTTATCATCGCGGAAATAGAAGCGTGGGAAGTGTTTACAATCAAGCTTTTAAGCCAAACGTAGGCGCTGGGGTGATGCATGGGGGAACGCAAATCAATGTGGGGAACCTAGGCTTTGGCAATCAAGCGGGAAGCGATTTTTATTATCTTTGGCGAGGCGGGCAATCGCATTAAACTTAAAAAATGAGTGAGTTTTGATAAGCCTAGAAAAGCTAGCTTACAAGATCGAAAGAGCTAGGGGGTATCAAATGTTGAGCGCGCAAGTAGTGGGTGGGAGATGTTGGGGGAAGCGCGTTGGTGGTGGGGGGGAATGGCAAGTAGGTCATGTGGGTGGGTAGTGAGATTTATTTGAGAGACATCGCTTCGAGGAATTTTTTATCATCTTGGGAGATCGGCGTGGTATCTATAAACGGCGTTGTATCGGGGAAAAGCTCGGGTGTGGTGTCGGCTTTGATTTGCGCTTCGGTGGGCGCAGCGATGGCCATCGGTTTCTTTACGCTGAGCTTGGCGTTATGGGTCGTTCTACGTTTTTTGCTATATTTTTCGCGATGCTTAATGAATGCCCGATAGAGCGTAACGATGGTGATGCCCATGAATAAAAACTGTAATGCTGCGGCAATTTGGTAGACCATTTTGTCATCGACGCTGGTGATTTTCAGTTGTGAAAAAACGGTAAGCGCTGCTTGAATAATCAGAATCAGTGCGTAGGCATAAATCGGTACTTTCAAAAACCTAGGCGCGGGGGCTTTATTGTTCTTTGAAACTAAGAGGTAGGCAATGAAGCCGCCTAATGCGATGTAAAGCCATGATTCTGTCATTGGAACTTCCTTGTCAGCCAACTTATTAAAGAGATAAATTACTTGCGTATATCCCACCCAGCCTTACCTATTGTGTTTGTTAAGGACATATTTGTCAAATTTCTGCTGTGACTAAACTTAAAATTTTAATAAAGATCGGTTAGTTAATCTGAATCCTACCTGCTTTTTATCGCCCAAACCAGTGTTATTTTAAGGCTTTACTAAGAGCCGGTTTAAGCATTTAAAGCTTGTTTAATAGGCCCTAAGACGTTCGCGTCTATTTTAGTTGCTGTTGCTAAATCAACCCGCAAAGCAGTTTGGGTTATGGGACTGTTGAGATCTTGTCTGATGGTTAATGTGGCTTGCTGTTTGGCCGATAAGTTGAGAGTCGATACGACTGTTACAGTTGTTGTAATGTGACCCCCATCCCTAACAGGCAAGGAGTAGGCGCTGTTAATCGCGAGTCAAGAAGATGAGATACCCATGGTCTCGGGTCAGCCTCAAACGGTTTTAGAAGCCAAGCGAGGGCTGTCGAGTTTGGGTCTAGCGGAAGTCTGGGCCTACCGAGATTTGCTTTGGATGTTGGCCAGCCGCGATGTGCGGGTACGCTATAAACAGTCACTGCTTGGCGGGCTGTGGGCGCTGATCGTACCGGTGGCGCAGCTGATTGTTTTTACATTTGTTTTTGGTGATCTTTTGGGTGTTTCAAAATTGACCGATCCGGTTTTTTTATATGCTGGGTTATTGCCTTGGACATTTTTTGCAGCCAGCGTCAATGCCAGTACACAAAGTCTCGTGGCTAACGCGGGCATTTTGCAAAAAGTTTATTTTCCCCGATTGATTGTTCCACTCAGTAGCGTAGGCGCGCCGTTGGTAGATTATGCATTGGCATTTACTGTGTTGCTGAGCTTGATGCTATGGCAAGGCAGCGTGTTAAGTTTATCTCTGTTTTTGCTTCCGATGTTAGTGCTCATGACGATTATTGCAGCTTTGGGCGTGGGTGTTTTATTGTCCAGCTTAACAGTCAAGTATCGTGATTTTCGTCACTTGGTCCCCTTTATGGTTCAGCTTTGGTTTTTTTTAACGCCGGTCCTTTGGAGCGTAGGCCAAGAGGGCAAAATGCAAGATTGGCGCTGGGCATGGGTCGTGAGATTAAACCCAATGGGTGGCACCGTCCAAGCATTTCGCAGCTGTGTTTTAGGCGGACAGATAGACTGGATAAGCTTACTTTGGTCGGGATCAATGGCTATGCTTTGTCTATTGCTAGGCATCGTTATTTTTAAGCGTTTTGAGCGCGATTTCGCTGATATTATTTAGAAAGGGGATGGACAAAATGAGTCATGAAATAGCGATACGCATTGAACATTTGAGTAAGCGATATAAGCTAGGCAGCCAAAAGTCGATGCAGATGACTTTCGCTGAAATGCTATCATCAAAGGCTAAGCGCGTTTTTGGTATGGGTGAAAAAATAAATAAACGGGATCATTGGGCTTTAGATGATGTTAGTTTTGATGTGCGCAGTGGCCAGGTTATGGGGATCATCGGAAAAAATGGCGCGGGCAAAAGCACGCTGCTTAAAGTACTTTCTCGCATCACCCAGCCCACCCAAGGACGAATCACTTATGCTGGGCATATCGCAAGCCTATTAGAGGTCGGCACAGGCTTTCATCCGGAGCTGAGCGGCCGAGAAAACATCTACCTCAATGGCAGTATTCTAGGAATGAAACGTAGTGAAATTAAAACAAAATTTGATGAAATCGTGGCCTTTAGTGAAATCGAACGCTTTTTAGATACCCCCGTAAAACGATACTCCAGCGGGATGTATGTCAGGCTCGCATTTGCGGTGGCCAGCCATTTAGACCCCGACATCTTAGTTATCGACGAAGTCTTAGCGGTAGGCGATGCGGGCTTCCAACAAAAGTGTTTAGGTAAGATGGATCGTGTTGCAAAAAATGGGCGAACGATTTTGTTTGTGAGCCATAATATGCCCGCTGTGCGAAGTCTTTGCAGCGATGCGGTCTGGTTATCGCATGGCAAAGTAGAGCAGGTAGGCCAGGCTGGGGAAGTCATTGACGCTTATATGGCAGGGTCTTATCAACATGTGCAAGATTTTAACCTCACTAATAATCCCGATCGGCAAGGGCGTGGCGATCTGAAAGTGGTGGGCTTTGGCATAGAAAATGCCACAGGAGATTGTGTGGAGGAATTGATCACGGGGGAGCCTTGTGTTTTTGTATTTGATTTTGAAAACAGAGGTTTTGATTCTGCAAAAAATGTTACTTTTGCATTTGGACTACGCGACCGTTTCAATCAAAGGCTCGTGCGATTTAGCAGCGAGGATCAATGCATCTCATACGAGTGCTTGCCAAAACGTGGACAGTTAAGGTGTCGCGTCGAGCGTATGCCTCTTACTTGCGGGGAGTATCTGCTAGGCGTGATCGTGAAAAGTGGTTTAGAAATTCAAGACTATGTTATCGAGGCCGGGGTGGTAAAAGTGGGAGCTGGTGATTTTTTCCGGTCGGGAAGGCCCAGCACCGATGGTCCGGTGTTTGTCATGCATGACTGGGAATTACGTGCCGGATAAAACAGACAATAAAAACAAAGGTAAGGCAATCAGATGAGTTGTGAAAATCCCATTTTTATCTTAGGCGCGGGGAGCAGTGGCACCACTTTGCTAGGCGTGATGCTAGATCGTCATACCCAGATTGCATGTGGTCCAGAAATTTATTTTTTTGATAAAGCAGAACTCTACGGTGAATTTGAATCGGTCAAAGAAAAGATGCCTCATTGGCTAGACCAAGGCATCATAGGCGATGGACAAGTAGATAGCTCCGTTTTTATGTTTAATCGTGAAGCATATTTTCAGGACAAAAAAAATCTAACTAAAACAATACAAAATGCCACGCAATTAAAAGATGTCAGCGATACTTTTTTTGATCATTATCTCGGTCAAAGAAAGAAAAAAAGATGGGCAGAAAAAACCGGATCAAATGCGTATTGCATGAATGAAATTTTAAAAATGTACCCCAATGCGCGAATGATTCATCTTGTACGGGATGGTAGAGATGTCGCCTGCTCAATGTTCAAACGCAGCGGATCAATGTATCACAGCGTAAGCCATTGGCTTTATAATGTTAGCGCAGCAGTTCGGTTTCGACAAGATCCTCGTTACCTCGAAGTGCGTTACGAAGATCTTGTTAATGCGCCAGAGCTAACGTTAAAAAAAATCTGTGAACATCTGGCTATCAAGTTTGAATCAAAGATGCTTCAGTCGCAAAATGATGCGTACTGGAAGAATCAAAAAATGGGAAATGTCCACGATACATGGACGCAAAATCCCTTTAGCTGCGGGGTTTCTAACCGCTCGGTAGGGCGATATAAAACAGATCTGGCAGAGCAAGACACCTGGCTATTTTGGCGGATGATGCTCACCAGTCACGCCTGTGAAAAACTAAATGTCTCTCATCAATCGACCGGAGATTTGATGGCCATGTTTGGCTATGACTGCAGTGAATCTTTGAAATTTCGCAGGCTAGGTTTAGCAGATTATCGACAAGGGCTAGCTCTTTACAGAAAAAGGTTTCGGCTTGAAAAATTACAAGGCCGCGCAAATTGGAAGCCTCTAACGCGCCCAAGTTTTTTGGGGATAAGCAGACACCCAAGGAGCCACGCATGTGCGGTATAGCGGGAATGATTGAGAAACGCCGAGCAGTGTCTGGGCATCATATCGAAAAAATGCTACAAGTTATGCAGCATCGCGGGCCAGATAGCCTAGAAGTGCGCTGCTGGCAAGGGCTAGGGTTAGGGCACGTGCGCCTTGCTATTGTGGATTTAAGTGATGATGGCTTGCAGCCCATGTGCGATCACACCGGGCGATTTTGGATTGTCTTCAACGGCGAAATTTTTAATTTTATCGAACTACGTCAAGAACTCAAAAAAAAGGGACATCAATTTAAAACAAAAACAGACACGGAAGTTATTTTAGAAGCCTATAAAGCATGGGGCGAAAATTGTCTTAATAAATTTAATGGGATGTGGGCATTAGCCATCTACGATCAACAGCAAAGCACCTGTTTTTTGGCCAGAGATCGCTTTGGTATTAAGCCTCTACACTACGCCGAGGAAAACGGCAGGTTTGTCTTTGCTTCTGAAATAAAAGCCATCATCGCCGCGGGCGTAACCCCAATCCAGAACGATCAGATGGCCAGAGCCTATTTTTCTCAAGACACGACAGATGATGGTGAAAAAACATTATTTAAAAATATATTAAGTGTCCCGCCAGGCACATACCTGTCGATTACAAATGGAAATATTAAAACCGTTAGATGGTGGCAAACATCAGATCATTTAATCGACCTGCCAAAGAAATTTTCAGATCGTGTCAGCATGTTCGATGAGCTTCTTTTAGATGCCACGAGGATACGTTTACGCAACGATGTGAAGACCGCTTTGACGCTTAGCGGCGGGATGGATTCATCGACACTTTTTGGCATGACCCGTAGGCTCGAACAAAACAAGCAATGGTTGGCAGCGACGACACAAGAAAAAAAAACACTGGATGTTTTTTCTATCACCCAGCCGGGGCAGCCCAGCGATGAATCCTATTATGTCAAAGAATGTTTAAAAGCATTCGGAGGCGAAACACACTGGATTGATAGCGACCCAAAACAATTTGCCGGGCGCATCGATCATGTCATCGCCGCGCAAGAAGCACCGGTTTGGAGCAGCGCGGTATTTGGTTTCCATGATGTATATCGACAGATTGCTAAAGCTGGAATACGCGTGGTTATCGAGGGGCATGGTAGCGATGAAATGTTGGCTGGCTACCCGTATCTTGTCCGCGCTGGGATGCAAAGTTTTCTTGCGCGAGGCCAATATCTCAAAGCCTATAGTGCGGCCAAAGCGGTAAACCAAACCCAAAATCCGAATCTCGAAAATCAGAGATTACCTAACTGGCTAGTCATGATGTCGGGCATTAAAAAAACAAGTCGTTTAGCCTGGCACTTAGGTTATTATCGCAGCAGGATTTTAGGCAAAAAACAGCCCCCTGTTTACTTGGGTGAGCTTGATTATTTAAAGCCTTTAATGGAAAACGACATCGATTTAACAAGTGAATCTGAAAATAAAAATAACACGAGCTTACTTAAGCAGCAACTCGATCAAGCATTTCATCATCGAATCATGCCCACTAATCTTCGCGTCTTAGACCGGGCATCGATGGCCAGTTCCCTTGAAATTCGTATGCCATTTATGGATTACCGCGTCGTGCAATTCTGCTTTTCATTAAGCGATTCTGATTTAGTCGCTCAAGGCCAATCTAAACATCTGCTACGTAAAATGGCTAAGCCTTATGTCCCTAAAAAAGTGATTCAGCGGAAAGCAAAAATGGGATATTCTGTCGATGCCCCTTATTGGTTCAGGGATAAAAATATTCGATCTTACCTTAGCGATATTTTTCAAAGCCAAGATTTTAAGGAACAATCCTGGATCGATGGAAAGCGTTTTAACAAAGGCTTTGATCGTTGCATGGCGGACCGATTTGGTTGGCTAGATGCTTCTAAAACATGGAAAGTTTTAAATTTTTATCTGTGGCGCAAAAGATTTGTCCAAAGCCATAATCCAATGCAGAGCACGCCAGCCTCAGCCGCATAGCGTGGCATTTTTATCATTGCGCAATCAATCGGAAAAATCGTTTTAATTGATACAGATGTATGTATTGCTCCGCAAGATTAGCCGATAAAATGATTAAGTGTAATTAAGATTATTGGAAAGGCTAAGGATGTCGGTATCGTCTTCAATTCAACTGGGTAAGCGTCAAGCGGTAGGATTTTTCTTGGCTGATGGTTTGCCTGAAGATGTTTTCGAACGTGCTTTAAAATCCAAGAAAACAACACTCTCATATTTTCCTTGGCTTAAAAATTACAGCCTAAAAATAGGCGATACCCGCTTGGAATTGTGGGGACACTGCCAAGTTAAAAAAACCATTGCTCAGCTAGAGGATGGATCCTACGCTGTATTAGTCGGCTCGCCAACGGGTGATACTTCTAGTCAAGCGATTGGGAAATTCCTTGGTAACATTCAGAACAATTTAAATTTTTTACCGAGCTGGGATGGCAGATATTTGCTGATTTATATTTCTTCAGACGGAAAAACAATTCAGATATACAATGATTTTATGGGCTGTTTACCCGTTTATCATAGCCAACTAGAAAAGGGGTTGATCATCAGTTCCCTTGAGCCGGTCGTGGTGGATGCCTGCGGTTTTGGCTCCGATGATTTTGCTGATGCGGGGGTCGGCTCGATGCTACTCAATGGGCATTTTGTCAACGAGGTCACGCTATATAAAAAAATGAAATTGTTAAAACCCGATTCGTTTTCGAGCTGGACCCAAGGGAATTTTAAGAGTATATCCTTGCACACCATTAAACCCAGTACAAAGCGCTGGTCATCTGGTTGGGATGAATTATGCGATGCCTATTATACATTAACCAAAGAGGTGATGGTTGAACACCTTTCGATGAGCCAGAGCTGGGCGCTGCCTCTTAGCGGCGGGATTGACTCTAGACTCATTGCCGCATTCGGCTCGGAGATGGAGATTGAACTGGATGCATTTACCTATGGCCCCAAAGATTGGGAGGAATCAATTTATGCTAAAAAAGTTGCCAAAAGTTTAGGTATTCCTTGGCGACGCATAGATTTCGGATTAGATTATTTATCTGATTATACACAGATGTGGGCCCAATGGTTTGGTAGCGGGATGCACTTTCACGGCATGTATCAGCTGCCTTATTTAGAAAAAACAAAAGGGCTACGCAAACCCATTGCCACCGGATTTATGGGTGATGTTTTAGCTGGATGCCAGGTCAAATCATTAGCCACAGGTGATGGTACAGCTCAAGATAATATGCTACAAACCTTTGCTATGTGGGATAAACCGGGTGTGATGTCGTTGATGGGAGAGCATGCGAAAAAATATATCGATGCAGTCGAACATGAAATGCAGCAGCTTTATGATGGGTTGGAGGGTGAGCATTTTCAAAAAATCTGGCAAACATTTATTCAAAGTCATGGCGCTGGGTTTACTTCCTATCAACCTATCATGTATGATTATTACCAAGGCGTATCAACCCCGTGTTTCAGCAGAAAACTAGCCCAATTCACCATGGAATTACCACGTGTACTTTTAGAAGATCGACAGCTGCAAGTGGAAATGATTAAACGCTATTTTCCAGACATGGCGAAAATCCCCGGAACCTATGCAAGCTTTCCATACCAACAAACTGGCAAGTATCTTATGAAAAGATCACTCGCGTTAAAGCTAGGGAAAAGCCTACGCCTAGGGCCTCTAAAAGAATTCGCAGCCAAAGCAAATAACGCAGATGGTCATTGCGTATTGCGCGGCGGTGAGTCCGCTCTCTGGCCGATTTATCAATGTAAAGAGGCGCTCTCGAATTATTTTAATTGGAAAGAAATAGAAAAGGTATTAACCAAAGCAATGCAAGGCGATCAAAAAGTGACAAGCCAATATCGAGCGATCCAAACCATTGCATATCGGTTATTAGACAAAAAATCAAAGCATGTATTATCAACACAGAGGGAGTTGTTGGCTCATGCCGGATGATCATATCCTCAAATTAAATTTATCCAAAGCGACCCATTCAGGCGAAAAAACACTTGTGTTTGCGGGGGATTTTTTCTTGCAACGTCAACCCACTCGGGATATTTCACAAATTTTAGATCAAAAATTACAAAAAATATTACATGAAGCAGACGCATTTGGCGCTAACATGGAAGCACCTATCCAAGGATATGGCAAAGAGATTGGCAAAGTCGGGCCAGCTTTGGCTATGTGCCCGCAGGCCCCAGAGTTATTACGCAAACTCGGCGCAAGCTGGGTTTCATTAGCCAATAATCACGCGATGGATTTCGGCGAAAAAGCCTTGGACGCCACCATGCAATCTCTTGAAAAAAATAAAATTGATCACGTCGGCGCGGGGCAGAAAAAAAACGATGCGCATCGTATCCTAATTAAAAAATTTAACAACGGTCCGGAATTAGCCATCATTAGCGCCTGCGAATATGAATTTGGTATTGCCAATGACCAGCACGCGGGAACCGCATGGATAGGCAGCAAACGGCTTATACAGAATATCCAAAGCGCTAAAGCTAAAGGCTGTTTCGTGATTGTTTGCAGTCATGGCGGCGTAGAAGAAGTCCCACTGCCATCGCGCGAAAGGCAAAAGAAATTAAGAGCGTTGATCGATGCCGGGGCTTCTCTGGTCGTAGGGCACCACCCGCACGTCCCACAAGGCTGGGAGTTTTATCAAGGGAAAATGATCTGTTACAGCTTAGGTGATTTTATTTTCGATCGCAAGAATCAAAACGACAAACCATGGCGTAATTGGGGTTATCTATTAAAAGTAACAATTGATCAAGACCATCATTTTAACGCTGAAATAGTAGGCTATGAGCGTGTTGATGATCAAATCGTTTGTCTAGGGGAAAATCGTAACGCCAAGCAGTGTTTCGATTATCTGCTAGGCCTTAGCGAGATTCTTCAAAAAGATCAATTGCAAAAATATTGGCCATGTGTGGTCAATGATCTCGTGACTCAAAGGTATAGTCCGTTTCTCGAACATATTTTTACGCCTTTATGTCAGCCCAAAACGATATCTGATGCATTAAAATGTTTATACCAAGCATGCCGAAAATCGTTCAATATCAGGATAGGCCGGCGTAAAAAAGTAGATCTGGATTTATCTGATCTGACGCTTGGAAGAAAATTATTATTTTTGAATCTAATCAGATGCGAGTCACATCTAGAAGTCTTACGAGAGAGTCTCTGTGATAGAAAACCTCTAGATACACAGAGTCAAACTAAATCATTATCGCTAATGGAGGCCATGTTTACATTATGAATGCAATCACTCATTCGCAACATTATGTAGGGGAAAAAGGCAAGCAATATTTTGAATTTCAAAATGAAGGAGGCTTGCAGCGCGGAAGAATTAACGCAAGAAAATTTTTCCCCTATGTAAAGAAAACAGACCGCGTTTTAGACTTCGGCTGCGCCGACGGGGCTTTATTAAGTCAGTTGGATTGCGCGACAAGGATAGGCGTAGAGATCAATCCCGCAGCGAGATCTGCCGCGATTAAAAACGGCATCGACGCAGTAGAAAATTTATCCGACGTGGCAGACAAAAGCTGCGATCTTATCGTGTCCAATCACGCCCTTGAACATGTGCCCCAGCCGCTGGATCAATTGCGAGAAATGAAAAAAAAACTGGTAACGGGTGGGCGATTGGCGATCTGCTTGCCGATAGATGATTGGCGCGCGCAAAAGAAATTTCACGGGACGGACATTAATAATCACCTTTATACATGGACGCCCAAATTACTAGGTAATCTCTTAACCGAGGCTGGCTTTTGCGTTGAAAATACCAAGGTTTATACCCATGCTTGGCCTCGTAAATATTGGATGACACTAGATCAGAAATTACCTATTTGGTTTTTTGATATCTGCTGCAACTATGTGTCTTGGCGCGATAAATCTCGGCAGGTTATTGGTCTAGCGATGGTCGGAAATGAGCGGGATTGATTTTGATGGCTATACCTAAAATATCTTTTGGAATTATCGTTTTAAATGGGCAGCCGTTCACGCATTATTGTCTGAAAAGCTTGTACACCTTTGCCCATGAAATCATTATCGTAGAAGGTGCCAGCTATAGCGCAAAAGAGGTCGCTACTGCTGATGGGCATTCCAAAGATGACACGCTAAACGTCATACGAAATTTTATAAAAAATCATGACCCGCTAAAAAAAGTGACCCTTGTGACCGCTGAGGATCAAGGCCACCCCAATGGTTTTTGGCCCGGTGAAAAAGATCAGCAAAGTCAAGCTTATGCTGCACGAGCGACCGGCGATTATCTTTGGCAAGTGGATATTGACGAGTTCTATATGCCTCAAGAAATGAATCGCGTGATTATGCTATTGCAACAAGATCCTACGATCTCGGGCATGTCATTTAAAACAAAAACTTTTTGGGGGTCAACCGATGTTACCGTGGATGGCCCCTTTCTTTTACGAGGCGCAGAAATTTATCAAAGGCTTTTTAAATGGGGTAAAGGATATCGTTACGCAACACATCGTCCACCAACGGTGTTAGATGAGCAAGGTGTTGATGTGATGAAAAAAAACTTTTTACACGGAACCCATCTCGCGAAAAAACACGCTATATACATGCTCCATTATTCCCTTTTGTTCCCCAAGCAAGTCAAAGAAAAAGCCGAATATTATCAACGACTCAAACAGTATGACTATCAACCCATGGAATGGTATAAGCAAGCCTATCGCCAGCTGAATTGGCCATTCCGATATCATAATGTTTATCTGCATCGTAGCTGGTTATTGCGATATCTAGGGGGTACCCCCGATGAAGTATCTAATATGATTGCAGATATCAAAAATAAAAAATACGATTGTTTGTTACGCGAAGATACCGATGTGAAAAAGTTGTTGGGATCTTGGCGTTATCAATTGAATCGTACATTTTGGCAATTGTTTTGGCCTTATGAATCAAGCGTTTTTAGGGTTAAAAAAGCAATTCAAAAGAGAATTATGCGATTGTTAAAACGGTGTCACTTGGTAACAAAGGTTAACTAATGCGAATTGTAATGTTAACTAAATACTCGCCTTGTCAAGTCTATGCGGTCAATGCAATACACCGGCAACTAGGGCTAAGCGCTGTTGTCTTCGAGGGGGAAAATCCTTATCCCGATGGCGTAAAACCAAATCGCTTAAAATCTTGGTGGTGGGATCATCATCAGCAAATTAAATCGCCTCGCAAAATGATTGCGTTATGCAAAAAAAGAATTCAAGAGTGGCGGTATCCAGAAAAAGGACATCACAGTTTATCACAATTTCAAAAAAAGAAAATTTACAAAATGATCTTTGATCA
>CAZSSX010000001.1:0-34624 GCA_964609545.1 uncultured Phycisphaeraceae bacterium | reverse complement strand
GTTGCTATAGACGGTGGTGAGGGCGCCTTGCTTGGCTGAAAATTCTGGGCGTTTGATTGTTTTTGTGATTTGCCCATTTAGTTTTTTGTCCAGCGCTTGGTAGCCTTGAGGCAGACTTTTGAGATCGCTAAAGAGTAGGATCGCGGTATCTTTTGTGGTTTTCAAAGGGGGTGTGGTTTTGATTGATTTAAACATTTTTTGCTCCAATGTTTGTGTGGTTATTTGGCTGGAATAAACGGGATTTAACGGGTTAAAAAAAGAATCGTTTATTGGCCAAGGATATATCTCATGGTGGGCAGCTGCTTGTCTAGTAGCGCCCGAACGTATACACATAGTAGTTTATTTGCTTTGCGTAGGCTGGGGTGTTGGGATAATTCGGTGAGCGAAATTTGGGGCAGGTTGTCCAGTAGCGTGATGGTTTCTTTTCGCACGCGCCAATGTCCTTGGACTAAGACGCGTTGATGGGTGGGATGTCCTTCCCATCCGGTTTCGTCGATGGGTTGGGAAGTGACGCCGCCTCCTTGGGCTGAGAAGGTGTAGGCTGGGGCATCGTCGAGAGGCTGCTCGGTGATAATATCGCGATCAAAGACGGGTTTGTATCCGCAGCATTGAATGATTAAATGCTGGTATTTAAGCACGAGAGGCCAGTGTTTGGTTTTGTCCGATAGATTTTTAAGGGCGTATTTGAGGCCTTGGAAAATGAGCGGGTCGGGCTGATCCACAGCGGTCATCGCATTGGTGAGATCTAAAAGGTAGAGGCCTAAGTAGTAGGCGTCGAGGTCTTTTCTAAAATGATAATACGCATCCTGCAAGTCCCATTCTGAAAGTCTGGCCATGTTGCCTATTTTTGATAATGCCCCGCAAGCCTGGCCATAGGTTAGTAGCTCTACGCCGCCCGAGTATCTGGCCACGGCTGAGGGGGATGTTCGTTTAGAACCTTTTGCTAGGGCGGTGAATTTGCCTAGGTTGGGCGAATAAAACGTGACGACTTGGCTGGATTCTGACCAATCGTTGAGTCTGATGCAGATTGCTTCTTCTTTGTATGCGGTCATGTTTTTGTATTGTACCGTGGATTGGCTGGGGTGATTGGGCGGGTGATGTTGTTTTTAAAAAAGCCTAGATTAAGCGATGGCCTAGGCTTTTTTTAAAAGGGTGGCAGGGGCTAGATTAGATTTTGGCTAGGTCGGTTTCTAGCATTTGTTTTTCCCGGCAGGCTTGCTCAAGCTGCTGCTTGGTTTGGTTGACCAGTTTTTCTGGCGCGCGATCGACGTAGGCTTTGTTGGCGAGTCGGGCTTCTAACGCGGCGATGGATTTGAGCGTTTCTTCTAGCCGCTTGGTGATGCGTATTTTTTCAGCATCGGCATCGACTAAGTCGTGTAGGAATATTTTGGATTGCCCCACGTTGGCTTGGGCAGCGGCGGCGGGCTTGGGTAGGTCTTGGGCAATCTCTTGGATTTGGGTGTTGGCCAAGGTGTGGATGAGGTCTCGGCCTTGATTTAAAAGGGCTGCGGTTTGGGCATCGACATCCGCAGAGGCTTGCACTTGTTGCCTGGGGGGGACTTGTTGTTGGGTTCGGACTTGTCGGATGGCGGTGATAAATTGGCCTATTTTTTCGAAGTCTGTTTGGATGGTTTGATCTTGTAGGCTGCTGTCGATTTTAGGCCATGCTGCGTTGACTAAGAGTTTGCTAGGGAGGAGGTGTATGCCGGGGATGTGATGGGCAAAGCGGTCTGGGGCGATGTCGTTGAGTTTTTCCCAAAGTGTTTCGGTTACGAAAGGCATGATGGGGTGTATGATTCTCAACGCGGTGTCTAAGCATAGGCTCAAGACGTGTTGTTGTGTTTGGTTGTTTTGGATGGAGGGTTTGACCGCTTCGATATACCAGTCGCACAGATCGCGCCAAAAGAAATCATAAATCAGTTGAGCGTAATTTGAAAATTCATAGTGGGCGATGCAATGATTAACGCTGTTGACGACGTGACTTAATCGGGAAAGAATCCACTTGTCTGCTAGTGCCAAAGGCTGATTTGTTGCGTTGTTATTTTCTTTGGCTTGCTGCAAATTCATGAGCGAGAAGCGGGCAGCGTTCCAGAGTTTGTTGGTGAAGTTTCTGCCTAGGTCAAAGCGGGAGGAGGTATTCCTGGCTAGAGGTTGTTGATCGGTTGGGGTTGCTAATCCCATGGACATGCCGTAGGCGGAAACCATTTTTTTGGATTTATCCGAAGGGGAGGATTGGATCGGCGCGGAGACTTTATGCCCCGCTTTGGTTTTGATCATCTTAGGCTCAAACATTTGGCCCGAGTGGGGGCAAACCATATCGACCGACATTTTTACGTCTTGGGTAGCGGTGGTCATTTGCGCCAGGGTGTATCGCATAGCATCTGAACCGTGGGAGTGGATGATGTCTAAGGGGTCCACGCCGTTGCCTAGGGATTTGGACATTTTTTGCCCTTGCCCATCTTGGATCATCGCGTGTATGAATACATTTTTGAACGGGATGCAGCCACGGAAATAAAGATTAAACATGGTCATGCGAGAAACCCAAAGCGTGATGATTTCTCGGGCGGTGCAGAGTACCGATGAAGGATTCCAGAGGTCTAGATCTTTGGATTCTTGGGGCCAATGAAGCGTTGACATGGGGAACAAAGCAGAGGAAAACCAGGTATCCAAAACATCCTCATCTTGGACAAAACCTAGGGCTTCTAACGTGTCTAAAACTTCTTGATCATCCTCTAATCGCACGCAGATAAATGCGTTGATCAGGTCATCGCTATGCTCTGCGTTTTCATCTGTGCCTAGTTGAATGGCGACGCGTTGTTTTTTCTGATAGGCGACGATTTTTCCTAGCAGCTGGGTTAATTGCTCATCTGTTTTGGAGTCTACCGCGTGGTGATTTTCGAAGTGCCAAACGGGTATGCGATGTCCCCACCAAAGCTGTCTGCTGATGCACCAGTCTCTGATATTTTCGTGCCAAAGTTGAAATGTTTTGGCATAACGCGCGGGTGTGAATTTGATCCCGTTTGTGTGATTGTTGTCGGCGTTAGTGTCTGTGTTGTTTGGGTCGGAATCTTGTGGCTCGAAGGATGGGCCTTCTTTCCAAATGCAGCCATCGGTTTGATGTCGCTGCGAAGGATTCATCGCGCGCAATGCTGCGCCGGCGAGTTTGTCTGATGTGACTTTGACGTACCATTGGTCGGAGAGGTAAGGCTCGATAGGCACATGCGATCGGTAAGAGTGCCCAACAGCGTGGGCATAATCTTTGACTTTTTCTAGCAGATTATTTTCTTTGAAATAGGCAACGATGGCTTTTCTGGCTTCTTCTCTGGATAGTCCCAGGAATGGGGTTAGTGTTTTATTTTGCGAGATTTGCGGCTCGATTTGGTCCCAACCTTCTTTGATGGAAATCGAGGCATCTTTAGCCATGATGTTGATGATCGGGAGATTGTGCCTTTGTCCGATGAGATAATCGTTGGGATCATGAGCGGGTGTGACTTTTAAAAATCCCGATGCGAATTTCGCTTTGGGGTCGTCTGATTCTGCATCGGGCAGCACGACATAATCATCGCTGATGATGGGGATGATGCGTTCCACGATAGGCAGTTTGACGAACTTGCCTTGGAACTGTTCCCATCGCGGGTCTTTAGGATTCATGGCTACGGCGGTGTCGCCTAGCATGGTTTCGGGGCGGGTGGTGGCCACGGTGAGATGTTCCCCGTTGAGCTGTCCTTGTTTATCGCAGATCGGATATTGAAGGTACCAAAAAAAGCCTTGGATGTTTTCCATCTCGACTTCGTCGTCAGCCAACGCGGTTTGAGTGATCGGGTCCCAATTGACTAAACGTTTGCCGCGATAAATCAGGTCGTCTTCGAATAATTTGAAAAATGATTCGCGGACCGCTTTGGTGCGGGGCTTATCTAGGGTGAAGGCTTGGCGGTCCCAGTCGCATGAGCAGCCCATGGCTTTGAGTTGCCCGATGATCACCGTTTCGTATTGATCTTTCCATGTTTGGATTTTGTTGACGAATTGTTCCCGTGTGAAGTCGGTGCGTTTTTTTCCTTCGGTGAGCATGACGCGTTTTTCGACGACGGTTTGGGTTGCGATGCCCGCGTGATCGGTGCCGGGTAACCAGGTGGTGTTAAATCCAGCCATGCGATGATAGCGGACGAGAATGTCTTGGAGGGTGTTATTTAATGCGTGGCCCATATGCAAAGCGGCGGTGACATTTGGCGGGGGGATGACCACGCTATAGGCGGGGGTGCCTTTGGATGCATCGCCGGCGAAGGCGTTGGCATCGCTCCATTTTTGTGCCACGAGAGATTCGACATCACTGGGTTTGTAAGTGGTAGGCAGGTCAATACTCATGAAAAAATCCTTGGTCATCAAACGGGTATCGCTAGCAGATGATCAGTCGGTGCTGTCTTCTGCTAGGTTTTTAAATCTGTTAAAATTGAAAGTGTAGGGTCGGGCGCGTGCGGGTCTGCCGCTCAGCTAACGGCGACGCTGCGTGCAGCGGGGTGAAGGCGTGGTGTGATTTTCAAGATGGGCGGTTCGGGCTTCATATCAAACATTATCGCTAATTTTAAGCTTAGCACAAATGCGGACTTTTTTCTAAAAAAGCAAAAGCACCTTGATGTTTTGTAGATGCTAGGGGTTGATACGATTCCCACGATTGATATGATGAGTTGAGGGTTTGAGATCTTGCGTCAAAGGCTCTGGGCAGAGGGGTTGCGATGGGTTTTGTTTTATATTTGAAATCGATGCAACAAATGCTCGCCAGCAAAGCGTGTAAAATAAATCGGGGCCAAGGGGCTATCGTGAATGTAAAACGTATGATTTTGTTTTCAGTTATTTTTATAGGGATTTTTGAAATGTCATTTTTGAGTAAAAAAAAGAGAAGCCAAGCGCTGGCTATGAGTAGTGTGCTTTGCTTTTTGATTGTAGTTAGCGCCGCCCATGCTGGGCCGGTTTTATCAGGCGGACAATCCAAAGCCGCGACACAATGGTTTTCGCAACCTAGCGATAGTCGAGGGGCGCTGCCTGATTCGCTTAAAGAGCTAACCCATCTATCTAAAGCCAAAGCAAATAATTTCAATAAGCAGCTATGGGCTGCTTATAAGCGAGGCGCCATCGCGTTAGGCTGGGATAAGCAGATCCCCCCGATGCCGATGCGTTTTGAAAAAATGATCCGATTGCCTCGAAAAAAACAGCCTAGAATTCGTCCCATGCTGATGGATCTGGGGCAAGGCAAAAAGATGCCTTTCCTCACACTCTTACGCGGCAAACCTAAAAATAAACTCTGGCCGATGCATATCACCCTTCACGGTGGCGGCCGCTCCTCACGCAAAGTCACGCCTCATGGCTGGGGCGTCAACACGCGGGAGTGGCAGGTTCAGACCATCCTTTTTCAGCGCGTTTTTACGAATTCGGGCATTTATTTTATTCCGCGGATGGTCGATGATAACGATGGCCGATGGTGGTACAAATATAACATCACAGCATTTGATCGGATGATTCGTCGGGGGATTTTATTTAATCATGTAGACCCTAATAAGATTTATATTTATGGCATTTCCGAAGGCGGGTACGGCACTTGTCGGTTAGGGCCACACATGGCTGATCGTTTCGCGGCGGTCGGTTCGATGGCTGCATCGGGCGGGGCTGATAATCTTGATTTATTAAAAAACCTGCGAAACACCCCGTTCCGTGTAGATGTAGGGGAAAAAGACACCGCGTATAAACGCGCGACCTTTGCCAAAAATTGGGGCAAAGCGATGGCGAAAATTAAAGCAGCTCATCCCCAAGCCGACGCATTTAAATATCATTTGCAGATGCACAAAGGCCGAGGTCACGGCATCGATTACGCCCCGCAACCCAAGTGGTTAGTCAAACATACGCGCAACCCGTACCCTAAAAAAATCTATTGGACCGTCAATGATATCCAAGGCCAGTTCAGCAAATACTTTTATAACCTAGGCTATGACAAAACACCCGAGCGCAAAGAAGCTTATTATTTCACCGCATCATTTGATCGTAAACATAACACCGTCACGCTGACCGCGCAGCAAAGCAAAACAGTGGAGCTTCCAGAAAAAAACAAAAAAGGACAGCATCTCACTAAAAGCATCAAAGAACCCTTCCATAAAAACACGATTAATATTTATCTAAACGATAAGATTTTAGACTTAGATAAACCCGTCGTAGTGATGCTCAACGGCAAAGAAGTTTATCGAGGCAAAGCAAATCGTACCGCGGAAAATATAATGCGATCGATTTCAGATCGCGGCGATCCTTATTTTGTATTCCCAAGCTTAATTCAAATTAAAGTGCCTTAACTGGATCTGAAAAAAATAATTTTCATGCCTATTAAAAAGCCCGCAAGAAAATCTTGCGGGCTTTTTTAGTATTTATTTTTTTCTTTAAGAGGTTATGGTAATTCCCGAATTCGAAAATTTTTAAATTGAACGGGAGAGCCTTCTGATTCTAAACAGAAATGCCCCGATGCGGGCTTACACTGATTGCCTCCCGAGACTTCTTTGCCGTTGACCCAAAGACGGATTTCGCCGTTGATGCCGCGTACATAATAATGGTTCCAATGATTATTAGGCCTCGTTCTTTCTTCCGACGGGAAAGACCGGTGCTTGTTGGCGGAAAGGGGGGGGAAGGGTTTCATCTTTGATTTGCCCACAGCGAATAGGTCGCCATGACAAGTAAACCAATTTGATTTTTTCCCTTGATGATTTTTGATCCAGTTTTCTTGATAGCCTGGGTCTAAGACTTGTATCTCAATTCCCGTGCGAGGCAGCCCTTTTTTTCCACTTTTTTCGAGTTGATTTAATAGCTCAATGTCTGCCCACGCAAATACGCCAGAGTTCCCGCCGTGCCGCATATGCTTCCATTGTAGGACAAACTCGAAATTTGTATACTTTTTGACAGATCGAAAAACACTCACAGGATTTCCCGTGCAGTAGGCCACCCCGTCTTTCCATGTCCACGTATCCTCGTTTCCATTAACACGCACAAAGTCTTTCTCTCCTAGCGCTACCCAGCCTGGGTCTACGCCATCGATGCATGCAGCGGTGACATCGGGCAAGCGATTTGTCTTGTGATTTTCGCCAGCAGTAACATCAGCCGTTAGGCTTTGAGATACCGTATTGGCCGCGGTGATCGCGATGCCCGTAGCGAGGAAGGTTCGTCTTGTGGGGTAATTATTTTTTTCAGCCATGGTTTTCTTCTTATTTTAGGAGTGAATGTTTAGGGGTGAATTATTTTTATAGCTTTGGCATCAGATGTTAATGCAACAGCGGTGTGATTAGATGGCCCAGCCTTTCTTGTACTGCTTAGTGAGATACTTCGACGCCTGGGGTGCATTGGTTGCTACAAGTTTGGTCGCATCCCATTGTAGTTTTTTTCCGACACGGTGGGCCACATTGCCTAATAAATTATGCTCGATGAGCTTACCAGAATAATCGAAATTACAAAGCGTAGGCTGCCCGGTTTTACATGCGTTAAGCCATTCTTGATGGTGTCCTAATGATTGAGAAATCGATTTTTGGGGAGGCGTGGAATTTTTAAATTTCTTTCCAGGGCTCAGTAGCACTTGCTTGTAATCAGCTACTAAGATTCCTTTCTCACCGATAAATAAAACGCCGATGAACCATTTTTTTAGATTTGTATCGTCGCCTACTAATTTTTGTAAATGCGCATCGCGCATTGCGATACCTTTTTTGCCGTGATACCAAACGACTTTTTTATTTTGATTTAGGTAATCATTGCTAGCATTAGGCGGATGCTCCCAAGTCACCTGTTGCCACGCTGGACAGCTGATGGGATGAGGTTTAGGCCCGATGGATTCAATGGTTGTGGGCCGATTTAATCGCAATGCCCAGTAAGGCAAATCGACAAGGTGACTTCCCATATCGCCTAAAACCCCGTTGCCAAATTCCCAGCGCCGGTTCCAATTCATATTGCCCCCGCGCCAATAGCCCGCGTTATAAGGTCGATCCGAGGCAGGCCCTAACCATTGCTTCCAATGATAATTTTCTTTGTTGGCTTGCTTGGGTAAAACCGCGGCTTTAACATCTCGAATCGTTCTGCCACACCAAACATGGGCTTGACTAATATTCCCGATGGCTCCCGATTGGATAAGCTCCACCGCGCGCCTATAATTTTCCGTCGCGTGGATTTGGGTGCCCATCTGTGTCGCGAGTGTGCCTTTGCGTTTGAGATATTCATCTTGCATGATGCGCGCTTCAAAAACAGTATGCGCCAATGGCTTCTCGCAGTAAACGTGGATCCCGGCCCGCATGGCAGCGATAGAAATTAACGCGTGCTGATGATCCGCGGTGCTGACCGTCACCGCGTGAATCTTAGGGTCTTCCAGTAGTTTTTGCCATTGAACAAAGACTTTTGCGTTGGGATATTTGTTCTTGGTTTTGGCAAGTGTAGTTGGGTTCACATCGCAGATGGCGTAGATGTTTTCGCCTTGTATGCCTCGAAGATTGGCCCGCCCCCGCCCGCCGCAGCCGATGACCCCGATATTAAGTTTGCCGTTGGCACCGGTTTTGGCTTTGATTCCCGCGTAGGTCATGGGAGCTATTGCCGCAGTGGTTAGTGCAGCGCTGGTTTGCAAAAACTGACGTCGAGAATGTTTGATTTGATCCATGATAGAGTTCCTTTGTCAAGTGTTTTTGTTGCAAGAGATTTTTTTACGTTGTGTGATTGGATGAGTCTTCGGGGTGCAATTATTGACAACAAACTGAGTAGTGTATCTTGATGGAGAGACGCTGGTTTGTCAATGATGCTATTTTTTTCTTTTGATAAGATTGCCATGGGTTAAGGTGTCCCAAGGCAAGAATTTTCCACCGGTACGATTAGAAAGTCGAATCTTTTCCAGCACTAGCCGCTTGGTATAAGGCATTTTATATCCATCTAACCGATTCAAATAATGATGCAATGCAATCTCCAGCGAGACAGGCCTAAGGCGTGGGCAGCTGACCCAACCTTCTCGGCTGGTTTTAACAGGCCCAGCGATGATCATTTTAGATAAATATTCAACGCCTTTTAAAATCCGAGGCCGTCGCTCGCCGTCGATTTTAATACCAAAAATATCATCACCTTGTATCCAAGCCAACTCGGCTAAATCTAAAATTCCTTCGATATTATAACGGGCATGTCCAAAATCACCCCCGGGTGCGCGATTGATTTCCCAGACCTCGCCACTAGGTAAAATGCAATTCCGTTTTTTGTTTTTAGTTTTCAAAATATCATCGACGAAAAGCTGATAGCCCGATCGATAAAGTTTTCTATCATCGGTGTAAACCCCTAATGCCATGCGATGAAACGCCACTGAAATCCCTTGATTGGGGCAAGACCCAGACCCTCGCCATGCCACCGCTTCGTTTTTAAAAACACGCACCAAATTTTCAAATTGTTTGATATCTGCTTTTGACCATCGCGCAGCGCCGTGGTCGTAATGGCGGTTTATTTCCGCCGCGGAAATAAACAATGGCCCATACCACGCAGCCTCAAGCTTGTCTTGCACTTTTGGGCTACCCTCAGCAGAAACAATATCCTCAAGTACCGCCGACCACGCATTTAAAATTTCAATGGCTTTTTTGCTGTGCCGCCGATCACCCGTCACCACCCATTGCAATGCATGTGCGTAGGCCGCGATCGCGTCGCCATGTAAATCTGCTTCGTCTGGGCATCCCCCACTGCCGACCACCCGAGGCCTAGCATGAGGCGTTGGGTGATAACTTAATTTTGCATAGCGTGATCGACGCAGTTGTTTCCAGCCTACATTAGCAATGCTTTCTTTTTTTTTACACCACGTCGGATTAAGCGTAGTTCTTTTTGGGTATTACTAATCCCCGGATGAATAAATTTAATTTTTTGGTTATCGTTTTCTTCCATTAACGCTTTTACTTTTTGCTCAATGGCTTCGGCCCAGATTTGATATCCCTTGGCGTTGGGATGCAAATAATCGGGCATGACATTGGGGCTTAAAGTACCATCTTTATTTAATAATTGGGCATTGATATTCATATAAAAAATAAGCCGATTATCAGCTAGCTTCGGAAGCATCTGATTAACCGCATCTACCACTTTTTGATCGCGGTTGTTGAGCTTACGACCTCTAGGGAAAATGCCGAGAAGTAAAATACGTGTGGTGGGACATTTTAATTCGATCGTATCGACGATCGCTTTAATACCCGCTGCGATATCTTTAGGTGAGTCATGGCGTGCATTGTTAGTGCCGATCATCACAATCGCAAGCTTCGGTGAAATGCCATCTAAATTGCCATTTTTTAAACGCCACAGTACATGCTGCGTACGGTCTCCGCTCATGCCTAGATTGACCGCGTTGCGTTTGGCGTAATATTGTTGCCAAACTTTTGCGCCTTTGCTGCTCCAAAAATTAGTGATCGAATCTCCGACAAAAATTAAGTCGGCATCGCTTTGTTTGATTATTTTATTTAGCTTTCGATGATAGTTCATCCACCCAGGATTAAAATCCTTAGGCACGCCTTGAATGGTGGCGGGTAAGTCTTTGCGGATTTGATATTTTTTCTTCTTGGCGGGTATCTTCATGAGCCGAATTAATTGATACTCGGGTTTGTTTTGCTTCTGTAATAGGAGCGCCGCTTGAATATTGCTTACAATTTTTTCCGCCATCAGATGATAGCCCGCCCGTGACCAATGAATCCCGCCTCCTAGCCTAAGCTTATCAATCACCGTGCCATAAAGATCTGTAATCGTCATGCCAGCTTCTGACATGACGCGCTTAGCGATCTTATTGCGTCGCACAATCTTGGCGTTATCTGCATTGAGCTTAAGTGTTTTTCTATTCCAAACAGGCGTGGTGCTTGCCCAGATAAGTCGGCTGCCTTTGCCTATGATCTGAAAGTTGTGAACATATCGTCGCATCAACGGCTCATACATTTTTTGGGGAATCCGATTGCCCAAACCGTGTAATCCAATATTAAAATGCACGACTGAAAAATCAGCCACACCCAATGCAATGCGTTGTGTGTGGGTAATATTACCACGCCTGAGATTCATTCCCGTTGCCCATACATAAACGTTGGCTTTGCCTTTTAACATCTCAGAGACTTGCCCGCTATAGCCGCTACAAATCGAGTCCCCCGCGATCAAAATATTAGGCAACTTCGGATCCACCGTTTTAGGGAATCGAATCCCGATCCTTTTCGCTTCGATTACTTTCTTAGAATCACTAGGCTTAATTCCCAAGCGTTTATTTAATCGCTCCCTCTTACTCAATTTTTTCTTGGATAAAATTTTTGCTTTTACTTTTGATCTGATCGCGCGGGCGTCGCGTCTAACTTCTTTTCGCAGTGGCGCAGATAATTCGCCATGGGTCAGCGTAGACCAACCAATATCATATCCACTGCTAGGCAGCGGCCGAACCGCATCAATCGCCTTGATACTCTGCTGCAAAGTATATTTTTTCTTCGATAAATATTTATAATAATTGATCGTCATCTCGGGATAACGGATCGTCGAACAACGATTGATAAACCGAGGATTTTTAGTCAGCGCAATAGGCCCGTTGATATAACTATTGGCAGCAAACTCCGATCCTTTGAGTAATCTAGGGATAAGATCGCCATCCATTTTTAGATCATAAAGACGATACTTTTTAGCTACGTCTTGATGCCTGAGAATCTCGGCAGCACCAGCCAACGAATTGATCGAACCGGTTCCATGGGCCGCGTCACGGTTGAATTCCATAATCTCCCCGTTAGCAGCCACGGTGCTGCCGATTAGATTCACCCCATGCCCATGTCGTTTCACAAAATTACGATTGCGGTAAATGCGATCGAAAAGTAATCGCGTCCCCGAATCAAATAAGGCTTGGTCATCTAAGAAAATACCCATCGCCAGCCGCGTGCGTGCAATCCCAACATCTTGGTTTTGCCCACCAAAACAACCATTGCCATAGCCTTTCCACTCTAGCAACAGCACCTCAAGCGTCCGACACATTTTTTCAAATTGCTTAATGTCTTTGGCTTGCCATCCCGCAGCGCCTCGGTCGTAATGCCGAATAATTTCAGCTCCAGCTACCCAAGTATTAGCAGCCCATGAATTAAATAAATTTTTGTAAACATCCCCGTTGGCGGTAGTCATGTCTTTAAACCGATAGCTCCATGCATTATAAATCTCAATAGATTTTTCAGCATGACGCTTGTCCCCCGTCACCACCCATTGCAATGCGTGGGCGTACGCAGCTTGGCTATCATCAAAAAATTTCAATTTCGCCGAGGTCTTAGGATCAAGATATACCACCGGATGAGGCTTCCATTTAAGGCTAGTATATTTCACACGACCTGTTACTTTAGAGCTCACCGAGCTTAACAGTTTTTTCCAGCCCGCTTTCATCGGATGCCCTTGCCGACCGTTCACGTTGGCTTTAATAACCTCAAATTCTTTCTGTGAATTATAAATACCCGGGTGCTTAAAATGTCCTCGGCCTCCCGATATTTCCAACACCACGCGATTCAAAAGATAAGGCCGAGCATTCGAGGATTTGCCCCGCCTAGCCTGAATATGAAACACATGAGTCCCAGGCGTCGCCTTCCAAAGATAAGGGCTTTTCCATCTCACCGACTCCCCATCAAACCGCAGATGCTTAGCGGTGACTTTCGATTGAGGATCAATCACCGACCACGAAAGTTTAATCACATCCCCGGGCTTACCCGTCAGAGCGCCAGCTTTGATCTTAACCTCAACCCCGCCCGCTCGAGCGTGCTCCGCCAGTGTCATACTCAAAAAAAACAACGCGCTAAAGGTCAAAAGTTTCAGCAGTGATAGGGGTTTTGTTTTGAAAAAAGCCATCAATCTCATCCGATCGTTAAACAATAAATAGACTAAACCCGTCGTTGGCCCGATTACAGATAATCAGCAACGAGTATTTCACTGACGAAGCCTCTTACTGATTTATGCAAAAAAACACCCATTCATTTTAGCTGGATCAGTTTTTTGATAAAGCCTTAAGAATCACTTTGCCTACGCGATGACCTAGTGCGCGTGATCCTACTTTTCCAAAATGAACCCCGTGAGATCTTGTACGCCAACCGGGAAATGCTTTCCCTCGCATTACAAACGTATGCAAATCATTGACGATAATCTCGGGATGTTTAGAGATGACTTCCATCGCTGGTCTTTTTCAGGATTTGAATTTCTCGCTCAAGATTTTTTTGATATCACAAATGCCCAGCTCAAAAAAGCAGCACTATTTCAAACTCACAGCATCTTGAACCCGTTGCAAAATTTCAGACCACTGGTTTTGCTCAATGGCTTGCCTAGGCGTCAGCCAACTTCCCCCACAAGCTAGCACGTTAGGCAAAGTCAAATAATCATTCACGTTGCGCGGATTGATTCCCCCCGTAGGCATAAAGCAAACATCCCCATAAGGCGCGCCGATGGCTTTCAAATAAGAAACCCCGCCCAAAGCTTCTGCTGGGAAAAATTTCATCGCCTTAAGCCCATGACACAAAACCCGCTGCACCTCCGTAGGCGTAGCCACGCCGGGCAAATATAAAACGCAAGCCGCATCGCAAATCCGTGCGACTTGCAAATCAAATCCCGGCGAAACGATAAAATCCACGCCTACCTTCACCACCGCATCTGCTTGCTTGGCATTGATCACCGTCCCCGCCCCCACCGTCAGTCCCGCGATTTGTGTTAATATCGCCAAGCTGGCCATCGCTTCCGGATCGCGGAGCGTCATCTCCACAACAGGTAAGCCGCCCGCGATTAAAGTTTGCCCGAGCTTTTCCGCTTTGCTTGCGGGTAAATAAGTGACCACAGGCACGATTTTGAATTCACGTAATTTTTGGAGCATCACAAAATATCCTTGAAACGAATGGTCTAAAAAACAAACAGCATTATCCCGTACCCACAGGCGTCATATGCATCAGCGTCAACGAAGCCAGCCCAATCGTATCCCGCTCGGATTTCATCGGGTCCAAAACTTTTGCCCGCGTGCTTAGATAACTTGTTTTGGTTAAATCCAATTCAGATTTTTTAAGCACGTTCAGATTTTGCGTATCCACTCGGCTAACCTGCGAACCAAAAATCACTTCCAACTTATCAAAAACATCAAGCTGGTAATTCATAATCTGATTCATCAAATCCTCCCAGCTTTGCCCGTAACGATCCGAAAAATTATGCACTTTAAACGCGCGAGAAAAAAGATTGATAATCGCCGCCTGCCGCACACCATGAATCGCCTGCATCGCAAGCCGTTGCTCGGCGCGTCTAGCCAAATGCTCCGGATCACGCAACGGGTCATCCTTTAAATCTAAAGACAATCGCGCCGCCTTAAAACAAACATAATCATCAATCATATCATTAACGATCGGCTTAAACTGATCATACCAACCTAGCCCAGAAAGATGATGAGATATTTCTAAACTCGTTTCTTTTTCATCCAAATGGGTTTGAGGCCGCGCCCGCTCTTGCCAAAAATTAGGGTCATAAAGTTTAATATAACTCTTGAGAATATAAGGGTCAGATTCTTCCAATGCGCTCTCTGCCAAAGCCATACGCATCCGAAACGCCCGAGAGTGCATCATCAAATATTTGTATTGCTCATGGTTTTCTTTCACCGCTTGGCCTAGTCCATAAATCACGTTGCCCTGAATGCCCAGCTGTGCCAAGACTCCGTTATGGGGAATGGCTCTAGGTAATTTTCGCCGCCCCCCGCTGCTGCTATCACGTGTCACAGGCCTGCTTCCGGTCAAAGGCATCAGCGCGCTAAAAGTAGAAATCAGACCCGCGTAGCTTTCCTTTTTCGCCATCGCACTATGCAGCGTTCGTGCCCGCTCATAAATCGCCAGCGCGCCTTTCTGGCCCACACCCGAATAATAAACATCCTTCACGCTCGCCCGATGATCTTGTGTGACATGATCTAAAACCGCAGTCAAAACCGCCAAACTAGAGGCAACGTTGTCATGCCACAAATAACCATCTCCCCCTTGCCAGCTAGTTTCTGAGCGAAGTTTAATCCCCTGGCGTTTAGCTTGTTGCTGGGTAAAACCCGAATTGTTATAAGCGATCCGCTGAGTGATTCCGCCCGGGTGTGCCCCCCGCCCCGGGCTTTCGCCATGCGTATCAAAAAAGCAAATATCCACCTGGTCAAGGGCGTAGCGTTTGTGTTGTTTTAAGATCAAGCCCTTGACTAATTCCATATACGCCCCCGCAGAAGGCTGCCCATCGTATCGCCCCGAATCCGAATAGCCTAGTTGAAATCCCGCCACACCCCGAGCCTCAATATAACTCCGATATTCGGGGGTGCTATACAAAAGTTTGACCACATCCTCAGCAGCATCAATCCCGTTGCGATCCTCAAACAAAGGGCAAATATCAATATGCTTATCAATGCCTAATTCCTTGGCGTAGGCCAAAGCCGTCAACGGCACCACCGCGCTTTCCGTCTCCGCAATCAAAAAACGAATGGGGCTATGACCATCCAGATGATCAACGATTTGCCGAATCATGGTCATCTGTTTATAAATCGTTTCCTCCGAACAAGCCGTGTCAATCAGATTACTACTCACCGGTTTGGCCTGCCCAAGCAAAGCCTCGACTTCAATACGATAAACCTTATCGGGGTCGCCTTTGTTGCTGCCCGACCTACCGAGTTTTTCGCGTAAATTAGCCAGCACCGATTCGGCGTTCATGCGGAAATGCGTATGAGCCAAAGTAATCCCGTGATTGCTTAGTCGAGAACATAATTGCACCAAATCTTTGCGGACCGCGATCTCCGTTTCGCTAGCCAATAACTTTTTCAAAGGCTCAATCAAAACCTCCGGATGCGTCACCCGCTGATCGGTATCAGCATAAAAAGCATTGATCCCCAAAGCCAAATTTTTTAAATCTTTAGAGCTAGGCGGGTTATGTTGTTTGAATTTACGAAAAAACAAATGGTGCACGTCTAGTCGCTCGAGAGTTTGCTTCACGCGCTGAATCAATGAAGCCATCACTTCTTGCCCTTGGGCTGTGGTGATTTTAGACAATGCTTCAAAACGTAAAAGATAATCTCGCAGCATCTCCATCTGCAATAATAAGCGTTCCTCCATCAAGCGATTCCAAGGGATGTCCGCCCGACCATCCCAGTCAAAAGGAATCCACGTCGCCACGGTGAAAGGCGCGTAGGTGATGCGATCCCAATCCTGGGGATAGGCTTGGTAGGCTACGTCAATAGCCAATCGCTCAACCAGATCTATCGCACCGTGAGTCTGCTCGATGGCGTGGCGAGATTGCTTGCTCTCCTCGTCGAGGTTAGGCGCGCGATAGTTCAGCTTTGCGGTTTTGAGTAATTCCTTGAGATATTTAGGGTCCTCCGCTTGGCCGCTGGCTAGATGCGTGAAGAAAGCGCCTAGCGCTTGGCTTTGTTTAGGGTGCATGCTAAAGCAGGGATGTCCCGTAAACACGGTGCTGTAAAGCTGGTTGAGTCGGCTTTGAAAAACCGATGCTTCAATGCGCTGGCCTTGCTTGTCAAGGGTGAGATTTTGTAGGATTTGGGTGATGCGTGTTTTGTTTTTTTCGATGGCGGTGCAGCCGATATACGCCGCCATGCGCCGTCCGCGGCGTTCCAATGCTTCTTTGTAAAACTCGCCTAGGATACCAGCAAGATCTAGCTGGGGATCTTGCCGTAAGATTTTTTGGGTCAGCCGAGGGGTGGCGTGAACGGGGTGTCCGCTGGCGAATTCATCATTATTTTTCTTTAGTGTGGTTAAAATATGTTCAGCCATGGTTTCTGGTGTTTTTTCGGGGCTGATGGACGGATGATGTGTGGTGGTGTTTTTCAAAGGTGTCTCGCTTATCGGGCTTAGGGGCGCCTTGGCTGGCTTGTTGTTCGAATGATTCCCTAATGAGATTGATTATAGCGAAAATATCGCTATTGAGCGCTCCAAACCATATCATAGGCAATACTTATAAGTCTTGTCCGGAATGGATGGGGCTATGATTTGGGGGATTTATTCGGTGTTTTAGCTGGGGAGGAAGCGCTAGGGGCAGATGGAAGTCAAAGCGTTGAAAAACAATGGTATCGCTAAAAAAGATCAATTGCCTCAAGCTTCTTGAATCTGTCAATTTTTTGCCAATACAAGTGTTGCACTTCAGCTTTGTGTTTTTGTATATAAAAAAAGCAGGCATTAATGAAAATGCCTGCTTTTAATTTTGTTTATTTTAATGATCGAATTTAGTTATCTTTTTTGACTTCTTCGACTTTTTTGGCGCCTTTTTCTGCTTGTGCCTTTACATCTTTTTTAGCGCCTTCTTTTTTGTCGCCTTCTTTTTTGTCGCAACCAACAAGACCGAATGTCATACCCAACGCCAATACAATTAGTAGATTTTTCATCTTTTGAATCCTTTTTCAAAAAAATATCAAAGTAATATCAAGGCAATCTATCACCTAACAGATCGCCGCTTATGAATATAATAACAGGAACTTACCCGTTAACGCAACATTCTAACAGGAAAAGGTTGTGGCAGGCAACATGAAATCAATAAAAATGAAATATTCCACATTTAGTTCTACGTATTGAGAAGTGAGATTGTTTATGTTTTACGATAATTTCTTTGAGTGTAGGATGTGGTGCGGGCATTGAAAATGAAGCGATGGCGGTTATTGGACGGCGAAAGAGGGTGGTTTTAATATAAAAGCTAAGATAATTATGGGTCTGAAATATGCAATAATTCTTATAACTTATTTTTTGTATGATACTTATATCGTTTTTTGAGATCTTAATTTTCACTCAAGCATTTTGAGCTGATGTGGCGATAGTATAGGTGTGCTAGTGATCTTAACAAGGATGTGGAGGCTAGCCCAGCGTGAAAAACCTTTTTCTCTGATTTGCGACAACGGCGTGTCGATAATCGGACAGGAATCTCACCAGGAGTTCGTTTTATGAACAATATCTCAGGCATCGGCCGGAGCATCCCCCTTTCTCCCCTTGGCAAGCAGCACAGTGATTCTAAGCGTGCAGAGGCGGTTACATCTTCCTCGTCGCGTGGTAGTGACAATGCGGAGTTTTCTTTAAACGCGAAGTATTTATCCAAAGTGATGAATCTTCCGGTTCGAGAGAATTTAGTCAATGATATTCGATCGCAAATTTCAGCGGGCACATACGAGACGCCCGAAAAAATTGATGCGTTATTGGGAAATTTGGCGGAAGATCTTTAAAGGGGCGATGATTGAATCGCTTTGAAGTTAAACCGATTGCGGGAATTTATTTTTCGCATCTCCAAACGACGCTGTGTGATGACAGCGTCGTTTTTTTATGGATATCGTCATTGTTAGGGAAATTTGATGGCTCGGAGGTGTCGCAAGTGTAGCAAAGGCGGGGGGCAGGCGGTGTCGCTACGCGTTTTTTTGTGGCGGGGGGTGAAGGGGTTATTGAAGGCTAGGCTTGGGCTGGATCGGGCTTGCGAGGATGTGATTGCCGATAGGCTGGCGCGATGTAATGAGTGTGCGTATGGCACGCCTTGCTTGAAGGATCGGAAAGTAGCTTGTCGGTGTCAGGCGTGTGGGTGTTGGTTGCAATCTAAGGTAAAAATAAAATCAGAAACGTGTCCGGAGGGTTTTTGGGAGGATGAGCAAGGCGATGCGGAGCAGCGGCCAGAAGAGCTTGGGTAGCGACTAGATTGACGGCGTGGGCTGGGGAGCGGTGCTGGCTTGTTCTTGATTTGCTTTGGTTGATTTTTGTTTATGGGGGTGTCTTTATGAGCTATTATTTGACCGGGTCGGGGTTTGTGTGGTGAACTGGAGCGGCCGATAAGCCTTGGGAATGAGGTTATTGGCTGTCCGAGAACTCTGGGGGGAGATAGTGTAAGTAATCGTGTGGTAATAACTTGCGTTAAAATAGGCAATTTGAGCCGATAAGAATTTTTTAACTCAAAAAACTGATTTCATTGTTTAAAAGTATTGCCTAAGTGCTTGAATGTACGATAAATAGGGTAATGGCAATCTTGCCGCATAAGATATTAAGAATGAAAAATGCAAAGCTAGCAGTTAAAAGCCAGAGCCTATTTAAGGCTGAGTGACTGAAGACTTAATTGAAAGCGCCATATCCCAGCCGACTGAGGCTAAATTAAATTAACTCACATTAAAACTGACGCATCATAAAACCTAAATCCTGTTTTGTGTCGGGCTATGAATAGATATCAAATGAAGCGTGAATAGGATGAATGGCTAGTAAAGAGTGAGAAATGTTAAAATAAGTCGCCTAAATGTTAAAATGGGTAAGATAGAGAAGTATTCAAGGCTAAAATGCCGATATAAAAAAACCCGTGTCGATGCTGTCATAGGCGACACGGGGAGCGGACCGGACCTCCCGGCCACATGCCCCTCAGATGCCTGCAAGCGTGAGGGGCTTTTTTTATGGATCTCTAACGGGAGGGGTTGGCTTCAACGCCTAGTGAAAAGGCGGAGCCTGTTAGCAGATCTTTATTTTTAGTTAAGAATAGATTAAACAAATCGCGCAAAGATTTAAATCATACGGGGATCGAATCTTGAGATTCACGCAATAAGATCAAGAAAAAAGCTTGTACATCTTCCGCCGGCTTGATAATGACAAATACATATTACAAATCAGTCATTGCGCATCTTATTCATTTGTTATGGCCACACATCCTAAGCATTTTACTTGCAGATAAAACACTTAATCCGTATTTTGTAACGAGGCGTATTTTGCTCTGTTTGGCGCTAAAGGTCAAGAGCTTAGATTAGAAAATCATTAAAAAGAAAGGGGATGAACGACGATGCATTATATAGATGAAATAAAGGGGGTATCCGGGAGAATCTGGGATTCAGGGGTGTGCTTATCCACAGGATATCACCGCTAGATGTGTGAAAGTATCGGGATAAAAAAAATAATTCAGCCTAAGTTAAGTCGGCTTTGGGATGGCCCGATCTCTTCAGCATGCTGTCACTTCAAATGAAATGGAAATATCATGACCCTCCCCAAGAATACAAAATTTGGCAGCCTATTAGTCTCGCAAAATCTGATCACCAATGAGCAGCGATTAGAAATCTTAGAGATGCAAAAAACCTGCGCTAAACCCTTTGGCTTATTGGCCGAAAATCTATTTAATGTCCACCCTCGGGACACTCAGCGCGTTTGGCTGATGCAATATATGAGCGTGGCCACTCGGATCAATCTTTGCTCTTATCACGTGGATACGCGTTATCTTTCGCTCATGAGTAAGCGTCAGGCGTGGCAGTTTAAGCTAATGCCAGTGGCTTTTACCCAAGGCTGTTTGCTCTTGGCTACGACTGAGCAAAACCTCGCCCGTGCCCATCGTTTTGCCACGAAGCATATTGATTTGCCGTTTATCTTTGTCATCGCTAAAGATCAAACAGACCTAGAGCTGGGCCTTGAAAAAAGCTATCCCGGCAAAGCGATGCGATATCAGCATCACCTTAAGTCTGTCGATTCTGATGCTACGCAAACCTCCGCGGCAGACCCCTCGGCACCTTCGCATAAGCATCAGCTTGTGGGATAATCGCTAGAGCCTTTTATTGAAATTTAATAGCCGCCAACTGGAAAAGATGGCGGCTATTTTTTTGCATGGCAAGCACCGCTAGAAAACCAATGTAATAGGCAGCGAGATGCGATGGACGGGCAGCGGTTTAATTTTAATAGACACCGCCGGGGTTGTCTGATGCGGATAGGTTTTCAAAGCGGGTGGTGGCGCCGTTGAAGACGAGCTTGACGCTTCCGCAGGGGCCATTACGTTGCTTGCAAACGATAACCTCGGACATATTGGTTTCTTCGTATTCATCCTCGCCGCGATGGTAATAATCCTCGCGGTGGAGCATCATCACCACGTCTGCATCCTGCTCGATGGAGCCCGATTCGCGTAGGTCGCTCATCCGCGGGCGATGTCCTTCCCTGTTTTCGCTGCCACGGTTAAGCTGACTCAGGCAAATGACGGGGACTTGTAATTCCCTGGCCATTTCTTTAATCCCGCGTGACATGCCCGAGACTTCTTCTTGGCGGTTGTTGGCCCCGGGGTTGGTCATGAGCTGGAGGTAGTCGATCATGATCACTTTGATGCCGTGCTTGGCGACCATCCGCCTGGCTTTGGCCCGGAGCTGTAAGAGCGTTAAGCCCGGGGTGTCATCAATATACAGCGGGGCTTCTGCTAATTCGCCGACCGTCATGGACAGCTGCGCAAAGTCATCGCCCGAGAGCATATTTTTGCGTAGCCGCTGTGAATCAACGCCGCTGCGCGAACACAATAACCGCTGAGCCAGTTGCTGCTTGCCCATTTCCAAGCTAAACACAAGCGAGGGCACCCCGTTGGTCGCGGAGATATGTTCGCAAATATTCAAGGCAAAAGCAGTTTTACCCATGGAGGGTCTAGCTGCTAAAATGAGCATATCCCCCTTGTTTAACCCGTTGAGCATATCATCGAGTTCAAAAAAACCTGTTTCAATACCGGTAATACTTTTCCCGTCCATTTCCTCGAGTTGGCGGTAAGTTTCTTGGAGCAGCTCGTTGAGGTGGGAGGTATCATCAGCGCCCATTTGCGACTCGGCTAGCCGGAAGATTTCTTGCTCAGCGGTATTAAGTAGCTCGCTGATTTTGCCGGTGCTATGATAAGCATCGTATAAAATTTTACTCGACGCATCGATCAGCCTGCGTGTGACAGCTTTATCCCTAACTAATCTCGCGTAGTGAGGCGCGGTGACCGTGGAAGGCACACTTTCGCCTAGTTCCACCAGATAATCAATGCCGCCGATGTCGGTCAGGACTTGCTTGTCCTCAAGCTTTTGCTTGACCTGGACCAAGTCGATGGATTGGGTCTCGTCGTATAACTCGATGAGTGTTTCATAGATGACGCTGTGCTTGTGTGCGTAAAAATCTTGAGAACCCGATAAAATCTGAACGATATCGCCGATGACCTGCCAGTCTAGGATCATCGCTCCCAGCACCGCGCACTCGGCTTCGTGGGCTTGAGGGGGGAGCTTATCGAATAATTTGGCGAACTGCTGGGTGTCCGCGTTGTAAGGCGCCCGCGCTTTGTCTTGCCATGGCTTTTTTTCGTATTTTTCGATCATGGAGATATTCTAACCGGAGTTGCTCTGCCGCGTCGATGACTTTTTGGAGCCTGAACAAACTGTCGGCTTGGCAAGCTGGGTACTATCCAAACGCAGCAAAAAACGCTATCCTATAACCCATGAATTACGACTTTAAAACGATCGAATCGCGCTGGCAATCCCAATGGGAAAAAGAACAAACTTTTACAGCGCATAATCCCGGGCATCCGGATTTTCAGCTTGAGAAGCCTAAGTTTTATGTGCTGGATATGTTTCCCTATCCTTCGGGTGTGGGGTTGCATGTGGGCCATCCGCTTGGTTTTATCGCGACCGACATCACCGCGAGATATAAAAAAATGCAAGGCTACAACGTGCTACACTCGATGGGTTTTGACGCCTTTGGTTTGCCCGCCGAACAACACGCGATTAAAACAGGTGAGCACCCTCGCATCTGCACGCAACAAAATATCAATAACATGATCGGGCAACTCAAACGCCTAGGCATGGGCTACGACTGGGACCGCTCATTTGCCACCACCGATGAGGACTACGTCAAGTGGACGCAGTGGATCTTTATCCAACTCTATAACTCATACTTCGACCCCGAAGAGCAAAAAGCCCTCCCGATCCAAATGCTCAAAAATAAATTGATGCAAGAAGAATATTTCATCGACACCGATGGGCAATTAGTCACGCCTAGCAAGCAACAGCGCGCACTGGCTGCTTTGGCTTCCTCGCCGATTGGTTATATCAAATTTGCAGAGCTAGAAAAAGATCAGCAGCAGAGGCTAATTGATGAAAACAGATTGGCTTTCTTGGCTGAGGTGAATGTCAACTGGTGCCCGGGTTTGGGGACGGTGTTGGCCAATGAAGAAGTCACCAACGAAGGCAAATCGGAACGAGATAATCACCCCGTATACAAGCGGCCTTTGAAGCAATGGATGCTCCGAATCACCGCCTATTCGGACCGCCTAATCAATGACCTAGACATCATCGATTGGCCAGAATCGATCAAACATTTACAACGCAACTGGATCGGCAAATCAGTCGGCGCATCGGTAGACTTTGACCTAGAATCAATCGACGAAATCATCGCTGTTTTCACCACAAGACCCGACACGCTCTTCGGCGCCACATACATGGTGCTCGCCCCCGAACATGCCGCGGTCAAAGATATCACCACGCCCGAGCAAGCCGATGCCATCGCTGCTTATCAAAAACAAGCCGCGGCAAAAACAGACATCGACCGCAGCGCTGACAGCAAAGATAAAACAGGCGTCTTCACAGGCGGCTACGCAATCAACCCCGTCAACGGGAAAAAAATACCCGTGTGGATTTCAGACTACGTCATGATGTCCTACGGCACCGGCGCCATCATGGCAGTGCCCGCCCACGATTCAAGAGACTACGCTTTTGCCAAAAAATTCGACCTACCCATTGTCCAAGTCATCCAAGGCGGCGACATCACAAAAGAAGCACACGCTGGCAACGGCAAGCTCATTAACTCCTCAAATAATGAAATCTCACTGGACGGCTTAGAAGTCAAAGAATCAAAAGAAGCCATCATCACTTGGCTAGAATCAAAAAACCTAGGGCGCGCCAAAACACAATATAAATTACGCGATTGGCTTTTCTCTAGGCAGCGATATTGGGGCGAACCCTTCCCCATCCTCCACGGTGAAGATGGCTCGATCCGAACCGTCCCCGAAGCAGATCTGCCCGTGGTGCTACCGGAACTTGATGACTATAAACCCACCACATTAGACGACCCCACAACGCCGCCCCAACCACCGCTTGCCCGTGCAGATGATGCATGGAAAAATGTCACCATTGACGGCATCAAATACACCAGAGAATTTAACACCATGCCAAACTGGGCCGGCTCCTGCTGGTACTACCTCAGGTACATGGACCCAAAAAATAATCATGCCCTCGTCGGTGAGGAAGCGATTAACTATTGGATGAAATCCAAAAAATCTAACGGGCAAGATCACGCAGGAGGCATAGACCTCTACGTCGGCGGAGCAGAACACGCGGTCTTACATTTACTCTACGCACGCTTTTGGCATAAATTTTTATTCGATATCGGCGCAGTCAACACGCCCGAACCCTTCGGCAAATATTTTGCGCAAGGCTATATACAAGCGTTTTACTACGAAGATCAACAAGGCGTACGTGTAGAAGCCACCCAAGTCGTCAACAGCGATGGCACCCCAGCATCAGAATTACAAGACAAAAAAGATGCGGAGCTTAACCTCACTTTCCAAGGCAGACCCGTAAAACGTCTCTATGGGAAAATGGGAAAATCACTCCACAACGCCGTCGCGCCAGATGCGATCTGTCAAACCTACGGCTGCGACACGCTCCGACTCTACGAAATGTACATGGGCCCCCTAGACCAATCCAAAACATGGAACACCCGAGATATCGTAGGCTCCCACAGATTCTTACAAAGGGTGTGGCGCAACTTTTTCGACGAACAAGGACAGCTCAAAATCACCGATGAAAAACCATCGCCAGAGCTACACAAAAAAATACACCACACCATCAAACGCGTCACCACCGCGATGCAAACAATGAGTTTTAATATCGCCATCGCCGCGCTGATTGAGCTTAATAATAGGCTCGTCAAACTTCAAACCCTCCCACGCCAAGCCGCAGAAACTTTACTCCTACTCTTGGCACCCCAAGCGCCACATATCGCCGAAGAACTTTGGCAAAAAATCGGACACGATCAATTCATCGCCAATCAGCCTTGGCCCGAATACGATCCCGCCGTGTTGGTCGAAGCGCAGGTGCAATACCCCGTGCAGGTCAACGGTAAACTCCGAGCAAAAATCACCGTCGATGCCCAAGCAGATGACCAAAGTATCCAAGCCATCGCCAAAGAACAAGAAGGCGTGATCGAAGCCATCGGCGAAAAAACCATCAAAAAAATAATCATCATCAAAGGCCGCATGATCAACATCGTCGTCGGATAATGGCGATAAAAAAAACAAAAAATCCCCACTCGCCCCGCAGCTCAAACCGCGGGGCTTTTTAAATAACGCATCGCGGGCGGTGTAGTGAAGTGTATCGGGGGGTTTAAAATACCCATAATTCGAAAATATTGCGTTAATTTTAGATTTAGTTATTGCATGTATACGATGTTTGATCATATAATACTTCGTTGGAGAATCGTGGTAATGAAAACGGATGCACAACAATTAAATGTCTCAGCAATATCTGTGGCTAATACTTTTTTGGCATTAGCTGGGCATGAGAATAAGCCTATTACAAATATGCAACTTCAAAAGCTAGTCTTTCTTGCTCAGGGGTATGCTTTGGCTTTGCTTAAGCGGCCAATATTTCGCGATGATATTAGGGCATGGCAATGGGGGCCGGTTATACCGCCACTTTATAAAAAACTTCAGAAGTATGGTCGTGATCAGGTGACTGAAACACTAGATGTTAAACCTGGAGATATCGAAAATTTATTAGAAAATAAAAAAGCTATGGGGATCATTCGCGGGGTGTGGAATGGCTATAAAGATTATACAGGTGGGCAGCTTTCTTCATTGACGCATGAGCCCAATACTCCATGGAAAACAACTTGGGATAAAAAAATGTTTAGCGTTATTCCGACGGATTTAATACAAGAGTATTACACTAAAGAAATACAATCATTTTGAGTGATTTTGATTCTATCGAAACTAATAATGGCTCTGATAATACTGCCAATACTTTTGAGATTTCTATTAAGAAGGCCGCGGATCGGAACCGCGATCGGTCAGACGTTGACCTCAGTGCTGATTTAGAGACGCACGAATTAAACCTATTAAAAGAACGACTCAGCCAAGAACAAACCCGAGGCGCAGCCTTAAAAAGAAAACATGAAGAGGCCATTGATTTACATGAATTAAGAAACAAGTATCTTAAGAAAATTTATAATCTAATGGTTGGCTGGCTTGTTTTTGTAGCCCTGATTTTACTGGTAGATGCAATCGCTCTAAAAAAGAGTGACCACTGGTGGAATCTTTCTTGGATTGTGAGAGAATTTGACATTTCAGATAGTGTGATGATTAGCTTACTTTCTTCGACTACCGCAGCGGTTATTGGCGTCTTTGTGATTGTTGCCAAATGGTTGTTTCCTAAAAATATGGAATAAAATTTATCTGAGTCATTTTGATTTTATACTTTTCAATCTTTTGCAGCGGCGGGGCTTTTTCTGAAATCTTTTTATGTACATCGCGGGCGGTGCGCATAATGGAGTCTAGCAAATTTTATTTTGCTATCAGTTTTTGAGCATTGGCAATACCGCACTTTGCTTGGCTGTTGGGAAATTTTTAGGTATTTGGGTGGAGGTGTCGCCTCGCGCCAACCATTCTACGCCTCGCACCAAGAGGGTTTGAAAAGCAACGCACCGGACGGAAGGGGGGTTGTTTTGGTTTGGCCAATAGTGGCCAAACGATGATGCGTATACGCGGCCGAGATGATATTTTACGGTCCACTCAATAGGAAAATTAATTTTTAATCGCGGGTCCATCGCGTAAGAAAGAACGGTGACTTCTTTGGCTGGGCCCCTGGCGTAGGTGTATATTTCGATATCGGTGGCGATGAATTGGCGAGGCAAGCCTTTGTGGATCGGATGATTGGCTAAGCGTGTGATCAGCGGGTTGGTCCGTTTGCCATGAGAGGTGCCGCGCCCTTTTCCCTTGGGCACTCTTTTAGGCTTACCCTTTTCGATGATGATAGCATCGCCAAATGTTTTGCTTCGCCAGCCTAAGCCGATCATCCGGTTGTATTCTTTCCAATGCTTAAATGCGTTGTTGGCGGAATGTAAGATATAGAGCCCCCCGCCGCCTCGCATATACTGCTCGAAAGTTTTTTCAACATGGGCTGGCCACCTTCTCCGGTTAGAAATATTATTGCAATTTTGAATCACCACATCGTATTGCTCAAACCTTGGGTTCCATGATGCCAAGGCCTTTGTTTTTTTATTTCCGGGCACCGTCGAGACAGTGACCGTGAACAAGTTTGATTTTTCTAAAATATCTTTAACCGTTTGGGTGGTGGCTTTCCAGTTATGATTACTAAAGCCATCTACGATTAAGACTTTGATTTTTTCAGAGGGCTTGTCTTTGGAGACGGGCCAGTGTTTGTGAGATTGGCAAGCAGCAGTCGTAAGCAGGAACAAAAAAAGAAATATTATTTTTTTCATGGGAGAAATCCTTGATGATTTTCATTGAGAAATGAGAAGCGATATAAGGGTGACGGTGTAGGTGTGATTTATTTTTCAAAAATAAGAAAGATAAAAAAAAGATGCCTCGACAGAATTAGCGGGGGCATCTTTTTTATGAGATTAGGGCTTGATAAAAAATCGAGCATGATGTTATTTGATTGGATTGATCGCTAAACCGGTGGCGAGTTTGGGATAGAAAAAAGTAGATTTTTGAGGCATCAATTCTTGTGCATTAGAAACATCAGCCACCGACTGCAAAGGCGTAGCCTGCACAATCACCGCTAACTGATAATCTTTGCTTTGGACGATGTCTTGCATCTCTTGAAGTGAATGAGGAAACTTCCATGTCACCGCATCTCCCGATGCGCAAAAATGAGGCTCGCAGCATCGCTCGACTAAAATGTGCTGCACGATCGCGACATCAAGTTGGCGCCAAGCTTCTGATTTTTCTGGAAATAAATCCTCTAGAGGGTCATGCTCAAGCGTCGTCGCGATAAATTTGTCGGCATCGGGATCCGTGGGGTCGTACAAACCCATCGCGTGATAACCAGATTTAGGCAGCGCCGCTTCGAGCTCTTCTAGCGTCCCTTCGAAAGGGATAATACTTAGCGCGTCGGCGATATCGTTGAGCTTGGGGATGGAGAAATTTTTCATATTTCCCAAAACCCGATGCGTAGGCAACACGATCATGCCCGGGTCCTCAATGGCAACCATCACAAAAAGGCAAGCGTTGGCGGGGTGATCCGCCGGGAGCTGGCTTTGGCTTGTCTCTAGGTCTTGCTTATAATTTAATGCGGTGTTATAGCGATGATGTCCATCGGCGATAAACAAATCTTTACCCGTTAATGCAGCTGATAATTTTTTCATTTCAGCAGCATCCTCGACAAGCCAAACCTCGTGTAAGACATCATCATTAGCGGTCGTGCCATAAAACGTAGGCTCCGATGCGGCGATGTAGCTGCTTAATAATTGGCCGATGCTGTTGGTCGCATCCGAGTAAAGCCCAAAAATAGGGGACAGCTGGGCTTGGGTTTGTTGCATCAGTTTAAGCCGGTCGGCTTTGGGCGCGGAAAAAGTTTGCTCGTGAGGAAAAATTCCACCCGTGCCATCATCGCTAGGGCCAAACTCCTTAATCTGCACATTGCCGATCAAGCCTTTGCGTTTAAATACTTTGCCATCAACAGTGTAAGTCTGCTGATAAACAAAATAGCTAGGCGTCTGGCGCTTTAAAAGCGTCCCGTCTGAAAGCCATTGGGCAAACCATTGCCCAGCCTGGGCATAAGTCGCATCGGGCCCGACTGTCTTAGGCGGCAAGTGAGGCAAATCGATTTTGACAATATTACAATCCGAGCCATCCAGCAGCGCAGCTTTAGTAGTCTCATTTAAGACATCATAAGGCGGTGAAATGAATTGAGAAATATCCTTCTGGCAAGCATAGGGAAAATGAATAGCACGAATCGGTGTGATAACTGGCACGAAGAGACCTCATCTGAGTTAGGATAATGTGGAGCAAACATAAGCTGCCCGTGGAATGAAAACAGTAATATACTAACCGAAAACCCCGCTACATGTTTAGCGTCACCTGGATATTATTAAATCAAATTATGAAATAATCAGCTAAGGCCGGCGTCTCTTTTTTCTTTTTTTCGATTTAACATCTTTGTCCGTGGGCTTTTTGTTGGAAACCAAGATGCGATAGACAGCGCGCCCTTTTTCATTTTTAAACCAGATTAAATGAATATTAGTCGGCAGATGCGCGGTAGATAAATTCGGCGGCAAAGTGCCATCCTCTGTGGGGCTCAAAATAAAATCATGTTTCTCCGGGCTTTTACTTGTTTGATAATAATAAAGTGAATGGTCTGATGCGATAATCGTCGCCCCGCCATGCCCGCCTTTACGCAAGCGGTATCCGATCGTTTGTAAGAAATCTTTGAGCTGGGCAATCTGATTAAACTTGGCAATGCGTTTATTAAAAAGGCGCTGCATCGCCCCCGCTAAAAACTCAAGTTTCATCATAGCTGTGGAATTGGCATCGGGTTTGAGCTTGAGCATGTAGTCTCGCCAGCGCTTATGAAACAGCCGCGTGTTAGTCGTTTTAAATGCGCGGGCAAAGGCCTCGCGATTATTTAATCCAAACGAAATATGCTTAAAATAAGTAAAAAGAGCCCGTTTGTATAACGGCTTTTTACGCTTACCATCGGTGGCGTGGATCAAAAAATAAATCACCGACCACGATTGGGCATATTGAAAACTGCCGCGCGATGAGCCGTTGAGCATGTTGCCTTGCCAGGTCTTGGAATTCATATAAATCAATTCACCAAAGGGAATATCCTTGCCCGCTTTGATGGCTTTCTGAACAGCTTTGATCCGAAGGTAATCAGCGATGCCTACTTTCAGCGACCTGCCACGCTTAATCAAAACCGCATCGCCTAAATACTCAGCCATCCCTTCGTTGGCCCAAAGCGGCAGCCCAGTGCCGATGAGGTGATAAGCAAACTGATGAAACCCCTCGTGCTGCAAGGTTTTAATGACGTGGCTCTCGGGCAAATCATGAACCCAAGTGATGAGCCCGCTGGTCTTGCCATTCGCAAAAAACATACCGCCCGAAGCTTTCCCGTTAAGCCCAAAGGATTTACATTTTTGAATATAATCCGCTTTGGTTTTTAATAAGATCATCCGCAGCCGCCCGCGATGATCGGTTTGATTTCGATAATTTCGGAACGTCTGGTTGTAGCTTTTGCAGACGACATCCATATGCTTAGCCCAGCGCTTGAGCTCTTGGCGATCTAGATTACTCTCGATATTGTAGTATTTCGAATGGGTACGATATAACGCCTGCCCATAAACCCGATGAGGCATCAATGATGCAAATAAGCCTAGCCCAAGAATCAGCAACGCAATGCGTTGAACTGCTGCCCGATTAGATTTTAATAAATAATATTTCATTGCACCATTGTATAAATACGCAGCCGGCCTTACAAGAAAAATACAGCGAATTGATATCCTCGCTAAGAATTGTCTGGGCTGATATGGGCAAAAGAAAACACCGCGCTTTTTTAAGGCGCGGTGTTTTCCAAGGGTCATTTCCGTTGTTTGTTTGCGTGCTTATTTTGATCGACGAGAAGTACGACGAGCCAGAGCAAGTAGGCCCATGCTGCCTAGTGCAATCGAAACAGGCTCGGGCACCGCGCTGGGTTCGCCCCCGTGGGTGGGATCATCTAGAGTATAGAAGACGATGTCGTTGCCATTGCCACCGGTGTAGCTGATATAAAGCTCGTGGTCGCCAAATACGCCTAGCGAGCTATCTTGTCCATAACCTGTGAACATGGAGCTGGTCGTGCCTGCCACGTTAAACATATTATAAGTTTGGTTGGCGCCTAATTCGTAGCCGCTGCTGAGGTAAACATCGAGCAAGCCTAGTGAAAGAATATCGCCAGCGGTGTTCATCGCCCAAAAATCATCAGCTAGATAATCCGCAGAGAGACCAAAGGCCAAGGTGCTAATTGCGTTATTTCTATAATCGCCTCGGGTGTTAAAAACCTGTCCGCCGTTGGAAATATCGATACGTCCCGTCCCGCAATAACCGTTGACTAAGCGACTGCTATAAGTGGTAAAAACAGAGCCACGATCAGCGACATTTAAAATGCCTTGGGAGTTATGCTTGTATCCAACCACTGCCGTGCCGTGATTTTGAACCCGACCACCATCTTGGATATCCATCCGCCCGTTGCCATAGTAGCCGATGCGAACGCCACAGTGAATATCAAGCAGCGATCCCGCCCCGCCGACGTTGACATATCCGGTGGCGCCAGATCGATAGCCAACATAGGTGGCGTTGCGTGTTTCGACCTGGGCCCCTTGGCTGATGCGTAATTGGCCATTGCCCGCATAGCCGACTTTGATGGTATCTCTGACCTTGATTTGCGTCCCCGCGCCGTGGGCTTGAACGATGCCGGTTGAGCCAGTTCGCGTGGCGATGTAAAGATCATCATCGGTGCTGACAAACCCGCCGTTGGTGACGTTCAGATGCCCGTTGCCGTAATCCCCCACGCGGATGTCGCCGCTGTTATAGTATACCGCTCTGTATTTTGCATCGGGGCCTTGCACGGTTAAGACGCCGGTTCTGCCCGATGCCTGCCCAATGCTTGCGCCTTGGGTCTGGATATGGGTATGACCATTGATGAGGACTTGCCCGTTGCCAGAGCTGCCGATGGCTAGGTAATCGCTCGGCGAGATCGTGGAAACACTACCGGTGTGCGAGAGCGTCGCATGGGCGGTGCCGCCACCTAAAATAGCCAATAATATCGCTGCGGGCCTGATGTTTGAGTTTAATTTTGATAGCATCGTTTAGATTTCTCCGGTCCAAAACCATGAATGGCGCGAGGGATGTTCGGCCTAAAACAGTTAGGAAAAACGATCTCGCATCGAATACATCTGGACTATACACCTCAAAAATGCGATGAGCAAAGTTCATCTTGTGAATTGGCCAGCCAAAGGTTTTCATCCCCTTCATAATGCATAGAAGCTTTACAGACGGCCTTTTCCCCGCCTCGGGGGCAAAAAGAGACGCGAAGAAAAAGAAAAAATGCCTCCAATCGAGGATTAGACCCCAGACAGATGGGGGCGAATTGTTGATATCAGCATTTAATTGGCGGTTTCCTAGAGACTTAGGTATCCTGTACGTTAAATTTTGAATCAAAATAGAAATCAGTGCTCGCCCCGATATTAGGCTCTACACGCATTGATTTATTTTCACCGCTAGACTTGTTGAAAAGGCTATTGCCATGCTAGAAGAACTCGCTGGAATTATTTCAAATCAACTCGACGGCGCCCTAGGGGTGCTGCCGCTTTATATCATCCTAAAATTCACCGTACTGCTAACCGCATTTGTCCCAGGCATTAGCATCCTAGCCATGTTTGCCATCTGGCTAGAACGCAAAGTCTCTGCCCACATGCAAGGCCGAATCGGCCCCATGGAAACAGGTGGCTTCCACGGTTGGCTACAATCATTGGCAGATGGGCTCAAGCTCCTACAAAAAGAAGACCTCATGCCCGCATCGGCTGATGGCTTGCTCTTTAAATTCGCCCCCTACGTCGCCTTTGCGCCTGTCTTCACCGCATTCCTAGCACTGCCCTTTGGCCCCCAATTCATCTTTGAAAGTGGCCTCAATATCGGCGTACTCTATGTACTGGCGATGCTCGCTATCGAAGTCATGGCCGTCATCATGGCAGGATGGGGATCAAACTCAAAATGGTCCATCTACGGCGCGATGCGCGAAGCCTGCCAAATGGTCAGCTATGAAATACCACTAGGCATGTCAATACTCGCAGGCGTCATGGTCGCCGGAACCTTAGACCTCCTAGAGCTGTCTTACCTCCAAGGCGGCGGCATCCACAAATGGTTTATCTTCCATAACCCCTTTGTCTTTCTAGCCTTTTTTGTCTACTTCGTTTCTTCACTCGCCGAAAACAAACGCGCACCCTTTGACCTGCCCGAAGCCGAATCCGAACTCGTCGCAGGATTCCTCACCGAATACTCGGGCATCAGATGGTCCCTCTTCTTTTTCGCCGAATACTCCGCAATGTTTGCCGTCGGCGGCATCCAAGCAGCCCTCTTCCTAGGCGGCTGGAACAGCCCCCTAGGCTCATGGGACCCGATCTACAATATCCTAGGCTACGACCCCGTCACCGCCGGCCAAGGCTTTTTCGCTGGCACCATCACAGGCGGCGCAGCAGAACAAGCCCTAGGCATGGGCCTAGCCAACGCAGATGGCACCGGCAACATCCTAGGCATGATCCTCATCAACCTCTACTGCTTCGCATGGTTCTCCACCAAAGCCATGGCCATCGTCTTTGTGCAAATGTGGCTACGATGGACCCTCCCCCGTATCCGAATGGACCAAGTCCTCTACTCATGTGTCAAAGTTCTCCTCCCAGCATCGATCCTCCTCTTCCTAGCAACCATGGGATTTGTCGCGGTCTTTGGCGATGCGGTGCCCGAAAACTACACAGGCCCCATCCGTCTCCTACACCTCATCCAAAACGATAACGCCTGGATCAGAATGCCCCTAGCCTTCTTGGCCGTCGCAGCATTTGCATACTTCTTCGTATGGCTTCCGATCAAAGCCTTCCTCTCCAGAGACAATCACCCCAAACAATCGATGTTCCCCGATATCATGCCCGTAGGCAACACCATCGCGTTTACCAAACACGATACGCCCGAGGATGAAATTTCAGAAGGCATCATCACCGAATCATAAACCCATCCAAAGAGCAAAAGAATCAAAAAAACTCCCGCCATGGACCGCGGGAGTTTTTTTATAGCCCCGCCCCAGGCCTTGAGAAAAAAACTCTTGAAAACTCAAATTCCCCAAGCCAAACCAAGCCTCACTTGGTAGGACCCGCCACCAAAGTTACAATATGTCAATGCAAATCCCAAAGCGCACATGCTCAGCGATCCTCTTCCTCCTCTTAGGCTTATCCACCCTAAGCTGCACAACTCAATACGTCGGCGCCCCTAACCCCCACCCCATTCCACAATCCCAATACGATCAAGCTTTCCAAGCCACCCTCCAAGTCCTCGATCAACTCAAATGGGCCATCGACGAAAAAGCCTACAACCGAGGCGTCATCACCACAGGCCCCAAACCCGTGCCCGGAATCCTAGAGCCGTTCTCCTCAATCAAAACCACACCCAACAAACAAATCCGTGCAACCATTAACGATGAGCGCGCCTTCGCCCAAATCACCCTCCTGCCTTTGCCTAAAAATAAAAAAATCTATCAGCTACACGTTGAGGTCGTCATCGAACGCCTCATCGAACCCCTCAAACAGCTCACCGGCGCCACCCAAGGCCACGGCATATTCTCAAAACTCACCGCAGTACCCACCGAATGGAAACGCCAAGGCATCGATGGCAAATACTGGGACCCCGTAGACCGAGACCCAGCCATCGAACAAAAAATACTCCAACTCATCCTAAATAAAATCCAAACCAACACCACCGATAACGCTAAAACCAACAGCAACACATCAACAAAATAAATCGCCCCTAGCGTAATCAACAAACTTTCTAAGCAAGCCTAATGGGATTTATTGGGCGCTATTTTTGGTTCTTTTTTAAAATGGATTCCATAAATGCATCGTATTGAGCTAAGTCTTTCTCTTTGATTGTGTCTATGATTAACTTGGCCATTGTTTGTACTTGCTCGGAGGATGTATCTATCAAGCGTGTTGCGTTTTCTAATGGTGGCCAATGCGAAGCGCTATTGATATATCGATTGAGACAAACGGCAGTTCTGGAATCTCCGAAAAATCGGATTAGGTTGGAG